>CBHCMF010000156.1:0-10414 GCA_965974465.1 uncultured Noviherbaspirillum sp.
TTTGATGCTTTCCCCGTTTTGCTTTGCCGCATACAGGAAATCATTCTGGAGACTGCTGATGTCCCCTTTTGTGCTGGCCATGTTGGCCCAATAGTCCAACCCGGCTTGGTCAGCCGGGCGGCCAAGTTTGCCCTCGTACCAACTCTTTATCGTGTCAACTGTCGACTGATTTGCTGCCATGGCCTATCCCATCAATGTTTGTGTAATGATACCAAGCAACTAATTTCCCTCCTACAAAAACCGGATCAGCGGGAAAGCGAAATCGAGAACGTGAACGGGACGCGCCATTCCGGCCCCCAAGGAACTTCTTTCCATGCGCCATTTTCATGGTCGTAGTAGTTCCAGGCTTTCCATCCCAGCTTGAAGCGGATGCCGAAGCGAACCACATGCACGTTAAACTTGCCGTCTTTGCTCACGGCGATGAAGGTAAATCGCTCGCCCGGCTCATACCTGGCCACACGCCAATCACTGCGCGCAAACCAGGCACCTAGCGCCCAGTAACCGAAGCCGTAGGCATGATTCCGGTACAGCCAGAGCACGCGGCCCCAATATCCCTTGTCGCCGTACCGGTCCCGGTTGCCGGTGTCGATGTCGGCGTCGAAGGTGTCGAACCACGCCAGCCAGTGCGGCAACCTCACGCCAGGCCGGCACACGCCTGCATCGCACACCGTGCCGGAGACCGCAAACAGCGGTGCCCACCAGTTGACGAACGCCATCGAAAACAGCGCGGCAAATACGTCGAGCGCGGCCATGAATGGGTAAAGGGCAATCCACATTCCCAACTCCCTGAAAATAACAAACCGCCCGAAGGCGGCATGCATTGGTTTTTACGCAATGATATTTGCGGCTGATTCAACAGAAATGGCACTGCACGCAACGAGGAAATCAAGAACCGACTGAGCCTCTTCGACGGTGCGCGGCTGCGAGAACTCGATTTTCGCGGTCACGATTTCCGGCATGCTGCCGTTGTCCCATTTGACCCGCTCGGATAACGTCAGCGACTTGCGAACCTCGTCCGAACTGATCATGCGCACAGGCTCAACCACAACCGGAGCTGGCGCGACATAAGGCGTCCAATTGCCTTCAGCGTCACGAATAGCACCTTGATTCACCTCATCCGGTACGGGTACGAACAGAGCGGCCACGTCCGGATGAAAACGGCCTTCGGGGCTGAAGTCGATGACTTCCTGCGCCACATTGTTGATGATGCGTGCGTATTTCATGATTAATAGCCCTCCGTCCAGAAGAGAATTACGGCCCCGACGCCGCCTGTGCTTGCGCTACCACCGGCACCACCACCGCCACCACCAAGACCTCCAGCGCCGCCAACACCACTGTTGCAACCACCACCACCACCACCGAATCCTCCTGATCCTCCTCCGGAAGAAGACGAAGCCCCGCCGCCGCCGCCGCCAATCCCACCAGTGCCTCCAGAACCACCGACGCCACCGCCTCCACCACCGCCAGGACCACCGTTACCGCCTGATAGTGTGTTTGCTGCAACCCCAGCGCCACCACCGTTACCTTGCAAGGATTTTGATGGGATAGAGAGGAAACTGCCAAAACCAGCACCGTTCTCTGCAGGGACAATAGCCGGTGTTGTGGAGTTTATAGCCCCTCGCCCACCTGTCCCTCCTGTGCCTCCATTTGCGCCCAAAGTGGTAGAGACAGAAGATCCAGCACTCGCAGTACCTCCACCGCTACCAGCAACGGATGTAACTGTAGAACTTCCTCCAGCAAATAACCCCCCACCTCCTCCAGAAGCTGCACTCCCTGCTAAGTTAACAGAACCGCCAGCCCCTCCCCAACCACCGCCGCCACCTCCTGAGCTGCCACTGTCTGTAACGTTGCCCCCAGCGCCTCCAGTACCATAAGGAGAACCACTGCCACCACCTCCCGCTCTACCTCCAGTAGTAGCTGTGCCCCCCGCGCCGCCGCTGGCAGTAAAAGCCCCACGTAGAGTTGCGCTTGCAGTACCGGCACCACCAGCGCCGCCAGTTCCGGAGCTGCCGTTCGAGCCTCCGGTTGCGGATAGTAGTGTGCCGACGGAGGATGTTCCACCTGCAGCGCCAACGGTGATGGTTGGGAGTAGCTGCCCAGGGACTACGTCAATAATCCCCATCGCGAAGCCACCACCGCCGCCACCACCTCCGGGATTTGCGCCGACACCATTGCCGCCGCCGCCCCACACCATGGCGAGGATCTGATAGACGTTTTGCGGCACAGTCTCGCTAGAGGTTGTCGCAGTGATCAGCTTGTAACTCTTCCACTCGGGCGGCGCCACGCGAGTAGCGGCATTCGGTGGAAGCGGGAACCCGTACGTGCCTTTGTTGGCCGGTGCGTCGTTCGTCGGTTGGAATACGTTACCCATGATTAGTAATCTCCACCAGTTGCAGAAACAAGCAGCGCGCAGTTCGTACCGCCAACAGCGACCGTCGTACCCGCATAAATCTTGTACCCTGCGGGTAGCGATTTGTTCAGCGTGAGCGTGTAGACAGGATTGGTCCCTGTCGCTAGTGCCGTCACGGTTTGCGCTGCAACGGCGATCTCACCGAGAAGTTGATTGTTCGTCGCTGTGGTGTTTGCGCTGCCATTGTTCGCCCAGAACCGAACCACAGTCGCGGATGTGGTGCCGGATGCGGTCGCGCCGTTGGTGCTCGCGAACTGCACTTGCAGCGCATCGAAGCGCGAGCCATTCGCGCCAGCAGTTGCAACCAGCACCATCGCCGTACCAGCAGCCTCTGTGCCGTCATAGGCTTTGGTATTGGTCATCGCTGTCGACAACAGGGCATTCATTGCCCCGATGTTCGGGGTCAATGGGAAAATAGGTTGAGTGTTGGCAGCCATCAGAAACCTCCGAAGTTATTGGCCATGTAAATTTTTGTTGCGTGATTTTGATTGCTCAATTCGTAAGCCGTGCCAGCGGCATTTACCGCCACTACCTTAGTGGCATCGGCAACGCCAGCAATGATCGGCATGTTTAAGGACGCTGCCGCCAGCGCTGCCGACGTTGCGCTTGCGCTCGCCGAAGTGGCAGATGACGATGCAGAGCTTGCGCTTGACGCGGCCGCGCTTTGCGACGCTGCCGCTGCCGCTGCGCTTGTGGCGGCTGATGCGGCAGCGGTAACCGCGTTTCCTGTAGCGTGGAAAAATCCGGTCGTCGTACTGTAGCGTAATGTGACGAACTTCTGCAGGTCGCCAGCGGCCGGAGTGTCCCCGTTCTGCAGCTTGATGCTCTTGACGCCAAGGCTGTTGACATTGATCGTCGATGCGCCGGTATTGGTCGCATGGATGTAAGCTTCCACCAATAGGCCATCGGTGTAGCTGGCTGGCGCGTGCGGCAGAGAGACGGTATAGGCATCGGCCGATCCGCCTGTCACCGCATAGTTGACCTTTCCCTGCTTGATGTTCGTCTCGGTCGGCAGCTTGTCGAAGGCCGAATCCACGGCGGCATCGACATTGTTCAGGTCGGAGGCGCGCACCTTGGTCAATGCGGCGACATCGGATGGGCTGGTGTAGTAGAGGTTGCTCATGATTTCTCTTTATCGTGAAAGCCTGCGGATCGTGTAGTGGATGATCGCGCCCTGCAGCGTGTGGCCCAAATCGAGATCGGTATTGCTGTAGAAAATGGTGGACATGCTCAGGCCCGTGCCGCTGATCGAGAATTCGGGACTGGACACCACGCGCGCGTCGTAGAAAATCTCATTCCAGTTATCGACGTCGTAATAGCCGCCTGAACCCTGCACCGTGACATCCTGCGTCGCGTGTGATGCCACATCCTCATCGCCGTAGGTGAATTCAGGCTGGCAGCGGATCGACGAATAGCCGATTGCGCTCATCTCCAGCGCGATCTTGCGGTAGCGCTTGCGGTAGCGCGGCGAGCGCGTGCTGTTGAAGGCCATGCGCAGGTACGCTTCAATGGCCTCGCCGTCGAAGCTGCTGCCCTTGTCGGCCTGGTACACATAGCCGTCATCGTCGCCGAAGAAAATAACATCCTTCCCGGTCGAGTCCTCGCCGGAACAGGCGCAAGTTACGTTCACCGGATACGCGAATTCCGTGATGCCGATGACCTTGCCGCCCTCGACGGTCATGATGATGCCGGTTCCGTCATTGCCGAATAGCCGGTACTGGTTGCGCGACTTGTAGACGGTGGACGCCACGACCTTGCTGCGCAGCGTGTCGATGACCGGCTGCGCCAATCGGCTGACCGTCGTATGGTTGAAGTTGCCGTATGCCTCGGTGCGCGTGACCTGCAGGATGCCGCGGTCATCCAGCGCATAGGCCACGCCGATATTCTGCGCGGTGCGCGCGATCGCGCCGGCTTCCGGCGAAATTGGCGACAGCACGAAGCTGGCCACCGTTGAGCCGACTAGCTGCCAGGTACTGTTACGCGTGAAGATCGCCAGCACGTCGCCCGGTTGCACCAAAAGGCCGGTGATGTCGTCGCCCATGCCTATCTCGTTGGCGCCGGTCACGACCGACCAGACATAGGGGCTGTTGTCGCTGGAGTTCTGCAGCGATCCCTTGAACGCCAGGAACAGCTTTTTCTTATGCGCGGCAATGTAGTTCGGCGTGTCGGTCGTCATGCCGGTGCGGATCTTCACGAATACCGTGCCGTCGAACTCGAACGCGGTATTGACGCCATCGCAGCCGTACATGCGGAACGTGGACGTGCTGCCGCTGAAGTTGTAGTTGACGAACTCATAGCGCCCGGACGGGGAGAGTGTGATTGCCGAACTGTTGCCGGCAATGGTCGCCACGTTCAGGTTGGCGCCAACGTTAAGGTTCTCGGACTGGAAAGTGCCGGTCTGAGAAGCGAACACCAGGTAACCAGCCGCATCGCCGCCTGCCCAGGAACCGCTAGTCAGCACCACGCGCGTGATGACCGCCGTGGCGCCAGACGTCGCCCCGGTGATCGTGTTGCCTTCAGCGATGACATAGGTGCCGCCGGACGTGAACGCGACTTCGCGCCCGAGTGCCACCGCCGACCAGCCCGATGCGGTAGATTTGTACATCGCCGCCGCCGTGGCGCCAACATTGTTACGGAATGCATAGACCGTGCCGTTATACATCCAGACGCCGAGGATCGAGCCGGAACCGGGGACCGCAGTAATGTCTGACCTGTAGATATCGGCGGTCGCATTGAGCGCCACCGCATCGAGATAGCCGGTCGAGTAACCAAGCTGTTGCGGCACATTCGTAAAAGTCCCGCCCCCGCCGCCGGTATAGGCGCCTGCCGCGAGCGTGCCGCCGGCCAGCTTGGTCAACGCCATCGCACCATCGGCGACATAGGCCACCACAGCCGTGACCGCGCCTTGCGTCAGCGTGTCACCCACGGCCGGGTCAGTGGTCGTCGGCGTGAACGTTGCGTAGTAATACGTAGCGGACGAGGGCGAGGTGCGGCCGTCGAATCGCTCATAGCCGTCGATGCGCTTGTAGCCGCCATACACACCTGGTTCGTAGTTCATCGCCTCCAGCGCAAAGCCGGGGCGAATCGACAGCACGGGGGAAACGAGGTCAAGCCCACCGAAGAACTTCGTGTACTCGGTGTCGACGCGGACATCAGGAAGGTTACGCAAGCGGACCTCCCATGCCGATCGGCGGCAGCTCGCGCAAGCGCATCTCAGCGATCACGCGGCGATATTCTGCCTGCCCTTCGGCAAACAGTTCCGGCGCGCTCTCGTAGGTCGCATAGAACATCAGCGCACGCCACATGATCGCGTCTTGGTACTGTTCAGGAATGAGCGGCTCATCACTGTTGGCTGACAATTCCTGCGCCTTCTTGAAGTATTCGCCCACCACGGTGTAAGCCGCATCCGGCACCGGATAGAAGATCAGCGACTGGTCCGGCTTGACCGAGAACGAATGCGGACGGCCAGCAGAACTGCGCAGGTCGCCGAACAGGTAGATATCGCGGAACTCTTCCCATGGGTAGTAGACCAGCCACTGCTCATCTGACACGCCGGCCGACGTCAGGTAACAGCGCAAACTGTCGGTTTTCCATGCGCCATGTTCGGTCAAGCTGACTGCCGTCGTGGTATAGGTCGATGTGCTGGCGATGGTCTGGAACGAGAAGTCGTTACGCAGGAAATTCCAATCCTGATGCAGGTTTTGGATTTTCTGGTACGCCTTTTTGATCCAATTGACGATGCGCAGCATTTCGCCAGTCTGCCCGGTGACCGAAGTTGGCCCGCTGCCGGAGATGCCGGCTTGCTCGCGCAACTCCTGGCACAGTTCCAAGAATGTAGACATCGACCTGCCCTATTATGGTTGAGCCAGGGTGGCGCGCAGCCAGTCGGCACCGCGCGGATGCGCATCATGCGTGACCGAGAACGGATAGCGCAGCGCGGTATGCGGCACCTGGAAGTCTTCCCATACGCCCAGCACATTCTGCCGGCGCTGCTGCGTGAACGTGGTGGTCTTGCGTGTCGCCAGTTCGTTGACGAATTTACGCTTGACGGTCTTGGTTTCGCCGCGCTTGAACACTTCACGCTGGCCATTGTTGAAAATCTCGAACACCTGGTCGGCGATCGGGTCGGAAGTGGTATGGATATGCACGGTTACCGGCTCTTCCATGAATGCCAGCATCGCCAGCTTTTCCTCGTCGACCGGACGATCGACAACCTGAATATAAGCGGGATCGAGCGCCTCGCGCGCCGGGCCGGTAGACTTCATGCGACGTTCGGCATCCTGGCCGATCTGCATTTCCATCGGTTCAAGAATCTTTTGCGGGGCAACGTTGGTCACGCGGGTATCGATGGTTTTGGACATATTCACTCCTGAAAAAGAAAAGCCCTCCGAAGAGGGCCTGGTTATGAGGCTATTGCTCGATTAGGCAGATGCCTGCGTGAAGGTAATGCCAGCTGCAACACGGCTGCGCGCAAACGCAAACCAGCTAGTGCCATCGCTTTCCAGTTCCACCATGTCACCAGCAAGCGCTTGACCATCGACAAAGCTGATGGTGTCGTCAGCGGTGCCGGTGTCGCCAGCATCGCCGGCCGCGCTGTTCTGCATGCCCTTGATGATGTTGGAAGAGCCATTGGTTACGACGGTATAGCTGGCACCGGACGGGGCTGCCTTGACGATGAACTTGTAGCTAGCACCGAGGAACGGGGCCGGCAACGTGGTCACAAATTCCGTACCGGAGTTCAGGTAATAGGTGGTGCCGTTTTCCGCCGCCGTCACTGTGTAGGTGCCGGTCAATTCCTTGGCCTTCACACCAGCGCTATCCGGCGTGTACCACTGTGTGGCAGAGGTTGGGACGAATACCGCCGACTCTCCTGGTGCCAGCGTGAACGCCGCGTCTTCTGCCAGGCCGTTGATGTTGTCGTTACCGCCGTTGACCGGGTACACCAGCAGCGAGGCATTGGCAACCGTGTTGATGACCCAGATCGGGCCGGTCGTGGTGGCCGCTGCGGGCAGCGCGACACCCTTGGCGTTGTCCGATGCAGTGACCGCATTGACCTGATCGGTCATCGCGGTGGCATCCGCCGCCGTGGTGCCGGCAGCGGCAACAGAAGCGCGCGACAGGCCGATCAGGCCGTTATCGGGCATCGCGACATTGCCGGACGAATCCAGCACTAGCGCCTTGCTGGCGGCGCCCGTGCCGTCGGTGATGCCGTCGATCTTGGCCAGATCGGTGGCGGACAAGTCATTGAGGGATGCCAGTTCGGTCAGATCGAGCGCGGTGCCGTTGACCTCGAAGGTCGAACCGGACTCCATGACGATTTTGGCACGGGGCTTGACGGTCAGCGTCTTGTCGACGATGACATTGGTGAGTTTTTGCCAGAGCTTCATGATGATTTCCTTAAGTGGGCGCGGCCTCCGTAGAGGCCGCTTTCGTTGTGGGATTACTCAGGAATTACGCGGTGCGCGGACGTGCTGGCAGCCATGCCACGTTCTTGATCGAATTGGTGAAGCCGGTAGCATTCCAGTTCGACGAGCCAAACGTGATAGTTCCCGCAGTCGATGCCGCTTTCAGTAGCTGGGTGGCGAACGGCACAAAGCCGTCCGGGATCGCCGGGAACGGCGGAGGCACGCTAAATGCAGTGCCATCCCAGGAAACCACGTCGCCAGCGATCACCTTGACGGTGCCACCGGAGATCAGACCCCAGACGACCATACGCGCTTGCGATGCGGTCAGCGTGATGGCGCTGCCAGTCACGTAATCCGTGGTCGGTGTGGTGCCATCGGTGACGGCGGTCTTGCTGGCAATGACGCCATCCAGCACATAGTCAATGGTGACCGTGGTGTCATACACCGTTTCGCCACCGGTTGCGGTCAGCAGGCCGGAGGACAGGCAGCAGTTGCTGCCGTACAGAGCGGAAGATTCCATGATGATTCCTTATGTAGTGAGCGGGCCGCCGTGATTGGCGGCCCTATCGATTAGTTGCCGGTGTTGGTGGTGCCGACTTCGGCTACCGCCATCCATCCGTTGTTGGCGACCAGGACCGCCGACCAGAAGGTAGCGCCCACATAGCCGCGCTGGCCCAGCGGATCGGACTTGTCGAGCTGCGTGTGCGGGATGTGCTTCACGTCCACGCTATTCTCGCCGCGCAGCGCTACGTCGAACGCGCCATCGGCGCCAACCACAATCATCGGGTAGACGTCGATGTTGCTGCCGGTGGTCGAATACAGATCGGTCGAGCCGACGGCGGCGCCGGAATCGGCGTAAGAAGCCAGTTCCGGCGACACGATGAAACGGAAGCGCTCGCAAGAACCGATCTCGTTTTCGTTGATCGACGGCTTGTTTGCGTACTTCGCGACCGGAACGAAGCCCGGCAGGTCGCGGATGTCGCCTTCGCAGTCGGTATGGCAGAACACCAGGAAGCCGGCTTCGATTGCGCTGGTGTCGTAATCGGCGCTCGGCGCGATGATTTTATTCTTCATCGCGGCGTGGTTCGCCAGCAGACCCTTTGCGATGTGGCGCAGCAGGTTCAGCGTCACCGGCTCATCGACGGTGGCGCGCGAGGTGCCGCCGGCATAGTGCGCGTTGGTGCAAGCCTTCATCGAACCGAAGCGGATCATCTCGCGCACCAGGCCCATGCGCTCGCCGCATTCGATCTTTTGGTCTTCCGGGATGTCATCTTCGTACAGAAGTGCAGCCTTGTCGCTGTAGCTGTACAGGCAACCGTATTGCTGGATCGTCACCGAGACATCCTGATAGGTGATCGTTTCCGCCGTCGGCGTCACGCCTTCAGTGACTACGTGCGCGGCAGCGGTAACCGACCAACGGTTAATCGTGTTCGCGTTGGTGGTGGTCGCGCCGTACGGCAGGCGGCGGCGATAGGTGATGTTGTCGCCCTGCTTTTTAGGCATCGGCTTCATCGTGCAGCCGAGGGCCAGCACTTCGAAGGGCATTGCATGGGCGATCATCTCGCCCTTGATTTCGTTGATCCGACCCGCCTGGGTCGAGTATTTTTGAGTTGCCATGATTGTTCCTTAAGTTAGAACTTCTTGCGGACCCTGTTGAATCCGGCCGATAGTCCTGTGTGGTCTGGGATTTTTGCTGCGCCCTGGCTCGGTGCCCCGTTCGGGACGACCGCGTTTTCCAGGCGCTTGGTGCGGCGCGTTTTTGCTGCCTCGGCATCGGCCACAGACTTCTGCTTCCAGGATTTGAACTCGGTGATGGCATCGGCGACGAAGGTTGCATCCCACGTGCTGTCTAGGGCTTGCTGTACGTCGGCCGGCAGCGTGCCGCGCCAGATTTTGAAGTCGTCACTGGTGAGGACTTGCTTGTAATCCCGGTGCGCGAACGCCAGCAGCTTTTGTTCGTTGGCCTGGTTGATGCGTGCAACCTCCTGGCTCAACTTTTCGGACACCAGCGTGTCGACCTGTGCTTGGTCAAAACCGCTTGCGGGTGACTTGAGGATTTCGCCCAAGTCATCGGCGAGCGCTTCGGCAAGCTCCGGGTAGTCCGAGAGAGTGCGCTTCAGACTATCCTTCGTGACCTTGACTGGCTGTCCTGCTGCGGACTGCTGCTGTAGCTGGTTGATCTTCTTCTGGAACTCGCCGAACTTGCCATACATCTTTTGGCTTTCAAGCGTCATCTGTTCCTTCAGGCGATCGAACTCGGCTGCCTTGGCAAGGATGGCTTTGACTTGCGAAGCGGGCATGCCGAGGAAGGTTTCCTCTTCGGCTTCCTGCTTGCCGGTCGTGACCGTCTCTTGCGCATTTCCTTGCTCTTCCTGTGCATCGTCCGTTACAGATGCCACTTCATCTTGTTCTACCGCGCCAGTCGCTGCGGCCTGTGTTTCGCTTGCGGTGTGAGGCTGTGCGCCCCGTACCCTGGCGAATCCCGCCGACAGGCTGCCGTTCGATTCCGTGGATTCGGTGCCGGCCTGGCTCTCCTGGTTAAGATCAGTGTCCTGATCCTGCGCAGTCGTGTCGTGTTGAACGTCGATGGAGTCTTGCA
>CBHCMF010000157.1:0-10363 GCA_965974465.1 uncultured Noviherbaspirillum sp.
AGTTTTTCATGACTTTCATTTATTCAACATTATGCCAGACTCACCAGCGCCCCTCCTGCCTCCAGCGAACCGCACTGTATTTTTTGTTTCCGACGGAACCGGCATTACCGCTGAGACTTTCGGTCACTCAGTTCTGACGCAATTCGAACTGAGATTCAAACAGGTTCGCTTGCCATTCATTGATACGCTGGATAAGGCACATGAAGCTGTGCGCGAAATCAACGACGCATATGAGCAGGACGGCAAGCGCCCCATCGTGTTTTCCACACTTGTCAAAGCCGAACTATCATTCGTGGTACGGCAGTCCAAAGGCATGCACATGGACCTTATCCAAACTTTCGTCGACCCACTGGAACAAGAACTTGGCATAAAATCTACGCATACAATTGGGCGTAGCCACAATATTGCAGATTCCGAAGACTACAAGAACCGAATTGAGGCAATTAATTTTTCACTTGCGCACGACGACGGTCAGTCGAATCAAAATTTAGCAGCTGCTGACGTCATTCTGGTCGGAGTATCCCGCTCAGGTAAGACTCCAACTAGCCTGTATCTCGCGATGCAATACGGCGTCAAAGCTGCAAATTATCCACTCATCCCGGATGACTTTGAGCGAAGCAAGCTGCCTAGCGGCTTATTACCCTTCAAAAAGAAAATTTTCGGCCTTTCCATTGCCCCAGACCGACTTTCTGAAGTCAGAAACGAACGCCGGCCCGGCAGTAAATATGCGTCAATTGAAAACTGTCGATATGAGGTGAACGAGGCGGAAAAGATGATGCGCCGAGAGGGAATTCGATGGATGTCATCGACTGCAAAATCCATTGAGGAAATTGCAACGATGATCCTTCAGGAGATTAAATCTGATAAGCGCGCATACTAAGCTAAACGGTAGCCGAGTACAAATACGGCGCCGCGATGCATAAGCTTTGCAGCATTTTCCACATAAGCCCACTCAAAAAGCCACAAGTCAATCTATATTAGTTCCACACAAAAGCCCTATCGCATATAAAGAAAGTAATGCGCAAGAGGAGATAGCCATGGATCTCATGCTGATAGAACTTGTGTTATGGGCGGGGCTACTTTTTTTCTTCTGGGCATTAAAGGAAGGATTAGGCCATGTCGAATCTGATCTTGAATCTCTCGGCTTGCTGCCAAGCAAAAAACCCGTGCCGCCCGCTGATCAACACCCAACTTTTTCACGCCCAGAACATGTTGAGGAGCCTATAGGAAGCTATCGCGATGCCAAAATCTATCGCTATGCCATCATACAGGGACGCGTATACCAGTTTGACCGGATTCTGCCGCCGGAAACGCCTGCGGACATGGATTTGGAAGAGCGTTGCATCGCTCCAGGCTTGATATACCAAGAATGCAGCAAGAATCAGTCTATCTGCCAAGGTTGATCAGCTTATTTTTTTGTCCTTTGTCGTACTTGTTCAAACAGGCAAATAGCAGCACTAGCAGCCACATTTAAGGATTCCACTGCCCCAAGGTGGGGAATCGATACTTTTTGCGTTGCCAATTCCAGCAGTTCGTCTGACACTCCCTGTCCCTCATGACCGAATAGCCATCCAACTGGCTGCGTCAAATCAACGTCATAGATATGCTGCTCCGCATGAGAACTGGTCGCGAGAATGACACCTTTCATAGCCCGTACCACCTGAGAAAGATCCACATTTTCAACGATCTTCAAAATAAAATGCGCCCCCATTCCGGCTCTCAGTACTTTTGGCGACCATGCCAATACTGTTCCCTTGCTGCAAAACACATATTCAATGCCCGCTGCGGCAGCACTGCGCAGGATAGAACCAAGATTTCCTGGATCCTGCAGGTTATCCACTAACACAGCAGACTGAGCCAAAGCACCCGGCATAGCAACCCGCGGCGTATCAATCACAAACAGCAGACCAACGCCATGCTCCACTTGGCTTGTGGCTTGATACAGCGACTCTGGCAGACTGATACATTGCACATGAGCCTTCTCGCATTCATGGATGATCGCAGATACTTCAGGATGTGCCAGCGAGTTTTCACTCACTACGCACAAGACCGGCTTCCCAGCCTGCTCTAGATAAGCCTGGCACAAATGCACGCCGTCCAACAACGTTCGCCCAGCCTTGCGACGCGCCTGGGAACTGGAAGCAAGCTGCTTCAATTCCTTAAATAACGGGTTCTCGCGCGATGAAATGGCTTTCATGCGCTCTCTGGTCCACGATGTGTGGGTTGAATATTTTTCTGAGGAGGAACAAGATCTAGCAATACGCGTACCGGTGCATAGGATTTTCGATGTACCGGCGATACACCATACAGACGCAGGCGCTCCAAGTGTAGCGCCGTCGGATAGCCTTTATGTTGGTCGAACGCGTAATGCGGATATTGTTGGTGCAGCGCTATGAGCGATGCATCCCTTGCCGTCTTGGCCAGAATTGAAGCGGCAGAAATCGCCGGGACCTTGTCGTCCCCCTTGATAATGGCTTCTGAGCGGATTGGCATAACCGGACAGCGATTACCATCAATGAGCGCCAATGTCGGCGTCAGTTTCAATCCTTCGACCGCGCGCCGCATCGCGAGCATTGATGCCTGCAAGATGTTAAGTGAATCGATCTCACTTTCTGAACAATGCGCAATTGACCATGCAAGCGCTTCTGACTTGATTTGCTCAGCGAGTGCATTGCGTCGAGCCTCGCTCAGTTTTTTCGAATCACGCAACCCCTCTATCGGCCGCGCAGGATCTAGGATCACCGCTGCCGCATATACAGCACCTGCAAGCGGGCCGCGACCAGCTTCATCAACGCCACAAACCACCTCTTCAGCAGTGTCGAATAGCGCCAAGTCTACATTCATGTTATTCCTGTTCATACGCCCCGTGTTGAATGACCAATTAACTGCAACACCGCTTGCGCACTTTCCCTGGCCGTATTGCGCAGCAAGGAATGGTGCATATCAATAAAACGCTGGCGCAAGCGTGCTCGATAAGCATCATCATCTAATTGCGTCCAAAGCGCGTCAGCGAGTGCTTGTGGTGTGGCGGCATCCTGCAATAATTCTGGCACAACGAAGTCCTGGGCAAGGATGTTGGGCAAACCAACCCAAGGCTGATATCCCATGTGTCGAAGGATTTCCCAGGAAGCACGCATCATTTTGTAAGCGACTACCATCGGTTTCTTGAAGAGCGCCACCTCAAGCGTGGCAGTCCCCGAGGCAACCAGCACGGCGTCGGCCGCAGCGATGGCGACGTGAGAACGTCCGGAAAGCAGTTCAATGGAAACGTCTGTCAAACCCGCCTTCGTCACCAACTCAGAAAAATAAAGCCGCTGCCTTTCTCCTGCCATTGGCACCACGAAGCGGATTGACGAGTCTTTTTTCGCCAGTAGTCGCGCGGCGTGGATAAATGCGACGGTGTTGTATTTCAATTCCGACATCCGGCTGCCGGGAAGAATAGCAACAACCTTCGAATCCTCCCCAAGTCCAAGTTCACGTCGTGCCGCATTGACATCCGGGTCCATCGGAATCACTTCGGCCAGCGGATACCCAACGTAAGTTACAGGAATGCCGGCATTGCGATAGATTGCCTCTTCGAATGGAAACACTACCAGCATATGCGAAACAGCCTTGGCAATTTTCTTGATGCGCCCACCACGCCAAGCCCAAATCGAGGGACTGATGAAATGCATGGTTGGAATGCCGGCATGCTTTAACTGCGCCTCAAGTCCAAAGTTAAAATCAGGCGCATCGACGCCGATGAAGGCGGCTGGTTTTCCCTTCAGCAGCTTGTCACGCAAAGCATTCTGGATACCTTTTATTTCCCTATAGTGTGAGAGAACTTCAAACAGGCCCCGCACCGACAATTTTTCCATGGGCCAGTCACTGCGAAAGCCATATTCCGCCATCCTCGGCCCACCAATGCCATGAATATGCGCGCTGGGGAGTTGCGGCCGCAAGCCGGACAACAACCTGCTAGCGAGGAGATCGCCGGAACTCTCTCCAGCCACCATCGCGATAGAAAGGTCAGCGGACGATACCACGCGTCGTGCCGTCCAAAAATTCGCGCAACATGCGCAGGTAAACAGCGGAATTGGGCGCATCAGCTTCGGCCTTCGCCAAGGCAGCCTTTGCTTCTTCCAGAGTAAGCCCGGACTTATAGATCAGTTTGTAGGCGCTGCGGATGTCCGCGATCTGTTCACGGGAAAAGCCACGGCGCTTGAGCCCTTCGATATTGATTCCGTGAGCAGCTGCAGGATTGCCATTCAAAATCACGAATGGCGGCACATCCTGCGTCAGGCTAGTGCTCATACCGAGCATCGCATGTGCGCCGATCTTGCAAAACTGGTGAACATTGGAAAAGCCGCCGAGGATTACCCAATCCCCAATTTCAACATGCCCAGCCAATGCTGCGTTGTTCGCAAAAATCGTATTGTTCCCTACCTGTACGTCATGCGCGAGATGGACGTAAGCCATGATCCAATTGTCATTTCCCAGACGCGTAACTCCCCCCCCCTGCATCGTTCCAAGATTGAATGTGCAGAATTCACGGATTAAGTTACGATCCCCGATTTCGAGCTGAGTCGGCTCACCAGCATATTTTTTATCCTGTGGCGCACCGCCGATGGAGGAAAACTGATAGAACCGATTATCACAACCAATGGTGGTGTGTCCGTCAATAACGACATGCGGACCGATCTTTGTGCCGGCACCAATCTTTACATTCGGCCCGATAATCGAATAGGCCCCAACCTCGACCGAACTGTCGAGTTCCGCGTTAGGATCGACAATCGCAGTTGGATGGATGGCTGTCATTACTGCCCCACTGGCAGACTGGGATCAGTTGCGCTGCGCATGGTGCACATCAGCTCAGCCTCCACCGCGACTTGCCCATCGACAGTCGCCACTGCCTTGTATTTCCAGATACCGCGCGCAGTACGGAGGATGTCAACCTGCATCTTAAGTTGGTCGCCCGGTTCGACTGGACGCTTGAAACGCGCACCATCGATACCGACAAAATAAACAACACTGTTTTCATCGGGCTTCTGCCCCATGGTGAGAAAAGACAGCAAGGCGGCAGTTTGTGCCATTGCTTCAATCATCAGAACACCAGGCATTACCGGCTTATGTGGAAAATGGCCATTGAAGAATTCCTCGTTTGCCGTCACGTTCTTGATCGCGATGATCGTCTTCCCGGCCTCCCATTCCAGTACGCGATCCACCAAAAGCAAGGGATAGCGATGTGGAAGGTATTCTTTGATTTGATTGATGTCGAGGGTTTTCATTACTTTTTTCCGATGAGCGATTTAATTATTTTTTCCAAATCGCGGATTTTCTCACGCATCGTTCCCAAATTGCGCACGATTGCCGCCGATTTTTCCCATTCAGCGTTCTTAGCCAATGGATAGAAACCCGTATATTGACCAGGCTCTAGAACAGAACGCGACACCATGCTTCCAGAAGAGATGTGGACATTATCCACGATGGTCAAATGACCAAGGACCATTGCGGCGCCACCAAACGTGCAATATTTGCCGATCTTTGCACTTCCTGCGACGCCGACACATCCGGCCATCGCTGTATGCGCACCGATATGGCAGTTGTGGCCAATCTGAATTTGATTGTCGAGCTTGACGCCATCTTCAATCACCGTATCTGCAAGCGCGCCGCGATCGATGGTGGTATTGGCGCCGATCTCTACGTCATCGCCAATAACGACCCAACCAGTTTGCGGGATTTTGATATAGACACCGTTTTCTCTTGCAAAGCCGAACCCATCTGCACCAATCACGGCACCGGAATGGATAATGCCTCGCTTGCCGATGACACAATCCGCGTGAAAATTGACGTTTGCATAGAAATGCGTGCCTTCACCCACCTTTGCGCCGCGCCCAATAAAGCATCCGGCATCAATGATGGCACCATCATCAATCTCCGCACCGGCATCTACCGTCACATACGGGCCAATAAAAGCCGTCGGTGCCACGTGCGCATCAGGATGAACGCACGCCATAGAATGAATTCCTGGCACAACTGGAATTGCATGAAGCTCAGCAAAAAACTGTGCTGCTCTTGCAAAATACGCATAGGGATTGTCCGTCACAATCCGAGCGCCCGCATAGGTTGTGCTAATAACAGAGTCATCCGCCGCTGACAAAATCAACGCGGCAGCCTTTGTTTGCGCCGCTTGCGTGCGCAACTTGGGATTGGAGAGAAACGTGATGTGTGACGCGTCAGCCGCATCCAATGGCGCGATGCCTGAGATTTCGATCTCGGCATCGCCTGTCAGTCGGCCTCCCAAGCGTTCGACCAATTTACCCAGCCGAGTGCTCATTACAGCCCTTTTCAAATCTTATTTACTTGCCGTTGAGTGCCTTGAGCACTTTATCGGTAATGTCGATGCGGTGGTTAGCGTATACAGCCTCTTGAAAAACGATATCGTACTTTTCCGTTTCCGCGATCTGCTTGATAACCTTGTTGGTACGCTCAAGAACGATTGCCAGCTCTTCATTGCGGCGCTGGTTCAGATCTTCCCGGAATTCACGTTGTTTTCTTTGGAAGTCTTTGTCCAAGTCCGTCAAGTCACGCTGCCGCTTGATGCGATCCGACTCCGACAGTACTGCTGCATCTTTATCGAGCTTGTCCGACATTGACTTCAACCGGCTTGCCATTTCCTGCAGTTCCTTCTCGCGCCGCGAAAATTCCTGCTCTATTTTTGCCTGAGCTGCTTTTGCCGGAGCAGCTTCACGGAATATCCGTTCGGTGCTAACGAAACCAACTTTGGAATCCTGTGCATGTACACTCGCAAGCGGACTCAGCAGTGCCGCAAAAAGCGCTATACGTGTCAACGATATCGATGTTGTAATGAGAGACTTCAAGGTCCTTCTCCGCAAATCAAATTACTATTATGCCACTATGGGATTAAAAACCGGTACCAAGCTGGAACTGGAGGCGTTCCTTCTGGTCTTCAGATTTAGCGTTCAACGGAATGCCGTAACTCAGTTTCAGCGGACCAATCGGTGATACCCAGCTGAAGCCGACGCCAGCCGAGTAACGCAGATCAGACGCTCGTATTTTTGCATCTTCCGCGAATACGTTGCCGGCATCAAAGAAGGTAAACCACCGTAAGGTACGATCGTTTCCTGATCCAGGAAACGGGAACTGGAGTTCAGCATTCGCGATAATACGGGAAGCTCCGCCCAGTGCATCACCCAAGACACCATTATTCACTGAGCGCGGGCCAAGCGTCCCCCCCTTATAACCTCGTACGGAACCAATACCACCTGCGGTGAAATTCTTGAATATAGGAAAGGGCTTACCGCCCAAACCCTGCCCATAGTCAATTTCACCATTCAAAGCAAGGGTGACGTTGCGGAACGTAGGGCGAAACCACTGATGTTGATACACAGCGCGGTAATACTTCAGGTCCCCAGCCGGCGCCAATTCAAAGTTAACGCGCTGATAACGCCCTACTGTCGGCACCAGTGCACTGTCGCGGCTATCGCGTTGCCATGCAACGGTTAATGGGAAACTGGTCGTTGTTGCATCAACACCATCCCCAAAGTTCCGAACATAGGTTGTGTAAACCTCCGGGCTACCACTCTTGGTTGGGTCCGTAGGGTGAGTATAAGTATGCACTTTTGCCCGCTCCACACCCACACCAAAATACACCTTATCCTCTTCGGAGAATGGCACGCCAAACTTGATATTGGCACCGGTTGTTTCAACGAGATAGTCGAGGATATTCGCTTCCGGTGCTCGATTCGTCCTCAGAAATACTTCATAACCGCGACTGATGCCATCATCAGTAAAATACGGATTGAACTGAGAAAACGCGATCGTCTTATTCTTTTTACTGGTGTTGACGTCGATTCCAAGCGTGTTACCGCTACCGAAGGCATTCGCTTGTTGAATCGAAGCAGTCAGCGTGATTTTTTCGGTACTCGAAAATCCAGCCCCAAGCATAATGTTGCCTGTTGGCTTCTCTACCACCATCATATTGACATCAACCTGATCAGTGGTCCCTGGCACTTCGGGCGTTTCGATGTTGACTTCGTTGAAATAACCAAGACGATCTACGTTGTCGCGTGACCGCCTGATTTTTTGGCCGTCATACCAGGAATTTTCGAATTGGCGGAATTCACGGCGGATGACTTCGTCACGTGTTTTGGTATTGCCGGCGACATTAATTCGTCGCACATAAACGCGCTTACCCGGATCGATCAGGACCGTGAAGCTCACTTCCCTTTTCTCACGGTTGACTTCTGGATTGGCATTGACGTTTGCAAATGCATAGCCAAAGTCACCTAGGCGTTCGGAAATTTTCTTCACGCTCTCCGTCAGCTTTTCCCCGGAATATACATCTCCGCTTTTCAGTTCCAGCAACGATTTCAGCTCTGCCTCGCGACCGAACATCTCACCTTCTAGCTTGACGTCGGCGACTGTAAATTTTTCACCTTCATTAATATTGATGGTGATGTAGATGTCCTTTTTATCGGGAGTAATTGATACTTGGGTCGATTCGACCTGCATCTCAAGATAACCGCGATTCAGATAGAAGGAGCGCAGTGTTTCGATATCGCCTGCCAGCTTCTGCTTGGAATACTGGTCCGCTTTCGTATACCAAGTAAACCATCCGGGTGTGCGTAAATTGAGCAGACCGCGTAATTCACTGTCTGAAAACGCCTTGTTCCCGACAATATTGATTTGCCTGATGCGGGCGACCTCGCCCTCATCGACAGCAAAAGTGACGTTAACACGATTGCGCTCCACTGGTGTCACAGTGGTTGTAATCTGAACGCCATAAAGGCCACGAGACAAGTATTGGCGTTTCAGCTCTTGTTCAGCCCGATCGACCAGCGCCTTATCGAAAATCCGTGATTCGCCAAGACCAATATCTTTAAGCGCCTTGGTCAACGTCTCCTTGTCGAACTCCTTGATGCCTGAAAAGTCAACACCTGCAATAGCTGGACGCTCCTCAACGATGACAACGAGCACATTGCCTTCCACCTCAATGCGCACATCCTTGAAGAATCCAGTCGCATACAGTGCCTTGATCGCTGCGGCGCCTTTTTCATCGTTGTAAATTTCTCCAACGCGTACTGGCAAATAACTGAAGACGGTTCCTGCTTCAGTGCGTTGTATCCCCTCAACCCGGATATCTTTGACTGTAAAAGGTTCAACGGCAAGTGCATGGCCCGCACATAAGGCAAATGCAGCAATAGCGATGAGGCGACGAGAAAAAAAAGGCTGAGGAAGACGCTCGAAATATAATTTCATCGGTTATTTTATTTTCAATGTCCTTGCCGGACGGCGGGCCATATAAGACCGGCAAGAACTCAGGACATGAGCCGAACAATGTCATTGAAGATGGCAACTGCCATCAGCGCCATCAAGATGCCCACACCTGCACGCTGGGCCATTTCTCCGACTCGTTCGGGAAGTGCCCGGCCTGTCAAAAGTTCCAGCGAATAATACAGTAAAAGCCCCCCATCTAAAACCGGTATGGGGAGCAAGTTCATCACGCCAAGACTGATACTGATGAAGGCAATAAAGGTTAGATAGCTGACCATCCCTATACGAGCCGTCTGACCAGCGTAATCGGCGATCGTGATAGGACCCGTAATGTTTTTCCACGAAACCTCGCCAATGAGCATTTTACCAAGCATTTTGAGGGTAAGGACGCTCATATCCCAAGTTTTGATAAACGCCTTTCCTATGGCTGAGAACAGCGAATCACGGGCAATGATCATCTCTGGCGCTACCGACAACTCCACCTTGATGCGGCCGATTACCCGGTTATTTGCTCGGTGCGATTCTGGCGTTACCGTAGCACTAAATTTTTGACCGCCACGCATACCGTTGAGCTGGAGTGCTTTGCCTGGCGATGATTGCACCAACTCGAAAAAGGCAAGGCTGTCTGAGACCGGCATACCATTCACTTCCTGCACCAGATCACCTTCCTGCAGTCCGGCTTGCATCGCTGGTCCATCGAGCTCCATTTTTCCAAGCACAGGCTTCGGACGCGCCAAATCCAGCCCGAGTTTCGCCAGAAAATCCCTCTCCAGATCTTCAGTAGTCAAACTGTCGAGAGACATCGTTACGGCCCCTACCAACGAGGTCTCGGGGACTGCAGGATTGACACGCTGGATATCGAGCTGTGCTGGTGTCTTGCTCAATGCCAGCTGCATTATTTTCCAGCGTAAATCAGACCAGAGATAGATAGGTTCGCCATTAACTGCAGAAATTAACTCACCGCCACGCAAACCCGCTTGATATGCAACGGTATTTTCAGCGACAGTACGCAAGCGCGTTGTCGGCTCAGGAATGCCGTACGTATAAAGAGCAGCCAGTACAGCGATTGCCAACAAAAAATTCGACA
>CBHCMF010000158.1:0-10352 GCA_965974465.1 uncultured Noviherbaspirillum sp.
GGAAATACTTGCGGCGCAACCGTCGCCACCACGCTATAAACGAAAGCGGCGCCGTTTCCAAGGCCGATCAGCGTCCACATGTTCGGACTACGATGGATGATTGACTGTGTGCCGCGCTCAAAGAAGGGCCGGCCGGCCCATAACACGATAGGAATCGACAGGGCCAGTTCAATCCAGGTTTGCGTCTTTGCCTCAAACCAGCCGGACTGGTGCCCAAACATCGCGAGGATGGTCACGATGACCGTTAATGGCAGCGTCCACCAGAAGCGGCGGCGAAAATCAGCCAGTTCCGGACTCCCTTCCTCCTCCAGCGATGGCATCAGAGGTTCAAGCGTCATGCCGCAGATAGGGCAGCTTCCTGGCGCCGGCTGCCGAATTTCCGGATGCATCGGGCAGGTATAAATCGTTCCTTCAGGCTGACTAAGCACCACCTGCGGTGCTGTTGGGGCAATATAGGATTGGGGCGCCCCCCGGAACTTGTCCATGCATTTCGTGCTGCAGAAGTGATACGTCCGTCCTTCGTGTTGCACTTCTTTGTTAGGATCAGCCTCAACCTTCATGCCGCATACCGGATCAGTGAACGGCTTGGCGAGATCATCAGAAGCAAGATGATGCGCATGACCAACAGCAGGGGCATGCGGATGCCGATTTTGCCTGGCATGCGAGTGTGGCGCAGGATCATTCATGAGTAACTCTGCCATGGAAGGGGGCGGATATGGCGTTATGCAGCCAGGCAAAAAAAGCACCGGCGGCAAGTCCCCACAGGGGAAGGACAGCGAGCGCAGCGAAGAACGATGTCCCCGAATAGGGTTCAGAAGTGGCTTTGGTGAAATCCAATCTGTGGAAGAAGCCATTCATGAATTCCATGAATTGGTTGGACCACATCACCGCCGCAAGCGTACACAGCGAGTAAAAAATGACCAAGGTAAATGACAGCGCAATGCCGGTTGCCAACGGTTTCATGCCGCTCTCCTTTCCTTGCTAAATCTTGGGATAAAGGCCGGTGTTTTAGCCATGTACTGCTGGTATTCACTACCAAACTCCCTTATCGCCTCCCGCTCCTCGGACTTTGCCAGCCTGATGTACATCCACAGCAGAACCGGAAACATGGCTAACGTAATCAGTGTCGGCCACTGCAGGAGAAAACCGAACATGATCATAATGAATCCCACATATTGCGGATGCCGGACGTGCGCATATAAACCAGCGGTAGCCAGACGGTGCTGCTTTTGAGTCTCAAACAGCACGCGCCATGCGGATGCCAACATCAGGAATCCACCAAAGATCAAGACATTGCTCAAGATGTGGAATGGTCCGAAATGCGGATTGATGCGCCATCCGAACATCATCTCCAGAAGATGCCCCGCATCGTGTGACAGGAAGTCGATTCCTGGGAAATTGTTGGATAACCAAGGAAGCAGCAGATAAATGGTCAGCGGAAAACCGTACATTTCCGTGAATAACGCCACCAGGAATCCTGAAAAAGCACCAAACGATCGCCAATCACGCGGACTTTGCGGCTTAGCAAAACTGAAAGCGAAAATGATGAATATTAGTGAGTTCAGTATCACCAGGGACCAGAGTCCGTAAGCGGGTTCACTATGCGTCGTGTTCATGACGATTCTCTTTCTGGTGGCGGTCGGCTGCCGTTGGTTTGCTGCGATTGCTCCATGTTCTGATGGTGCCGATGCCCATGGCTATGATGGAACAGGTGCATCAACGGACATGCTAGAAGTAACAAATAAGGAAGGGCTCCCATCAGATGCGCCCGATGTTCCGTCCACAAAAAGAAGGCAGCCACTCCCAGGAAGCCAATCAGCACCCACTTGCTACGAATTGCCTGCAAGGCGCTCTCGCGTCGTGGTCCATGTTGGCTCATCGCATCTCTCCTAATACTGCATCGGCAGGCCTACGATGCTGCCGCACTCCGTTATTTGCTTGGAGCCTGGGATCCCATTTGGTCCTTCATCATTTCCGTCATCATCTGCATCATGTCCATCTGCTTTTGCATCATTTCGGGTGACCGAGCCTGCTTATCTGTGGAATCCTTTGCCATCATGCTGTTCATCATCGACATGCCGTTGCGCATGGCTTTATGATGTTCGTCCATCAGAGCTTGGCGCTGTTCTGGCGTTTTTGCACTCTTCATCTTTTCGTGCATGTCGCGCATTGCCTTCATTTGCGCATCCATTTTCGCTACCTGGTTTTTGTTTTCTTTTGGCGTATTTTGTGACGCGGCCTTGGTCGGTGCCTTAGGTGCGGCTTTTGCTGTTGCGGACGCGGATTCCGGGTGATGTTCGTCGACCGCGTGGCTAGCAGTGCCCAGCGTCAAGAAGGTCAGCGCAACCACGCGTGCAGCGATATGGTTTGATTTCATGCAATGTCTCCGAGAATAGCAAGGCAGCGGCCTGCTGCTTGTTGAGACTCATACTATGAAGGGGGGTGCAAAACTCGATTGATCTGGATCAAATTTGTCCGGATTGGGCTAGAAGGGTGTAATGGACCACTAGGGTGCGCGTTCGGTCGAGAAGGGACGCATTGCGTTGTTGCGTCGCTTGCGCAGGCGCCCAGCCTAAGCGGCGCGCTAACACTGCATCGGGGAGCGCCGCGCCCTTCTCGACCGAACCCTCCGGGCAGCCCCCCAGAATTGGATGCCCGACAAATGGCGCACCCTAGTCTTGCGGGCGGAACAGTTTGGCGTGTTCGCAGCTAGAGCGATTTGCCTGTGCATGAAAGGGGGCCATCTCGAGCCTGCGATGCTCACCGTAGCTTATGAATAGGCCGCCCTCTTAACTTCGCAATTCGAATGACTGCGGCCTCGCCGCGCATCAGGCTCTGGGACGCTGGCGGTGAAACACCAGCGGGCTGTACGGCACGGCCGACGGCGGTGGAGCGTTGAGCACGCCCGGCTTGATAGCGCCAATGACATGCATTTCGCACGGCTTGCAGTCAAAGCGCAAGGTGTAGCGCTCGTTGCCGCTCACCAGCGTCATCGGCTCGGCGCGCACCTGGCCTTGGACACCCTGCACGCCCTTGGCTTGCTTGGGGCAGAGGTTGAACGAGAAACGCAGGCAGTGTTTGGTGATCATCAGCGATACCTCGCCGGCTTCCTGGTGCGCTTCGTACGCGGCATCGATCAATTGCACGCCATGCTTGTGGTAAAAGGCACGCGCTTTCTCATTGTAGACGTTGGCCAGATAAGAGAGCTGCGTTTCCGGATAGGTAGGGCAGGGTTGTGCAGGCGCCTTGCGCGGCGGACGCTGCCATGCCGCCAAGCGTGCTGCTTCGTGCGCCGCAATGGCATCGCGGCGCAGCGCATTGATGGCCGCGGCCGGCACGAACCAGGGTTGCGACAGCAACAGTTCGATCTGGCCGGCCTCAAACATCGTGTTGCCGAGCTTGCCAAGGCTGACACGCAGCGCGGCTTCGGCCTGTACCGCCTGCTGCGCCGGCTGCAGCGCGATGGTTGCGTCGGCCACGCTGGTGATGCCATCTTCGTCGCAAATGACCAGACGCAAACCGCCGGCATGCTCCGAGAGCTTCATCTGCAACGTCACCTTGCGTTCCGCCGACTTCTTGTTCAGCGCCGATTCCCATTGGTGGTCACGATTGCGATGAATCACGGTGCCTACCTTCAGAGCGGGCAGGGCGGTCATGGTCTCGTTGGGGAACACGCGCCAGCGCTGGCCGTCCTCATCCTCACCCAGCTTCTCCACCCGGTTGGCAAGGATGCCAACGGTGCTACGCTTGTGCATGTAGTTCAGGCCATCGCCATTGGCCAGCGGCGCATTGGCCATCAGGTCGAAATGGTCTGCGCCCACGCGGCTAACCACGCCCAACTCCACACCCACGTATTTGGGCGAATCGAAGGCGCCGATGTCCAGCAGTCGTCCGTTGGCAAAGTAATCTGTGTGACCGCGATGGAAGTTCTTGTCTACGTCTGGCGTAAACAGCACGCGAGTGTGTCCGCTGGATGCGCGATTCAGCTCAGACCGACGTTCCATAATCTCATCGAGCAACAGACGGTAGTGAGCCGTGATGTTTTTCACATAGCCCATGTCCTTGTAACGTCCCTCAATTTTGAACGAGCGGATACCGGCATCGATCAAGGCTTCCAAGTTGCGGCTTTGGTCATTGTCCTTCATTGACAGAAGATGCTTCTCATAGGCTACTACGCGACCCTGTCCGTCGGTAAGCGTGTACGGCAGCCGGCAGGCTTGTGAACAATCTCCGCGATTCGCGCTGCGGCCAGTATCCGCATGAGAGATGTAACATTGACCGGAAAATGCTACGCACAAGGCACCGTGGATGAAATACTCAAGCGGTGTATCAACCGTCTCGCGGATCTTGCGTATCTGCTCCAGACTCAGTTCGCGCGCCAGCACCAGCTGGGAGAAGCCCACCGCCCCCAGAAAGCGCGCTTTGTCCACGGTGCGGATGTCGCACTGCGTGCTTGCGTGCAGCTGGATAGGCGGCAGGTCCATTTCGAGCAGGCCCATATCCTGCACGATGAGCGCATCTACGCCTGCATCGTATAGCTGCCAGATCTGCTTACGTACCATTTCCAGCTCGGCATCGTGAAAAATGGTGTTCATTGTCACGAAGATGCGTGCATGGTAACGGTGCGCAAATTCCACCAAACCGGCGATATCCTCCAGCGGATTGCTGGCATTGTGTCGCGCGCCAAACGCGGGCCCGCCGATATAGACAGCATCTGCGCCGTGAATGATCGCTTCACGACCGATTTCGGCATTTTTGGCGGGTGACAGTAGTTCAAGTTGGTGGTCAAGCAATGACATGTGCGAGATCCTATCAAGCGAAGGCCGAAATTATAATCCGACCGTCGATGTGGCATGGTTCAACCGCTACGGCATGACATTGTTTGTTGATTATTTGGCACTCACTGATTGTGCAGCAGGTTGGATTAACAACGCATTTCATCAATAGGAGGGCGCGTTCGCCTGTCCACCTCCACATATCGCAGAGAGCTCACAGGCAAATCCGATTGCGCCCTTGCTGCTTGGCACGGTACATCGCGGCATCGGCGCATCCAAGCAAGCTTTCCACATCCCGCCCATCAATAGGATACATACTGGCGCCAATACTAGCGGAGACTGTGGCGGATTGTTTTCCGAGCTGAAACGGTTCGCGCAACGTGTGGAGAATCTTGTCGGCCACGGTTTTGACCTGTTCTTCTTGCGTCAGTCCATCGAGCAGTACTACAAATTCATCGCCTCCCAATCGCGCAATCGTGTCTCCCTCGCGCACGGAGTCGCTCAGGCGTTTTGCAACATCGACCAACAGCGCATCGCCGCTCGCGTGTCCCATGCTGTCGTTGACTTCCTTGAAACGATCCAGATCGAGGAATAGCAACGCAAAGTTCTCATGTTTGCGTTGCGCGCGGGCTATCGCCTGTTTGGTCCTGTCCTTTAATAAGTTGCGATTGGGGAGGCCAGTAAGCGCGTCATGATCGGCAGCGTATGCCAGTTGGTCTGTCTTTTCCTGCGCTTCCGTCACGTCGCGAAACACCGACACCGCGCCAATCGTTTTGCGGTGGCGATCATATAGCGGCGTAGCCAGTTCTTCAATGACGTATTTCTTTCCGGCCTTGCAAAAAAAGATACATTGTTTTTTGCGTTGCACAGATGAACGCAGGCTGTCCTCCATCGCGGTCGTAATGCGCTGATTTTGACGATCGAAACATTCAAACACTTCAGTGGCGCTCCGGTGGAGTGCTTGCTGCATGTGCCAGCCGCAAAGTTGTTCGGCGGCGGGATTCAAATATTCGATGCGCTCTTCCGCGTCGATCAAGGCGACGCCTTCAGCGATGGAGCTCAAGGTAGTCTGCAACCGGTTCTTTTCCTGTGAAAGTGCTTCTTCGGCACTCTGGCGTCGCGTGATTTCCGCTTCCAGCTCTTGCTTGTCAAACCGCAAATTTAACGAAATGCGAATCGCACGATGAAAGTTCCACGCAGAAATCATCATGCCGACGAAAAAGATCAATGTCATGGTGCCCATTGCCGTATGCAATGGCGTATGCAGTGTGAGATAGCGAATCGCAAGAGGTATCAACTCCGGCAACAAAAACGCCAGGCAGACTTCTATCCGCGGTGCCAGCACACTAATGGCACCCGCCGCCATGCCGGCCAGCACAAAGGCGAGGAATACCTGATGGGCGATCGCTCCAATGGGAAACAGCACAAAGGACGTCGCTCCCCACACGCTGCCTGCTAATGCGACGCAGATCAGATAAACACTGTGCCAAAAGGGCGCTTCCTCAGGGCCCGGGTTAACCCGGGTATACCATTGCACCGCAACGATCCGTATTATTGTTGCAAGTAATAGACAACCATACCAGCCAAGCAACACAAAAACAGAAATATAGGCGCGTTGGATATAAATCAGGATGGCGCCATTAATAAGCGATACAGAATAGGCAATAGGCGCATTTTTGTAGAGCAGGGCGATCTGTTCGACATACACCTGGTCTGAAGTAGCGCTTGCATTGTCGACGCTTTTCATTTCTTGACTCGGAAAGAAAAGGTCCAAACTATTTAGACTGATTTCAATGCGTTTCGTTGTGGCGGGTTATTTATATTTCTCGGGACTAGCTTCACAACTTCCAACGTAGGTAGTTAAGTACCCGCGTATAAAAAACGGTGAGTGTCTGCGGCCCAGCCCAGCCTGGCGTGCTGCCGCGTTGCCCTCTCCTAACAGTGCTCGCACTGCGTCGGGGCGGGCGCCTTGTATCGCATCCGGTCAGGACCCCATCCATCTCACCGTTTTTTATACGCGGGTACTTAGAGCGATTTGAGGGGCAGTGTCCGGGAGCCAAGGTCCGGGCGAGGAGCGGACGTGTACGTACGTACACCGAGCATCGCAGGCCCGAGATTGGCCGCGGCCGGAGAGGGTAGGCTTATGCCGCTGGGGCAAGTACGGTATCGAAGTTGAACTGTAGGCCTGTGATAACGAACGAATGCTGCTGTTTGTCTGAAGCGGAGCGGCGCTCTTCTTCAAAACGTTGCACGAAAAGCGGCAGTCCGAGATCCAATCGTGCCTCGAGTTCGTTGGCGCGCTTGGTCAATACGCGGCCATCCTCGTGCAGTACCTCCTTGGCCAGCAGCAAAACGAACTGTCTCTCTGCGATTTCAAGCTGGATATCCATGGCGAAGATGCTGCGCACCATGCGCAAATGCGTAGCACGCCATGCAGCCGTCTTTCCCAGCAAATTGATTGCCATCATTCCTCCTGGACGTAATGCGCGATGACATGCCTGGTAAAAACTTTCTCCTGCGAGCGTGTTGTCCATGGTGAATGTCTGGTCGTAGCCGTCTGACAGAATCAGATCGCAGCTATCCGGGTGAGCATGTATGTATGCGCCGCCGTCTCCAGTGAACACAGATAGCCTCGCGTCGTCTGCTGGCAACTTAAAACACGAACGCGCAATGCGCACTATGGTAGGGTCTATTTCAAGGGCAACCAAGCGGGTATCGGGCAGACGGTTATAAATGAATTTTGCTTGTTGTCCGCCACCGAGTCCAATCAGCACAATATCTTTTGGTTGCGCGAGGAATGGCAGCGACATGAGCATTGCTGCCGTGTACGGTACGAGTGCATCCGGGGTGGCTAGCCGCATGACGCTCATAGCGGTTTTGTCGTTACCTCTTACCATGAGTAAGCGATAGCCGTTGGCATCTACGATCCGATAAGGTGTACCTTTGACGATCAGTTCGCGTGCATTCATTTGTTTATCCCTGTGTAGCAATAGATTACTGGGCGGCCATCGTGCTACAAGAAGTGATTCATCGCATTGCATAGAGCGGTTGATAGTCATGCTATTGCCTGCCGCGCCGTCTCTTAGAGCGCTCTAGGTGGCAAGGGCAGAAAGGCCGATTCCATCCTGTATGCGAATAAGAAGGGCATAGCAGACAGTGCTTGCTGCCGGAAGTCATTGCGATATCCGACATAATCGGTATAACCCAGGACGTGTTGTCAGTTATTGATCCGGCTTCAGTTTGTTAACCGGGTGTTGCAGATTTCACGTCGACGGCTGAGACGCGTCTCCACGAAATAGGAGTCGCACAAACCGAAGCCAGATCAATAAATTACCCTCGTCTCAGAGTGAAACGGGCACGGTGCTAACTCACAGTTAATGCGACAGGACCGTTTTTCTCTCCGTGTTCAAAAACTGAAGCTCATGCCTGCCACGGCATGGAAAGTACGCAAGGGGGTTTCTGCCTGGCCGTTTGCGATTTCCACTTCGGCCGTACCGCTGTTGAATTTCGCTTCGACAAACGCACCTATCCTTTCCGTCACCCGGTATCGCGCTCCTCCCAGCAACTGGTAGCCGAAGCCGGATGCCTGATATCCCGTCTCATTCGAAACGTTGTCCACCATGTTTTCCGCATGGGGCCGGTAATAGGCGAGGCCAGCACCGACGTACGGCTGCAGCCGGCCACTGGCATAGCGTGGGGCGAGCCATCGGTAGATAGCGTTGATGCTGAGGACGTTAACACCGTGCGATATCTCAAAGCGCTGCACATATTGATCCATTCGTACTGTGCTGTTTGCTGGCGCGCCTTTCCATACACCATCTACTGACAACATGCGATCAGTCTTCGCGTACATTTTGTAATGAGTAAAGTCGAGTGCTGCGCCCCAATTCGGATACCTGTCGTAGAAATGCGTGAAGCGCACTCCATAGTATGGCGCCGCCTTGAAAGGGGCGGCATCCCATTCCACGCCGTGCATGGTGAGATTCGTGCCGGATCCTGGCTGCGTGATGCGCAGGTCACTGTTCCGAGTCCAGGAAGTACCGGTGTATAACCAGAAAACATTCTCTGCCGAAGCAGTGGCGTGCAGAAAAAAGTAACTGCTTGCAGCAATTAATGTAATAACGGGTGGGATCGCTCTTCTTGGATACATGGTTCTTTCCTTGATCATGAATTTTTCACGATAGGCGGCGTGGCAGGTAATAGCAAAATTTGTCGTGTATGCGGGAGGGAACTAATCCAGGATGGCAACACGGTCGACTATCTGCTGACAGCCAAGCGCGACAGGGCAGTGATCAATGGCATCAATGAGGGACTGGACAAAATCGGGGGCAGCAGGGTAAGTATCTCAACAACATCACAAGCAATGGCAAAAACCAGATCGCTTAGCGATTGATTGAAGTGTGGTCGACCAGTACGGCGTATACCAAAGAACGCTCGCCAAAATCACATCGGTTGGAAAACCGGTTCTGGTGCAAATTTCCGAAAAGACTAAATGATCGCGTTGTGATGCTTTTCAATTCATGTCGCCAGCACTGCTTCCCAAACAACAGATGCAGCTTGGCCCTGAACGCCCAGCCGGCTCAATGCAAGCTGATCTTTGCGGATGCGATGCATCAACTCAATACCCGCAGTCGTGGTAACTGCTGATTTGAACTGGTTGAACTGGAGCATGGGCCCCAACCGCAGCTTGATATTGCGATGATCCTGTTCGATCACGTTATTCAAATACTTGGAGGATCGCAGTCTGGCTGTCTTTGGCACCTCGTCCTGCTCTTGCAGCTCCCGTACTGCACGGTGTGAAGCGGCATAGCCATCCAGGGTAATACTGGTGGGCGCCGTGGCTTGTGATCTTATCGCTTTGCGCAGGAAAGCCTTGGCTGCGGTCACATTCCACCTACGGCTCGAGCGAAAATCCACCGTTTGTCCGTCACGGTCGACAGCTCGATAGAGATAAAGCCATTCGCCACGGACCTTGACGTAGATCTCATCGATTCGCCAAGCAGATCCAGCTGGCCAGCCAAACCATCGAATTTTAGCCGACGGCACTATTTGCACCAGAACCTATTACATTAGCTCCTGGCGAGCGCGCCGTCGGCGGTGGACGCAGCAAATGTCAGAGCGTCATTTGAACTTAATGTTCTTGTTCAGCCTGGCAATGACATCATCGGACACGTTCTTGCCGCACATGATGTAGCGTTCGCCCCCCTTGGGCATGTCGGGGAAGCGGATCTGCCGAAAATTCTTCATGCTCAATCCCGCCTGCTCCACGAGGTACTCGGCCTCTTCCTCGGAGACGAACATGAAATCGACCGAACCGGCATTGATCAGTTGCAGCATCTGCGATGTCGATCCGTTGGAAACCGTGATGTTCGGCTTGGTTTTGGCGAGCAGGTCGTCGATGTACGGCCCATATGAAAAGGAATCCTTGGTCAGCACGCGCACGCCCTTGGCAGCCAGGGCCTCCTCCAGCTTGGCGCCCTCCTTGACGGAGTACGTGGTGTTGGCCAGCACCAGCCACGGCTTGTCTCGATAGATCGGCTTGGTGAACTTGGCGAACTGTTCGCGTTCCGGCGTCTT
>CBHCMF010000159.1:0-10257 GCA_965974465.1 uncultured Noviherbaspirillum sp.
AGGGTTAAATTGAGGGGCTACGCGTGAGAACTTTTTCCTTATTCGTTTCTAGTTAAATTGTTTGCCTACGTGCATGTGCGCGGAACCCTGCACACCCTGCACACGCCGCTCAAATCAAGCACACATGCGGCTTTCAGCTCGTTCAGGGTTTCTCTACAACCCTGCACACCCTGCACAAAATCGGTCATGCCACCTCCCTGATGTCCGCAAGGTCTCGGAATTTCTGGCACTGCTTGCTGAGGTCCGTTTCCTTTTCTTCGGGGTTCTCGATCAAGAACACCATCTTGGTCGTCTTTTTCGCACCCAACGTCACCCACTTCTTCTGTTTGTTCTCTCGCCCAGCTAGCAGCTCAGAGAATTTGGTCAGGGTCAACTTGCGTTCGTGGTTGCGGTCGCACCACCGGATGTAGACCTTGTATAGGTCGTCGGACAAGCAAGAGATATACGGAGCGTCCAGCTCGCCGCATTTCCAAGCGTCATGGAACGCATCCCACCCAGGGCGGCCGTACCGGATAATCTTCCGCTTGGCCTCAGTCATCAGCGGCTTGGTGTGCGGGTTGAAATCGCCGAGCGGGTAATTCAGCAGGAAGTGGTAGAAGGCGGCAGACAGGCCGTCCGCCATCAGCTGCCGGAACCGGTTGACGCGTTCCTCGGACAGCTTGTTGCGCGCCTCGATTACCAGGAAGCGCCGGTCTTCCAGCTCAATCGGAATGGGTTGGGACTCATTGGACAGAAATGCCGAATTTAAGTGATTCGACTCCACACGTTCAGGCAACCCCTTCGGATTGATGCGCATATCGCGGCCCGTGATCATGTGCTTGAGCGTACCGATGTGGCTGTAACGGTCATCCCGCGACAGCACTTCCTCAAAGACCATGAACGTCTTACGCGACTTCCAGTCGGTAAAGCTGGAGTCCAGCTGGTGCTGGCCGGCCGTTCCCCCATATTCGCCATAGATCGGGCGCATAATGCCTTCAAAGAACAAGCTCTTGCCAGTCCCCTGCTTTTCGCCAAACATCAGCACCGCGGTCTGCATCTTCGCGCCGGGGTGCTGCAGCGGATAGGCCAACCATTTGATCAGCCAGTCGCCAATTTCCTTCGAGTTCTCTTCTCCGCCGCACAAGTCGTACAGCAACTCAAGCACAGCCAGGCACTTTTCGTCATCCTGCGATGGCGTCAACGGGTAGCCGTGGAACATGTTGATATGCGTCGGCTGGCCCAGCTGCTGCGTCGGATCGAATACCAAATTTTCGGCATCGATCATCTTGCGGAACTGGTGTTCCTGCCATCGCTTGACCAACTCGCTGCCGTACGCGGCACGCACTGCATCGAGCGACATGACCATGCGTTTCTCGCCATCCCAGACCGTCACCGTGCCATACAACAGCCACAGGCGATCCAGCATTTCGACCAGCCGGTCTCCCCCGCCGCCCCCGTCGATGGCGCGACCGCGCCGCAGGACAGGGAGGGACTCTGGATCGATCGTGCGGCGTTTTTCATGCTCCAGCCAAGTACGCGCCAAGTCCTTGCCCACTGTCGCAGCAAAACCTGTGCGCTTGATGCGTTGACGGTTCAAACCATCCCACACGTCCGATGTGCCATAGATCAGTGCGAAGTGTTCCAGCAGCGTGTCCAGGGATGGCTTCACAATGGCGCCGACCTTCGCACTCGCCCACTCCCCAGCAGGAGGCGCGGGAAGAAGCTCATCGGCCGCATCACCGTCAACGACGGGAGCGGGTGCTTCAGCTTGCGGCAGGCCAAGCTCCTGCACGGCCTGTGTCAATGACGCCAGGCGCGAAAGAATTTGCTGACGAACTGCATCCAACGATTCAGCGACGTGCAAGTCGTTGAAGTCCGTGAGCATGGGCAGGGAGTCGTCGTTCTTGGCCTGGCGGCGCGGCGCCGTGAACACCGGGAGGAGCACGGAGGAACGCGCCACCGCATTAGCCGCAGCGCCTGCTTTTTCCAGCCCCTTGCCTCCAGTCAGATAATCATCATCGGCACCGAAGAAAATCAGGCTGCTGGGAAACTTGGCGCGGATGATCTTCGCAACAGGCAACAGGCCGGCCGCGTCAAATGCAACATACACCGTATAAGCAAAATCGACGGCCATGCGCACCGACAGCCCCGTCGCGTATCCCTCGACAATGATGATGATGTCGCCGTCGGCTGGTTCATTGCCGAGCCGGCAAGCGGCGCCATGCTTGTCCATGTCCCCGCTGTATCTTTTTGCGCCGTCGGCAGCAATCACTTGCTTGCCAACCATGGCCGGCGGATCGAGGTCGTAACGAACCATCGGAATGATGATCGCGCCATCCGCCAGAAAGCGGCATGACTCCGCAACAACCATCTTCCTGCTCAGGTAGGGCGACTCGCCATGCTTGTCCGCCATGCGCCACTGGCTTTGCGCCCGGTTGGCTGCTGCCTGTGCGCGTGCACGCCGCTCCTGCTCCGCTTTTGCTGCACGCTCCTCACGTGCCTTCTGTTCGGCTGCCAGCTGCTCTGCCGAGATAGGCGTCTGCGGCGCGTCATAGGAAAATCCGTGATCCTTCGCTTCAGCAATCAGACTACCGATCCCGACACGTCCGCCCTGCTTGAACGACTTCCATGATGCGTTCGCCGCCTTTTGATCGTACCGGTCCGAGCGGCTGCTCCAATCCAGCCATATATCCCGCGCCGCGTCACCGAACTCCGCCTTCAATGCCATGCCCATGCGGATCCACGTGTCGCGGTCATCCGGCGAAACGAACGACAAAGCCCTGCTGGCTGTATCGAGGTTAATTGGCGACATCAGGAGTTCCGGCCCGTCGTCTTTTCTTGCACGCGCGAACGCAGCTCGAACATCGCTGCGATCGCTTCCTGGAATTCCCGCTCGAAGCGAGCCAGCTCGTTCAGCGTAATTTCATTGTCGTTAGCCAGAGCATCATGGATGCAAGCCGCAACATCGCCGAATTCCTTCATTGATTTGCAGATGTTGCGGGTCAGATCCTCATCGGGGGTGCCGTTGACGCGTGGGACCGGCACCATGACATAGCCCAACCGCCATGCAAAAGCTTGTGCCGGTAAGATCGCATCCGGAACGCCTGCATCAATGCACAACTCAATAGCCTCAGTCGCTTCTTCGAAGGTCATGTGGTGTGTCTGAATGCCAGGCCGCAGCTTGTTGTACATCACTGGTACAGACTTAGCCATCCGCTGGGCCAATGCTTCGACGCCCCCCTTGAATGAGCGCGCAATCATGTAGAGCGCATCGTGCTGGTTGATTTCCGAATACTTGCAGGTCACGGTAAACCTCCCCCTCTATTACCGATGTTTAATATCTTTTTTTCATCTATCGTTCCATCAACGAACTTTTATCCGTGAGACAACGATGATTGAGCTTTCTCAAAAACCCCATTTCGGGCGAAAAAATAGGCGATCGGCTATGATGCCGACCGCCGTATGTGGTACTTACGGCCCTACGTGTTCTTCCGGGACCAGAGCAACCCCTTTCTCCGTCGCCAAGCGCTTAATGCCCTCAACGATCTTGTAAGACGGACGCGCCCGCCCGACCTTACCGCGCACCATCCCGCTGACTGTGGGTTGTGAGCAGCCGAGTTCAGCAGCGATTTCAACTTGTGTCAGCCCCTTTTCGAGCAGAGCAGAAAGAGTTTTTCCAATGTCCATAGGAAAGAATATAAGCATACTTATTCCAGAAGTCAATAAGGAATCTTATACGCATTCGTATAAGAATTCTGATATGTCTATTGGGAAACGAATTAAAGAAGCCCGCCTCGAAGCCGGCCTCTCACAGAAAGCCTTAGCAACTAAGGCTGGTGTAACTCAGCCATCAATTTCTCAGCTCGAGACCGGCGAGTCGCAAACTGCATCTAGCGTCGCATCTATGGCCGCTGCACTTAGTGTTAACGCCCTATGGCTAGAAACAGGCAAGGGCCCGAAGCGCCCGGGTGAATCAGCGAACATGGTGCGAGAAAAAGAAGGGGAATACGCTGCCCATCCTCGTCGGCGTGCTGCCGACTTTGAATTGGTTGCTGAAGTCGATACCGATCTTGAGGTTGGTCGCATCGAGTATTGGAACGCTAAAGGTTCATGTGGTGGAGGCTTCTTAAACTATGAAGAATTGCCGAAAGGCCATCTTGTAAAAGAAATCTCGTTCTTCAAAAAGTACGGAATCAAACCAGAGAACGCCTTTGCGATCTATGCTGATGGAAATAGCATGGCTGACTTCATTGTTGATGGCGACATTGTTATTTTCGATCGCACTAAAACCACTCCAATTAGCGGAAAAATCTTTCTAGTCGATCATCCCGAAGGTCTGCGCATCAAGGTACTACGACGCGGCATTGATGGCTCATGGATGCTAGAGAGCAAGAACCCAGATAAACGAAATTACCCAGACGAGCGAATCTCCCCTAGTGAGCAACATCTACTGAAAATCTGTGGAGAATTCGTGTACCGCCAAGGCGGATAATCCACCATACCCCCCCCCCCAATTTGATAGCCCGCTTTTCTGGGCTATTTTTTTGCGCACAAATATAAGTATTCTTATTGACACTATTTATAAGCATGCTTATACTCATTCCATCGCGCAATTATTCATTGCGAAAACACGATGGAGGTAGAGATGGCATCCGATCTCAAGTATTACGCCCTGTTCGCGCTCATTACAGTTGCTGGCGGTATCGGAGGCGCGCGCAATACGATTATCGACTCAGTGACAGGTGCAGCATGAGCTACATCATCACTGTCACCAAGGGCGGAAAAGTAGTCGCACGCTTTCCCGCAATCGGCAATCGCGATGCATTGATGGACGCCGTCTATGACGAATACGATGCATGCAGCGTTTCGATCATGGTGCAGAAATGAGCACGGTCCGTATTCGCAGCAGTGCTCCAGACCCGTTCAATGGCTTGCGCGGACACGACTACATCAAGGTGCGTGGCCTCACACCGCAACTTGGCGGTATGCGCAATTCTCAGTCCACCAGCGAATGCAAGTGCTCCCGCTGTGAAAGCGAACGGCTGTTACCGGCGATCCTGGCCATTTGCGCATCGCGTGAGCGTCGCCGGATCGCCAATCTACCGCAGCCGAACTGGAACATCACGTCGGACGAAGCGGTGCACGAACTGCTCGATAACTCGGAGTTCGCGAACGTGTGACATGAGCACCCGAATCGTTCCGACCCGTATGGCACTCGAATTCGCTCACCGATTTCTGAACGTATCCCTGCCATTGGACGAAATGCTCAATCACCCCACTTTCCGCCCCATTCTTGAAAACGTCGCGCGCCGGCACATGCAGCGCCTCACGCGGCTCGACACAAAAAAGCTGCAGGCTAACGACATCGACTAATCAGGAGGTGCCAGCCACCCATACGCATGCTGATTGTCCTAGTGACCTTGAGAAAGTCGCGAAGGAACCGAACAGCCCGAGGCAGTCGGCATGCGTGTTGGTCATAACAAGAACAACACTACCGGAGCCGGCGGTCGGGAAATGTACCGGCACCAGTCATTTATTTGCATGAGGTTTTACATGAATGAGCAAATCACCGCAGGCACACGCGTCGAATTCGACAGCGAGCATGGCACGCAAAAAGGCACCGTCATTGGCGTGATGGAGGACGTCGGCAAGGGACAGCACTTTGCCGCAGTCGAAGTCGATCATATCCTGCCCGGCTGCGTCTGGCAGGTGCCTCTCAATGAACTGCAAGTCAAGGCTGCAGCATGAATGCCCTCCTCCTGTTGGTAAGCACATTCTGCCTGGTGCTGGCTCTCGGCCTGCAGTCTCAGTTCGTCAATAATGGGCATTACGTCGCTGCATTCAGCAACAGCCTAATGATCTCGCTCGGCCAACTCGGCGCGCTGCAGATCATACACGCCAGTACACCATGGGAATACGTTGCCTACATCCTTGGCGGGCCGCTCGGCATCGTCGCCAGCATGTATCTGTATCGAAACCATTTCCGGACCTCACGCCATGGCACACCGCGATAAACCGAAACGCAAGAAGCAATACCGACCACAACTGCGGACGCAATACGGCGGATTGCATGTCCTTGCTAGCCGTATAGTCAATGCCGAACCACTCCCTAACGACCAGCAGGTTGAGGTCAAGGCCGACTACTACGCAGCAATCAGTGCGATGATCGAAGGCCGAGGAACCGGCGGCCACTTTGACACGTTGGTCTACGCGTGCAACATCGCTCGAATTCTCGCAAACAATGGAATCGGCAAGGAATATCGCCACCTTATTTATCCGGCGCTATGCGCGATGGCCCGGTGCAAAGTGCGATGGCAGCGGACAGGTAAGTTCGGCCTGGATGGGGAAGGCTTACAGGCGCTGCGCGACATGGGGCCACTACATGAGGCACAGATAGAAGTGACGACAGCCTCAGAGTTAGGCGCAGCGCTCAAGGAAATGCATCGGCGCCTTGCCGCGGGATGCGAGCTCAAAGACTTGGAGGCTGCATGAAGCGCGATGCCTTCACTAATCAGGAGAAAGTAATGGCGGCAGCTATAAAACCAATCTATCTCGAATTGTCAGCGTTAGCAAACACAGTAACGCTGGCTGAAGCAACTATACAGAAACTAGTCCGGGAGGGAGCGTTCCCCGCACCTCGCCAGCTGTCTGGTCGGCGTGTCGCTTGGCTGGTGCGTGAAGTAGAAGAGTGGGCGGAACAGCGACCAGTGTCCACTCTCCCACCACCGCCAAACACAGGAAAGCGAAAATCTAAACAGGATAGAGAACGTGGCACCCAGCAAACTGATTAAGACACTCAAAAAATTGTATAAGTTGTGACTTTATCTGACAGGACGTGCCAGATTGAGAACTTCAGAGTTTGTTAAGGGTTGTAGGACCACATGCCGCAGTGGACCAATTCCTGACCGGAAAGCAGCGGAACGGCGTCACAAATACTGCCGCCATATTGCCTTAAGGGAAATTCTTCTCTAAACTGGATCGAAATCGGGACATAGCTACTCCTGTCCGTCTTTCACGGATTTTTATGTTCCTGTTAAATCGGGCGATTCATCGGAAGCCAGGCTTCATGCGACTTGGCGGCTGATCGGTATCAGTGCATAACGGCTCGCCCCCATGCATAACGGACGGGCCAAGCCTGTTAAATATACAGTTAGGGGTCTCAAATGGCTACCCTCGCAGGCTAACTAGCGATGCTTATGGTTTTCCTATTTTTCCTATTACCTCCTCTCTATTTCGCAATGCTTGTCTCGCTTCACGCTGGGGCAGCTAAGGTTGCAGCCTTAATTTTTCGGCGCATCGCATTATCTTGGAAAAAGGCGGCAATCCTTGGCCTTGTCTGTGTTGTCAGTCAATTTTCGTTTTTTATATTCCGCGCTGCTGGCCCGTTCATTGCCGTTGTTGTCGCATTAGCGCTCCCTCCCATCGGCGCAGCATGGTACTGGTCATCTCAAACACTCACGCGCTCCGGTGAACCAGTTAGCTTTGGCCTGGGGCTACTTCATTCGTTATTCGCTTGGTTTATTTCCAACGCGGTAGTGCTTGCAATCGTAGAAAGCATTTCTCCACCCGCTTTTAAGGGGGGGGGGTAGTATGGCTCCAACCCCTAACATTACGGTCGAGGCGCGGCCTCGCCGCTGGGACGCTCCGCCGGCAAGCCGGCTCCGCGCCCCTCACCTTCAACGTTAGAGCTCATGGGCCTTCGACATGTGATCACTGCCGCCGTGCTGCTTATCCTTGGGGCTGCATCCGTGGCTTGGGGGTGGGGTCTGTACCGCACCGCGAGCAACCACTTGGCAGTTCGGAGCGCGTGTGAAGGCATCGGCGCGGGGAGTGCCCTCGATGAAGCTCTTGCGCGCTTTAAACCGTTGGGCGAACATTTCGTGCGGCATGAGGACGGTGGCCTAACCGTGGTGCGCGTACCGGGCCCAGCTGCGTGTCGCTGCAAGATCGTCGTTGACGGTGGGAGAGTTCGGAATGTACTTGCGCTGTGCGAACATTGATGACGCTAACCCGCTGCTTGCGGTTCATGGAATGCAGGGCGCGTGCAGATGAGCCCTAACGATTAGGTTAGAGTTCAGTACCTATGGAGTGTCCAGTCAGATTTAATGGTTGGGGGAAAATAGTCTCCGCGCCCCGCGAATTGGCGCTTTTGAGCATCAGGGAGCAAGCCGTATTTGGTTCCGAGATTGAACTGCGAAAGGCTATAAGTCGCGCTGTCCAAGATGACTCACTGATGCAGGTATCATCTGCACTAGGTTATGCGGAAGCTCTTAAACTTATTGAGAGAACGTCCTTGCAATTTAAGGATGCCACGCTTTGCCAAGAAAGCTGGCCACCTTCTGATGGCAGTTCATATTGCGCTGAACATAATTTTCACTTTGGAGGCTGCCTTGGCTGTCATGTTTGCCAGGACTTCTGTGTTAAATAACGACCGACGCTCTAACAATACAGTCGATTGTGACGCCGACTTATTGGCTGCTCTTACTAAATGCTGCGTCGCGCGGCGCACATCATTTTTGCGTTGAGGCTGTAGAAAAACTCAAATCCGCATAAAACCTATCGCCCGATCTGCCATAATTTCATCACCAGAAAAAACAAAAGTGAATGCGGCATGGCGCGATTTAAATCGATACACAAAGGCCTAACCCGGATATTTCACCAAAATGAGGTCGACTCCCCATAAGTGCCGCATAGAATAAGGTTTCCAGACCAATTCAAGCCGCGGGGAGCCGATGCCAAATTGTACCGTTGAATCAATCGAGTTAGGGAAGGTTGGACGCCGCCTGATCGAAGCGTCTTTCGATGGCGGAGACCTCACCAGCGATGCGGGTGCATTGCTGGTGCGCCGTGCCGACGAGAAGATCGGCCTGACCCGCGCGGCGGCCGCCGTGTTCGCTGATGAGCGCCGCACCGGCAGCATCACACACCCGATTCATTCCTTACTCGCACAGCGCATTTATGCGCTGTGCTGCGGCTGGGAGGATGTCACCGATCACAATACGCTGCGGCACGACCTGGCGCTGCAGACAGCGGTCGGGCGTGATGCTGCGCTGGCGTCTGGGCCGACGCTGTGCCGTCTGGAAGCAGCGGCCACGCCGAGTCACACGGCCGCACTGCATGGCGTGCTGCTCGACCAGTTCATTGCCAGCCGCGCTCAGGCGCCGCAGGAATTGATCCTCGACATCGATGCCACCCATGTGCCGCTGCATGGTGATCAGGAAAAGGCGCATTTCCACCGTTACTACGACAACTATTGCTACCTGCCACTGTACGTGTTTTGTGGACAGGACTTGCTGGCTTGCGTGCTGCGTCCTTCCAGCCGCGATCCGGCCAGCATCCTGTCCGCCCTGATCAAGCTGATTGCACAACGTCTGCGCCAGGTCTGGCCCGACGTGCGCCTGATCGTACGCGGCGACTCGGGGTTTTGTCGTCCGTGCGCGTTGCGCCGCTTCGAGAAGTGGGGCGTGCACTACATCATCGGCTTGCAAAAGAACGCGGCGCTGTTGAAGCGGGTGGAGTTGGCCGAACTGGCGATCGCCGATGCGTACGCCGCCAGCGGCATCAAGCAGCGCATGATCGGCGAGTTCGACTATGCCGCCGGCACTTGGGAGCGTGAGCGGCATGTGATTGCGCGGCTGGAACACGATGCGCGCGGCGCCAATCCCCGTTTCGTCGTTACCAGCTTGCACGGTGATTGCGTGGCCTTGTATGAACAGCTCTATTGCGCGCGAGGCGAAGCCGAGAATCGCATCAAGGAAGCGCAGCTCGACCTGTTCGGCCGGCGCGCCAGTTGCCACAAATTCCAAGGCAACCAGTTGCGCCTGCTGCTGGCCGCACTGGCCTACACGCTCATGATTCACCTGCGCCGTCTGGCCCTGCTTGGCACCGAACTCGAACGCGCCTGCACAGCGACGATCCGCACGAAGCTGCTCAAGATCGGCGCGGCCATCGTGCGCAACACGCGCCGCGTGCGCGTGCTCATGGCGTCGCACCATCCGCTGCGGCACGTGTTCTTCGCCGCCGCACAGGCGCTCTCCCCATAGCTGTCCCGAGTGCTGTTCCCGGCACGCTGATAAACAATGGGGGTAGGGGGAATTGCGTCCAAAGCATGGCAATTGCAGCGCGAGCTACCCTGCGCGTCGCTTCTCGCCGGCTTCTCACCTGTTCACAGGTACAAAACCACGGCACCGCGCAGGCTCATGAAATATCCGGGCTAGTGCTTTACGAATCGCCCTGGCGTAACCCACCTCGAAGAGTATCCTTCCACTGCCAATGAGA
>CBHCMF010000160.1:0-10059 GCA_965974465.1 uncultured Noviherbaspirillum sp.
TTATCCCACCTTTCAAGCCCGCCTTGATTTCATTCGTGAGCAAAGAGATCCACAACGCCAACGCCTGTATAAAGATTTTGAAGCATTTGAGAAAGCGATGAAGTTTGCGGCCTTGGATGTCTTAAAGTTCTTTCGTGTTACCGGTCAGCTAGGGCTCCCTGCTGGCAAAACCTTACGTTGAATCGTAAATGTTCTACTGGAAAGGAATGGACAGAGAAGAGATAGCGCAACGCTTTCTCCCATCCGGCATCAACTTGATGCTGGTCGTCCCTCACCTTCTTTTTTTATTACCCACTGGGGATTAGCCCCAGTTCGGGAGCTACTCCCCATTTTTTTCCGGAGGTAGCATCCATGACAACCCGCTTTGAAGGTTCATTATTAGTCAAAAAAATTAATAGCCGCAACGGTGCATTCTGTATCGGTGAACTGGTAACCGATATTGGTGAATTCAAGGTGAAGGATCCCTTAATCGACCAGTTTGAAGAAGGGAAATATCAGGGTAGTTTTTGGGTATCCCATATCTATCCGTATTCCTACTCTGCATTTGGCCGAGTCGTCATCGAAATTCGCGCGAAACTGGCGGACTTGCAAATCAATACCGAAGATGCACTTCCATCCGAACCGGACAAGCCGCAGGAACCTGATCCAGCTGACGAAGAGGTCCTCTCGCAGCCTGCCCATCCTACGACGTCTCAAATAGCCACGGTAGCCGAATCGGAAACCAAAGCGAATAAACCAAGTAGATCGGCAACTGCTTCAACGGACGCCAATCCAGTTGAGCAAACGGACGACCTTCAATTATTCGGAGAAGAACTTTACGAACTGTTGAAACAGGGACAGCCTGTAAAGCTCGATCCGACAGCAGCACGCCTACAACTTCGTCTGCAGGTCAAGAGACTGGGGATATTGGGTTATGAATTTAAACCGATGATCCAGACCTGGATTAAGCCATCTCACTAACCATTTACACAGCCTGCTTTCGCGGGCTTACCACTACATCAAGCAGAGAAGATTTTTGATGTAGTGGTAAGCCCGTGCAGGTACGGTGACTCAAATCAGGGTGGCAGCCGTCCAATGCGCTGCGGCATTTGCTTGTCCCTTCGGGCAGGCGCCGTGAATTGGCACCCTTGGCCTTCCTAGCAGGTGCCCCGGATTGATAGCGAGCTTCATCAATCATGGCGAAGGTAAAGTAAGAACAGCATGGTTAAACCAGACCCTTTGGGGTTCACCAAGCGTATTCAGCGAGTGCGCTTGGTGAACCGCATGTGGCACCGATTTTCTCGGGTCACACTCTTGTGACCATGAGGCATGTCAGCCCCTGAAACAAGCACAACCATTTCGGTCCGGGGCAATCAGTCATTTTCAAATCACGTCATTTTTTTAAAAGGAGAACCGCATGCAGAAGGTAGAAGTTGAATTGCCAGAAGGACTAACCAAGGAAAGCTTGGTTACAGTACATCCACAGTTCTGCCCTCTACCTCGATATATGGGCGACACCCGCTGCAAAATGATGATCATTGATGCAGATACGGTTGAAAAAGCAGAGAAAGCGAATGCCTGCGCGGTAGAAAATGGATGGATAAATTACATGGGAGGTGTCTGTACCGACGATGTAACAGGGAGACCAGGATTGGTCATGTTTAAACCTCAGTGAACTGAAATCCTCATCCTGCGGCAAATACATCGTCTGAGTGTCGCTGACCGATGGAGCATCGATGGACGGTGATGCCGTTTTAGTAAAAATAGACGAGCAGCCAGCTGGCTAATCACATAACCCGCTTTTAAATCACTCATTTACCCCTGGGGGAGTTCGCTCCCAAAGGGCGCCTCCCCCATCTTTTACGGAGGCAATTCAATGGCTTTACTCTTTCAGCGCTTGGCGCACAACTTTATCAAGAATGGCTATTTCCCTACGGATGAAGTCACGTTACAACGCATTTTGTCAGCACTTGATGCCGGCAATCGCACCGTCCGGATCCATGATCCATGCTGTGGCGAAGGGATTGCACTGGCTGAAACAGGTCACTTTTTGGCCTCGCAAGGCGCAACTGTTACCACACTCGGTATCGAGTTTGATCAAGAGCGTGCCTGGCATGCAAAGCAGCTGCTCGATCGTGTCATTCACAGTGATGTCCACGATGTGGTCGTCAGTGCGCGAAGCGTTGGCTTGCTTTTCTTAAATCCGCCATATGGTGACGTCGTCTCGGATAAGGGCTAAACAGGCGACCTTACCAAGCGCGATCGCCTTGAAAAAGTCTTCTTTCGCAAAACGATCAGTAGCTTGCAGTTTGGGGGTGTTCTGGTCCTGATCGTTCCGTACTATGTCATCGATACCGATTTTGCATCGATGATTGCACGAAACTTTGACAACGTTCGCTTTTTCATGGCGCCGGAAACACGTTTTAAGCAGTGCGTGATTTTCGGAACCAAGAAGCGCTCCGACCATCCTGCCAAAGCAATATCAGACATGCTGGAAGCGGGAGGTCGCGGAGAGCTACTGTCACAAGTACTCCCCGAGCAATGGATCGATGCACCTTATACGATTCCAAGCGCCGCTGAATTAGCTGATTTTCGATTTCACGCGGTACGAATCGATGGTCCGCAGCTCAGTGCGGAACTGGATCGCTTTGCGGGGCATACGTTATGGCCACAGTTCAAGACGACATTTTCTCAAGGGGTAAGACCGTCCAAGCCTCCGCTTCGGGATATGTCTAAGTGGCACTTGGCATTGGCGTTAGCGTCAGGTCAAGTATGCGGCGTTGTCCGCTCCGCATCTGGCCGGACCCTGCTGATCAAAGGCGATACCTTCAAAGAAAAATCGTCTGTCGTCGAATACCAGGAAAACGTTGATGGCGACGTCAGTGAAACAAGGATCATGACGGACAAGTTTGTCCCTGTGATTCGTGGTATTGACTTCACGCCGGGACCATCGTTGGGCCAAATTGTGACGATTCGTTGAGGGAGCTGTGATGCCCAACCTATCGGTTCGCAACGAAAGCTCAAAAACACAGCCCTTTCGGGTACGTTTTCTGCACTATGGTTCATTGACTAGACCGGCATACTGGAGCACGGTCATCGTCGTCGCAAAATCGGCGAAAGACGCCATGAGAGCGGCACGCAATCGATATCGCCGAGCAGCGAAGTTTGAAATCGAGAAATAGTACATTCCCTTTCCCTCTCTGCAGTTAAGAGGGGATTTTTTATAACAATTTCTATGACTGTTATAAAAAATCACTTTTGTTAGCGTACCGGTGTTGTTCGTTCGCTGGTCGATTATCAGCGGGATTAGCTGCCCTAAGTAGCTGCCTTATGCATTCTGTCAGCCCCTGAAACAGAAGCCGTCTTAATTTTAGGCGTGGGGTTATCGTAATGTTCCGTCTGTATTCGACCGAATACAAGACAATTTTTCACCCATGCGGGGAGTTCGCTTCCCGATGGGAGACGGCTCTCCGTTTTTTTTGGAGGTCGTTATGTCTCAACCGTCATCATCGTCTTCATCCATTCATGAGCAACTGCGACAAGCAGACTTTGCCCACTGGAAGGATTTACAAACGCGCATTAGTGATTTCACTACCGCGCGATTGATCGTTGATTTTTTAGATCAGCATCCGTCACTCAAGACTCAACACCTGGGTGTTTATCTTCGTGCCTGTGAAAGTGTGCAACGCTACCGCATCCGATGCGCTAAGCGTTATCGTTTTGGTCGAACCGCCGGCGCTGTCGTGAAAAGCATCTATCTTTTGTTCAAAGCAGTCGGACAAGGTGTTTTTCAGCTCGCCGTCAAAGGAGGAGCGCCCTCTGAAAAGAGACCTGCTCCAGTAGAGAAGGCAACCGTCCTCTCTGCCAATCCTGCCAAGCCAAAGGAGAGCCATGCCCTTGTTTGGCCAACGCTGTTTGCACCAAACGACATCGAATCTCAAGCACGTTAAACGCGAACCTCTCTGAATTTCAGCGAGGTTGACTTTCTTACCCAGCGGGGGACCACTCCGCTTAGGGGGTCTCCTGCCTTATTTATTTGGAGATCCTATGTACCAATTAGTGGAAGTGTCGGACGTCTATGCGGACGCTTGTGTCAGAGATGACAGTGGCAACTTGCTGTTTGCGTCGTTGTATGGGCGCGATGGCGCATTGTTGCAATTGTTTTCGGCGCTTTCGTTGAAACGCGACGAAGGGGGATTCGATCAATTCACCCTCGTCGACGATGCCGGTGAGCGCCACCGCATTCACGTTCCGGACGTCAACCGCCTCGATAAGCTTTCCGGCAGACTGCCCAAAGGCAATTTGTTTGGCAATCTTGCGCATACGTGGCTATTCGAACAACGCCTGGTTAAGCCAGACTATGTCAACGGTATCGCCTGGATGATTGATGAAGCGCCTTCGGGTGCCCCAGAGTTTGTGAAACAGCAAATTCAAGATCGGGCTTGGCTGGTGATGAAAGACTTATCGCCTGTGCCATTGCTGGATCACTGGAAATCCAAAGTGTTATCGATGACGGGAGATACCGCCATACGTATGCTCGATCAATCGCCCTATCCGCCCCTTGGGCGGGTTACCGGGTTCCGTGTCGAATTAAACGACGGGTTTATCAACGTCATTTCCAGTGCGGTACGCAGCGGGCAATTGACCGTTGATGCATCCACGGATAGCGATAAGGCGACGGCACCGCCAGCATCATTGATCCGGCTACCGCTTGGTCAAATCTGTATGACGCCAGGTGTGCGGGATGCGTTGGAAAGCCGCCCGCTTTATGCCAACGAACTGCTGAAACGGCACCAATCTGGCGATTGGGGTTGTATCGGTGATGCCGATCGTAAGGAAAACCTTGCTAGTCTCAAGATGGGATGGCGGATTATGTCTGCGTATCCGATCGACCCGTCAAAACCCAGTGCGGGCCATGGCGACAACACGATTTGGATTATTACCGAAGCAGATCGCAGCGTCACGACGTTGCTTTTGCCTAGTGAATACTGATCGGCGCCCTACCCTCTGTACCTTTCCACCTTTTGGGGAATCTCTTTCCCCAAAAGGAAGGATTCCCTGCTTACTTTTCAGGAGAATCCTATGTCAGTAGCCTTAAATTTAGAACCGGCCTTGGAACAGTCTGAGACCGATTCCTCGGTCATCAGCCTAACCGATTTCATTGAACAATTTGGAGACGGTTTGCTGGAGGCGGTACGAAAACAAAACCCGCCCGTCTACGATGGCACACCGAGTGCTGCTCGAGATGCCGTGATGGATGCCCTCAAGCGCAAGCCATTCCAGGCCCAACGTGACGTGGTGCAAGCCGTAACGCGATTGATGATAGAGCACGGCGATCCTGCCGCAATCATCAATGCGGAAATGGGGACCGGCAAAACGATGATGGCGATCGCCACTGCAGCAGTCATGCACGCGGAAGGCTATCAACGTACGTTAGTCATTTCGCCTCCGCACCTGGTGTATAAATGGCGCCGTGAAATCAAGGACACGATACCCGATGCGCGTGTTTGGATCTTGAATGGGCCAGACACGCTCAAAAAACTATTGCAAATCCGTAGCATGCGGGAAAAGCCTTCTGTTCCCGAGTTTTTTGTTTTAGGCCGCGTCCGTATGCGCATGGGCTTTCATTGGCGCCCTAGTTTCAATGTGCGGCGCTTCGTCGAACAAGTTGAGCGTGGCGCGAGTCAGCAGTTTGACTATGCCACTTGTCCGGCTTGCGGCACATTGTTGTCCAGCCAGAGTGATGGCGGGGCACCCATGCCGCTTTCGGCACGTATGGCAGAGATCAAGCTCGCCGAAAATCGCCAGGCTTGTCATCGCTGCAAATCGCCATTGTGGACCTTGATACGTCAAGGCGCCGCGTCCCGTTCGCGGCGTGAATTGGTCCTGTCGGCATTGCAGCAACTGCCGACCATTGGTCAAAAGACGGCGGAACGGCTGGTCGCATCGTTTGGGGAAGACATGCTCGGTGCGATGTTGGAAGACAACCTGTTTGAGTTCATCAACTTGATGGATGAAAGCGGCGAATTGGTGTTTAACGATCGTCAGGCGCAACGTATGGAGCGCTCCTTGTCATCGTTTGAATTTTCGTTTGGCCAGGGAGGATATCAGCCAACCGAATTCATCAAACGCTATCTGCCACAAGGCTATTTTGGCTTGTTGGTGGTCGACGAGGGGCACGAATACAAGAATGAGGGATCTGCTCAGGGCCAGGCGATGGGTGTTCTCGCACGCAAGTGCCAGAACACCTTGCTGTTGACTGGCACTCTGATGGGCGGATATGCAGACGACTTGTTTTACTTATTATGGCGTCTGCACCCTGCCACCATGATTCGTGACGGCTTTAAAGTCAATGCGCGCGGTAGTCTTTCTGCAGCAGCGATGGGGTTTATGCGTGAGCACGGCATCTTGAAAGACATCTATAAAGAGTCTTCCAGCACGTCTCACCGTACGGCCAAGGGTAAGCAAATAACGCATCGAACGTCTAAAGGTCCGGGATTCGGCCCCAAGGGCATCATGCGCTATGTATTGCCTTGTACCGCATTCCTGAAACTCAAAGACATTGGTGGCAACGTCCTTCCGTCTTATAAGGAAGTATTCACCGAAGTCGAGATGAGTCAGGAACAAGGTGACGCCTATCGGAGCTTGTCGAGTACGTTGTCGACGGCGTTGCGGCAAGCCTTGCGCACCGGCGATACATCCTTGCTTGGCGTTGTCCTCAACGTTCTGCTCGCTTGGCCCGATTGTGCGTTTCGGGATGAGCTTGTTAAACATCCTCGGTCCCGGCAGCAGCTAGCCTTTCAGCGGGCGTTGTTCCGTGAAGGCGATGTCATGCCCAAGGAGCAAGCCTTGCTGGACCTGTGCAAGCGGGAGAAGGCGAATGGCCGGCGTATTCTGGTGTATTCAGTCTATACCGGCACGCGGGATACCACCGCGCGCATGAAAGCGCTGCTTGATGTGAATGGCTTCAAAACGGCGGTATTGCGCGCAAGCGTCGATGCAGCGAAGCGGGAGGAATGGGTGGCAGAGCAAGTGGATCGGGGTATTGATGTCTTGATTTGCAATCCGGAACTGGTCAAAACGGGACTGGATTTACTGGAATTCCCAACCATCGCCTTCATGCAGTCGGGTTATAACGTCTATACGTTGCAACAGGCTGCACGACGCTCCTGGCGTATCGGACAGAAGTTGCCGGTCGAAGTGCATTTTCTAGGCTATGCCGGGAGTGCACAAATGGAATGTCTGCGACTGATGGCGCAGAAAATTGCCGTGTCACAGTCTACTTCAGGCGATATGCCGGATTCCGGTTTGGATGTATTGAACCAATCCGGCGACAGCATTGAAGTGGCGTTGGCCAAGCGCCTTGTGAACTAGCAAGGCAAGTTTGAAGTAGCACTGATTTTTTACCTTTAACCCAGCGGGTACAGCATGCCCGCAAGGAGATGGTGTATCCGCATTTTTTTGGAGTGCACCATGCATACAACCATTCAATGGCCGCTTCAGCGGCCACATTATCACCCTCTCCCAGCCGGGACTTTTTATTAACCGTCCCGAACGGCTATTCATTAAACCTCCCGACCGGGGATCTTTCGCCGGGCGGCGGAGGATCTCCACGGGCTTACCTTTGGAGCCACATATGAAAACCTTTACACCAACGCCAGAACAAATTGGCCTGGCAGAAGCAGTCTTTACCGCAATGGCTTACGAGTCGCTCGTCCGCCCTATTGTTGAAGCATATGAAACCGCCATTCTCGCGAAACACCAGTTCAAGATGTCTCGCAACTGGGTGGAGAAGGGAATGCGGGATCGCGTGATTCTGAACCGCAAGGATACGTTCCTACTGTCGTATGAAGATGCCAAGGTCTTTCACGCCGAATGCTTCGCAGCGCGAGACGCGGCAAATCTCAAGGTCGATCACCCGGAGCATTGCCCGTTGCTCGTTGCGGAAAACCTACGCATTCAGGCTGAAAATGCGCTACTAAACGCATTGGCAACAAGTCCTGGATTGGAGTCCTTCGCCAATGCTAATTGGACGATGGAATTACGTGCAAAGGCAATCGACATCACACTCCGATTGCTGGCACCGTTCGTCCGCAACGCCGAACAGATCTTGGGACAGGTACAGAAAACAGAATAGCAAGTCATTCACCGCTTCAGCGGTCACATCATCAATATCGCCCAGCCAGAACTTTTCGCCGGCAGGTGAAGAGTCTCCAAGGGTACTCAAGGAGAAAAAATGCTGTATCTGATCAAGTACCAATCGACTCCGTACAACTATACGTTACCTGCCATGTTGAAAATCGAGGCGGACTCGAAGCCCACCGCCTGGGCGGCGGCCTTCGACTATCTCTCTGGTCAGGGACACGTGGTCAACTGCACCAATTGCGGTATCGAAAAAACGCTTCCGAATGCGGATGACGTTGCAGCGGTTCGTTCTTTTGGCGTGCCGAACTTCTACGGTAATGTGCACATCACCGAGATCTATAGTGGATCCCGAATTTGAGACAGAGGTTTAAGCTGTCATCCTGGAAAGGATGAAGCGAATGAGCGAAGGCAAGAAGAAACGCAAGACGTACGGGGCGGAGTTCAAGGCGAAGGTGGGTCTGGAAGCGGTACGCGGGGTGAAGACGATCAACGAGATTGCACAGGAATATGGTGTGCATCCGGTGATGGTAGGGCAGTGGAAGAAAGAGATCCTGGAGCATGCCGGGACGCTGTTCGAAGGCAAGCGCGGCCCGAAGCCACAGGAGACGCACGAAAGCGAGGATCGGCTGTATGGCGAGATCGGTCGGCTGAAGATGGAACTGGACTGGCTCAAAAAAAAGTCCGGGCTATGAGCGCGCAGGACAGGATGAGCTGGATCGAGCGAAGTGAAGCGATTGCGTTGGCGCGCCAGTGCGAACTGGCCGGGGTATCGCGAGCCAGCGTGTATCGCCGCACGATCGAGCGCGAACAGGATGAGCAAGACCTGCTGCTGTGCCGACTGATCGACGAGGAATACACGAGGCACCCGTTTTATGGCAGCCGTCGCATGGTGGTGTCTCTGCGCAGCCTGGGGCATGCCGTCAACCGCAAACGTGTGCAGAGGCTCATGCGCCTGATGGGGCTGGCGGGAATGGCGCCGGGGCCGGCGACGAGCACCAAACACCCGCGGCACAAGGTCTATCCGTACCTGCTGCGCGGCGTGGAGGTGGCACGACCGAATCAGGTGTGGAGCGCGGATGTGACGTACATCCGGTTGGCGCGGGGCTTTGTCTATCTGGTGGCGGTGATCGACTGGTATTCGCGGCGCGTGCTGTCCTGGCGGATTTCCAACAGCATGGATGCGTCATTCTGCGTGGACTGCCTGGAAGATGCGTTACGTGTGCATGGCAAGCCCGAGGTGTTCAACAGCGATCAGGGCTCGCAATTCACGAGCAACGCCTTCACTGGCGTGCTCAAGCGGGAAAAGATTGCCATCAGCATGGATGGACGCGGGCGCGCGCTGGACAACATCTTTGTCGAAAGGCTGTGGCGCAGCGTCAAGCATGAAGACGTGTACCTGAAAGGGTACCGCACGATGGGCGACTTGATGCTTGGGTTGACGCAATACTTTGCGTTCTACAACGGCGAGCGGCCGCATCAATCGCTGGCCAACCGGACACCGACCCAGGTGTACGCCAGCGGGCAAGGTGGCGGCGCGAAGATCGTGGACAAATTCGGCGACGCGCGGGAGGAATCCCCTGCGTCGCTACGCTGCGCAGGGGATTCCTCCCGCGCAGAAACAGGGCAGCGCTGTTCAGCTGCAAATGAAGTCATGGATGCAGCTTAAATTCAGGAAAAAGCTGTCTTGACGGATGGGTCCACTTTACCCATGGGATATGACCACAGTATGAATGCTGAAATTGCTTTCAAGCCTGACGTGTCTATTGATGATGTTCTCTTGTGCCTGCATCCGCTTTTGGATTACTTCGGATGGACAAAGTCGGCGCTCCTGGAAAACAGCTTGGATTCCGACAATGCAGTCGAAATCACTGAAGACGGGGATGCTGTTCAACATTTGTCTCTCTATACCTGCGGCGAAGTCGGGTATTCGTTCTC
>CBHCMF010000161.1:0-10050 GCA_965974465.1 uncultured Noviherbaspirillum sp.
CATGAGAATAACGAAATAGCGAGAAAGGTAGTACATTGTCTTCATCCTCTTAACGTGAAAGCTCACCTGCACCGCAGGTGACAGTGTGCAGCGGCATGTTATGCATCTCCGGTCCGGCGCGCGAATATAGTGACGTCGCTGCTAGTCGCGTACGCAAATGACCTTCCGGACCAAGAAAACCCATGGGCAAGAATATGGCCAGAAGCAATAATCTGGCAGCCCTTTTGATGCTCGCTAAGCAGTGCGGTTTTATATGGATTGCAATAGATAAGATCGTAGACGGGCCAGTCAGGTGCTACTAACTCAAGACTCTCACCGTGGTCATTTGAGTTACGCATTCCGCCACCATTTAGCCCTGCAATCGAAATCACCTCACCTTCGATTGGTCCGATACCGATGCAAGTAAGATCTTTCGCCGAATACCAGTCGCCGTCTGCTTCGTCGTCACGAGCCACTTTCTTTCCAATAGCACAATCTATCACGCCGCGGCCAGCGCTCGAAACCACCAGAAGCATCTCACTGTTGCGAGAAAATCCGATTTCGGTCAGACCACCGACCGCAAAAGGACCTTTTCGCTCCCATCCGTTCGGGCATACGGCACGTTCGATTCCCGACAGGATGCCGATCAAACGGTCACGATTTGTTCTTTGATATTCATTCATCGGTTCTGAGATGTATAACGCCCAATTGACCAGCATGCTTGCATGTCGGCGTCCAATTTCAAGTTAAAAAATAGAATGTATTGGTGACGCACCAGCGCCGTCATGTCAAAACTACGGTCAGTTACCAATAAAGCGAGCCACGAACGCTTTGAGTTGTGGATCAAGTCGGTTCCGAATATCTAACCTTCCATCCGCCACGCCATTCATCAGCTCCTTACACCACGCAGCGAGTGCCGGCGGATGTCGCTTACCGAGAAGTTCATTAGCTAGGGCAACCGAATTAGCCATTGCTTCGGCGATTTGTGGGAAGTCTTCATCTACCATTGCCTTGCTTATGGGATCTGACTTTCTAAAGTCTTCTCTAAGTTCGCTGGTAAACATCAAGATCTTCCGATTCCTCACCTCCCAACCTCTGTTCGCCTCTTCAAAGCGGGGATCGTTGAGACCAATAACAGGACCACAGGACTTTTTCCACCTTTGAAAAATTGCTTCATGAGTTGAAACTGCAATAAGCGTTGCCGATACCCTTTGCGTGTCATTGTCGTAGTCGAAGGCTTGCGAGTAAGCAGCTCCCGGTGATGAGCCAAGGACGATGAGCGAAAGTAGTCCATTTACGCCAAAAAATTTACGAAGCTTCATTGCGGAGAATTCATTAATGTTTAACTTGTTATAAATCGCAAAACGCCTATTTAACATCGGTACGCGTCGTTTAACACGGGCAGCGAACAGGCGTATAACCCGCATGTTCATTGGCTTTCCGCCAATTACCTGTATCCATACACAGGTTTAACAGAACAGGCAAACCACGCAATGTAACAAGGCTGACTACTATGTATTAAAGTTGCAACACAACTGGCTTACGGCAACTGCCTGCTTTAGAGAAACGGTGTAACCGTCAGCAATTGGCCGATTGTAACCCGTCACCAAAAAATTCGAAGGACCGCTTCCGCTGCATTGCAAACGCTCAAGAAGGCCGCCTGACCGGCAGCGACGGATCGGATACAAGCTGTCAACAAAAGACCGGCAATGACTTCTTTCCCCAACCTTTCTGCCGGTGAACGCGAGCCCGGACTGAGTAATCACGACGCCGAACAAACTAAGTACTCGCGCATAAAAAACTGTGAGATGGATGTGATCCTGGCCAGATGGGATGCAAGGCACCCGACCCGATGCAGTGCGAGCACTGCTAGGGGAGGGCAACGCGGCAGCGCGCCGGGCTGGGCCGCAGACACTCACCGTTTTTATGCGCGGGTACTTAACCACGAAGACCGGAATACGCATCTGCTGCCCGGCCACTCTTTCTCCTACTCCATATTTGCTAAGATGCATGCCCATGACGACAGAAAAACATCACTGGCAAAACGCCGAACATCCGATTGATCCCCAAATACGGACCGAAATCGAAAAAACACTTGCACGCATCGAAAAAGAGTACGCGGTCAAAGTGCTGTTCGCCTGCGAATCCGGCAGCCGAGGCTGGGGTTTTGCCTCGCCAGACAGCGATTACGATGTCCGCTTCATCTACGCGCACCAAGTAGACTGGTATTTGACGGTTTTCCCAGGTCGGGATGTGATCGAACTTCCCATCGACGATGTCTACGATGTCAGCGGCTGGGATCTTCGCAAGGCGCTGGGTTTACTGCGAAACGGCAATGCGACACTGGTGGAATGGCTATCCTCCCCCGTCGTCTATGCGGCCGATCAGGCTTTCTTGAGCGCGGTACGCGCCGCAGCGCAGGAAGTGCACCGGCCTGAGCGCGCCTTCTATCACTATCTCCACATGGCAAAGAAGAACTATCGCGAACACTTATGCGGAGACGTGGTTCGCCTCAAAAAATATTTGTACGTGCTACGCCCCTTGCTTGCCTGCTTGTGGATCGAACAACAACGCGGCCCGGTGCCAATGCGCTTTCAGGACTTGGTCGACACGTTGGTCGCCGAGAATGACCTAAAGGACGCTATCGGCGAGTTATTGGTGTTCAAGCGGCGCGCCCTGGAGTCGGAACACGGCGCCGCCATGCCCGTCATTAATCAGTTTATTGCCTGCCAGCTTGAGCGGCTGAGCCATGCGAAAGCGCCACTCATGGAGCAAGATCAGAACTTTTCGGTGCTTGACCGTCTGCTGCGTGATACCGTGCTTGCATAAGTGGCCCTGCTCGGCCAGAGCCTCATGCATTGTTCGTTCATGCATGAGGCTTTCAGACCACTGTGTCCCAACTCAGTCCAAATTTAGCTAGATACTTCTTCAGCCGATCTGCATCATTGGCTATTGCTTTGGCACTGCGTGATACTGCAAACAACTTGCGTCCGGCATCCGACATCGACTTGGATTGGCGACATACTTTAATGACTCCTTTCAGTTGCATTACATCGAACAAGTCCATTTGTTCTACTGCCTCCTTTTCCAGAATAGATTCCAGCTCAATGTCGTCCTGGTCGAGCGATGGCCGGGAATAGTGATGCCATAGCCGTTGTAGGCGGTTCGTTTCGTCCTGAACGATACGGTCGGTGATCCGACCTGCCTCTGCCAATGTCGCCATACGCACGATCGATGCGGACAAATCCCGAAAGTTACCGGCCCACACAGCTTCCGCTGACATGGCAAAACGCATGTAGCGCTCACGCGCCTCCTTATTGAAGCGGACCATCTGGCCAGTCTCTTCGCTGAACTGTGCCAACAGATAGTCGACATTGGGCTCAATATCCTCATGCCGATCTACGAGCCCTGGAAGCTCGTAGGTCCACAGATTGATACGTGCATATAAATCTTCTCGAAAGCGGCCAGCGACAACCTCTTTTGCCAGATCACGATTCGTCCCCGCAATCAATTGAAAATCGCTTTGCACTTCATGATCGGCACCAACGGGAAGAAAGCGTTTTTCTTCAATCGCCTTCAACAGCATCGCTTGTTCGTCGAGGCCAAGTTCCCCTATTTCATCAAGGAACAACAAGCCCTTGTGCGCGGTGCGCAACAAGCCGGGCCGATCCGATGCAGCACCGGTAAACGCGCCCTTGATATGCCCAAACAAGGTGGAGCCTGCCCCGTCACCATGCAGCGTGGCGCAGTTGAGTTCGACAAATTTACCGTCAAGCTGATGGCGCACCTTCTTCAGCTCGAACACGCGCTTGGCAAGAAACGACTTGCCGGCACCGGTCGGCCCCATCAACAGAATGGGCGCTTTGGATTTAATCGCAACACGCTCGATCTCATCGATCATCGTGTTAAAGCGTGCGTTACGTGTGGCGATGCCGGATTTGAGGAAGGCGACGCCCTCCTCTTGTTCGCGTGAAAATCGCTGTGCAATCTGGTCGTACTTCGACAAATCGAGGTCGATCAGGGTATAGCTGCCTGGGTGGCCTATCGCAGGGCGACGCGGTGGTGAAGTCTGCAACAACGCGCCGGGCAAGTAACGCGCCTCGGTCATCAGGAACAGGCAGATCTGCACCACGTGCGTTCCAGTGGTGATGTGAATCCAATAGTCCTCGTTGTCAGGATCGAAAGGATAGTTTTTTGCGAAATCAAACAGATTGCCGTAAACGTCACCGAAGTCCCAAGGATCAGTAATCGGCAAATGATGGGCGACGACACGCGTCTCTGGTGACACGGAGGCAATATCGCCTGTGACCTGGCTCACCAAATCGTCATGCTTGCCGCTATAGAGGAGTTCGAAGCGTTCGATCACCACATCCTCGTGCTGCGTTAAAGCGACGGTCGGGCGCCACTTTTCCCAGCGCCCGCTCCCTTTACCCCGATCGAGTTGAGTGCCAATGAACCCAATGACGACGATACGTTTCCTCTTCATATCTTTTATAACTTCTTATATAAAAAGATAATTTACCACGAAGCAAGCAAAACTTCCCAATCCGCCATTCATGCCCCTTCATTTTAAAAACTCTTTTTAAATCAATGGGTTAGAAAATACCCATGCAGTTTCATGGTGCCCTGGCACAGCCGTTGCAATAGAGAATGCACAAACAAAACGAAAACAGGGAAATGAAATGGCTAACGCTCAATTGTTCCAAAGCTTGAAAGGCAAATTCCTGCCGAATGCGAATGCGGTCAACGCTGAAAAAGCGCCCGCTTACGCGCTGTCGCCAAAACACCAACTGGCCCAATATGCTGCCACCGGGTGCCTGAACGCGACCTACTACACAAGCGCCGAAGCGCAACTCGCAACGGTTCTGGAACTGTGCAAGGAAGTCGATGCGCAATTCATCGCGCAGACCGCAATCTACTGCCGTGAGCGTGGCTACATGAAGGATATGCCAGCCTTGCTGATTGCGGCGTTGGCCGCGCAGGGCGCGACCCAGCTATCCCCTGCTTTCAAGCGTGTGATCAATAACGGCAAGATGCTGCGCAACTTTGTGCAGATCATTCGTTCGGGCGCAGTGGGCCGCAAGTCGCTGGGTTCGCGTCCGAAGAAGCTGGTACAGACTTGGTTGAATACGGCCTCAGAAAAAGAATTACTGTCAGCCGCAATCGGCAATGCCCCGTCGTTAGCCGATGTGGTCAAGATGGTTCACCCAAAACCGACTGAAGCCTGGCGTGAAGCGTTTTTCGCTTGGCTGATCGGTAAGGCATATCACGTTGAGGCATTGCCTCCGATCGTGAAAGCGTTCGAAGCATATAAGCAGGATTCCACCCAACCGATTCCGGATGTGCCATTCCAGATGCTGACGGCGCTGGACTTGTCGGATACCGCATGGGGGCATATTGCACGTCAAAGTGGTTGGCAAATGGTGCGCATGAATTTGAACACTTTTGCGCGTCACGGCGTGTACCAATTGCCGGGCATGGCCGAATCGATCGCAGAAACACTGCGCGATGCAACTGCCATTGCTAAGGCAAAAGTGTTTCCGTACCAGTTGATGTCCGCTTACAAGGCCGCCACGGAGGAAGTACCGCTGGCGATCCGCGAAGCGCTACAGGATGCGTTGGAGATTGCATTGAGCAATGTGCCGCAGATCGAGGGCAAGGTAGTTGTGTGCCCGGATGTATCTGGCTCGATGTCATCGGCGATAACTGGATACCGTGGCTCCGTGACGTCGGCGATCCGCTGCATCGATGTCGCTGCATTGGTTGCCGCAGCGCTATTGCGGAAGAATACGGACGCCTCGGTGCTCCCTTTCGAGAACGATGTCGTGCGTTGCGAGTTGAATCCACGCGACACCGTGATGACGAATGCACAGAAGCTGGCATCGATTGGTGGCGGCGGAACGAATTGCAGCGCACCACTGGCACGATTGAACAAACAAAAGGCGCAAGCGGATCTGGTGGTATTTGTGTCGGATAACGAATCATGGATCGATGCGACGCGTCATGGCGCGACAGCCACCATGCGCGAATGGGAGGCATTCAAGAAACGCAATCCCCATGCGAAGCTGGTATGTATCGACGTGATGCCCTATGGCACCACGCAGGTGATGGAGCGTGACGATGTGCTCAACATCGGCGGCTTCTCGGACGAGGTGTTCAAGATCATTGCCGCCTTTGCTGCCGGTCAGTTGAATGCCGAACATTGGGTTGGAGAAATCCAGTCCATCGTGATCTAGGAGGAAAAAATGGGCTGGGTGATTCGCGTAGGTCACCTACGCAGTGCAGGTTTTGAGCGCAGCATGAATGCCGATGTGATTACATCTACACAATGTCTCGTCACATCGACCACTTGTCATACTGTCGCTCAGTTGAGTTATGGCCCGAATGCAGGCAGGACTACATCAGGAATAGCCGGTTCGAATCCGGCCTGTCAGGCAGAACAAGTCTGGCAGAATGTCCTGTCAACCCTTGTCGGGTTCAATTAAGCTGTAACGTTTTTGGCGAATGCCGGTGGAACTACATCACTGTTAATGAGGAGGTTGCGGGTTCGAATCCCGCCGGCGGCAAATCAAGGCCGCCGTGGCTCAACTGGCTAGAGCGCCATGCGGGTAACCGCATACCGTTTCACCAATTTTGTCGCCACTATTTTTGATGAATGCAGATGGAATTACATGGTAGAGCACCGAGGCTTGCCTCGGACGTCCCTGGTTCAAATCCGGGTTGGCTTAGGCCAATAGCTCAGTAAAACATTTCATCGCCCCTTGTCATCACCCTAAATATTAAAAAGAGAAAATCATGAAACACGATGAATACAATGTACTGAATGTCGAGGGCGGACGCCCAGTGAAGATGTGGACGAAAGGTGTTCCGGTCGAAGACGACGCCAAGCGTCAGTTGACCAATACCGCAAAAATGCCGTTCATCTACAAGCACATTGCAGTAATGCCAGACGTGCACCTGGGTAAAGGATCGACCATCGGAAGCGTCATCCCGACATTGGGTGCAATCATCCCCGCTGCGGTCGGCGTGGATATCGGCTGTGGAATGATGGCCGCCAAAACCACCCTTACGGCGAATGATCTACCGGACAACCTAGGTCCGTTGCGTAGCGCGATCGAAAAAGCGATCCCGCACGGGATGTCACCCAAAACACGCGGCTTCAAAGGACGCGACAAAGGTTCCTGGGATACGCCACCTAAACCGGTTGACGCAGCCTGGGCGCAACTGAAGGATGACTTTGACGCAATCTGCGTGAAGACGCCGAAACTGAAGAACACCAACAACTACCGTCACCTGGGAACGTTGGGTACGGGTAACCACTTCATCGAAGTATGCCTGGATGAAGTCGGTTTCGTGTGGTTTATGCTGCATTCAGGTTCGCGCGGGGTAGGAAATGCGATCGGGTCGCACTTCATCGAACTGGCAAAGCAGGATATGCGGACGCATTTCATCAACCTGCCCGATCAGGACCTGGCGTATTTACCAGAAGGTACACAGCACTACAACGACTATGTTGAAGCAGTGAGCTGGGCGCAAAAATTTGCACGCATGAACCGTGAAGTGATGATGCAGAATCTAATTGCAGCTGTACGTACTGTGATCACCAAACCGTTTGAGACCCATGTGGAAGCAGTGAATTGCCACCACAACTATGTGCAGAAGGAAAACCACTTCGGCAAGGATGTCCTGGTAACGCGTAAAGGCGCCGTTTCAGCGCGGGCAGGTGAACTGGGTATCATTCCCGGATCGATGGGCGCGAAGAGCTACATTGTGCGCGGAAAAGGTAACCCGGAGAGCTTTAACAGCTGCAGCCACGGTGCAGGACGTACTATGAGCCGTACCGCGGCGAAGAAACAGTTCACCGTCGAGGACCAGATCAAAGCGACGCAAGGCGTCGAATGCCGAAAGGATGCCGATGTGATTGATGAAATCCCGATGGCATACAAGGACATCGATGCGGTGATGGAAGCGCAACGCGATCTGGTGGAAGTGGTGCATACCTTGAAACAGGTGGTATGCGTGAAAGGATGAGAAACCTTTCTCTCTCCTGCATACCAGCTTGCCGGGTCCCGGCTTCGGCCGGGATTCTTACAATAAAAATAAAGAAGATAAGAACATGATTGAATTAGATGGATCCATCGGCGAAGGCGGTGGGCAGATTTTGCGCTCCGCCTTAACGCTGTCGATGATTACTGGTCAGGCGTTTCGCATTACCCGTATCCGCGCGAATCGAGCGAAGCCGGGATTAATGCGCCAGCACTTGGTCGCCGTACAAGCTGCCGCTCAAATCTGCGGCGCAGACATTGGCACAACCTCAGTCGGATCGCAAACGCTGGAGTTTGTGCCAGGAAAAATCAAAGGCGGCGAATATCAATTCGCCATCGGTACAGCGGGGAGCTGCACACTGGTATTGCAAACGCTCTTGCCTGCCCTGCTCTATGCGGATGCGCCTTCGACTGTACGGATCAATGGCGGCACGCACAATCCGATGGCGCCCCCAATGCAGTTTCTGCAGCGCGCATATGGCAGAGTGCTTGCCGAGATGGGCGCCAATGTCGATCTTCAGTTGCATCGCTTTGGTTTCTATCCGGCCGGCGGTGGCGAAGTCAGCGCTATCGTCCAACCATGTCAGCAATTACAGCCCATTGAATTGATGACGCGTGGAGAGCGCGTATCAGCGTATGCCGAAAGCTTTATTGCTGGAGTGCCGTTTAATGTCGCGATGCGCGAACTGGACTGCGTGGGTACCAGTATGGGTTGGAATGAAACGCAGTTACTGGTACGTGGTTTGCCTGTCGAACAAGGCCCTGGCAACGCCTTGTTGCTGACACTGGAATACCAGCATGTGACTGAGGTGTTTTGTGCCTTCGGAGAAAAAGCCTTGCGCGCGGAAGCTGTAGCAAAGAACGCGATCCAGCGCGTGCGCCGTTATATCGCTTCAGGCGCCGCTGTCGACGAATACCTGGCCGATCAAATCATGCTGCCTTTGGCGCTGGCAGGTGGAGGACGTTTTACCACCGAATGCGTATCGAAGCATGCCGAAACAAACGCGATGGTGATAGAGAAATTTCTGCCGGTGAAGATGACATTCGAGGAGCATGAAGGGCTCCACGTCTGCACGATTGCAAAGAAGTCTGAGCAGTATAAGTTGTGATTGGACATGACAGGTTCTCAGATAGTGAACTTCCGAGTTCGCCCCAGGAGCCGCCGTTGAACGGCTCATATGAAATGGCCGCTATGCAGCGGAAGCGGTCTTTCGAATTTTTCCCGTGACAGGCCACAATCGGCCAAATTGCTGACGTTCACACCGCTTCTTTAAAGTAGATAGTTGCCGTAAGCCAATTATGGTATAAGTTGAACACGTATTATTCAGCCTTATTACATTGCGTGATTTGTCTGTTCTGTTAAACCTGTGTATTGATACAGGCATTCGGCGGAAAGCCAATGGGGGTAGGAGTTGCCCGCGAGCTGGTCTCGTTTGTTAAACGACAAGCTCCGATGTTAATCAGGTATTTTGCGATTTATAACAAGTTAGGTGTAATGGTGCTCAGAGTCGAATTTCGGCAAATGTTTCGATCCAACGGCCTGATCGATGATTTCGTTGTGTACGGATCGCCAGCGGACTATGAGACGTTATCCGAACACGTTCAAGCGGCAATATCGTCAAGCGGTCCGATTGTATTGAGCACTGACTCGGCAATACGCATTGAGATCTCAAAAAATGATCAAATGGAACAGCTGTTCACTTCTTTACAGAATGAAGATAACGAGTACTTTTCAATGCAAGATTGGGACGCTCGCAGCATTTTGAGAGTCGTTGGTCCAGCGGCGGTGCTACAACAGTTCGCCGAATTTCTAGCTGACGTATCTGGTAGAGGTGAGGGATACAGCTATATATCTGAGTTTTCGGCTTCTAACCAATACTCCTGTTCCTCACCTGAGTGGCGCCTTCATGTACAAAGTACCTCACATCTCAGTCAACCCGGACGCGCTAAAGCGCGCCGTTTACCTCCAACGTTAGCCGTCGGTCCGCGATACTCCAGTCCATGAGCAAATCATCAGTAGACGCAA
>CBHCMF010000162.1:0-10028 GCA_965974465.1 uncultured Noviherbaspirillum sp.
CGGCGCCTCGTGGCCGGCGAAATGCCATTTCAGCAACCGGTCGCCCGGCGGATCGAGCTGGCGCTGGTACGCCACCCACGGCAGGTAGGCCCACGAATGAGCAGACGACTCTTGCCTGCTTGGCAGATGCTCAAGCCGAGTTGGTTTCAATCCACGTCTGCCCACGAATGAGCAGACGACCGCAGCTGGACTGACTATTCAGGTCGCGAAAAAGTTTCAATCCACGTCTGCCCACGAATGAGCAGACGACCTGCGGACCAAGTCATGACATTCATGACTGGTGCGTTTCAATCCACGTCTGCCCACGAATGAGCAGACGACCCGACTTGAGAGCGTCTTTGTGCTCTTTGCGCTTGTTTCAATCCACGTCTGCCCACGAATGAGCAGACGACATTGGTTGCGCAAGTCGTCCGTACTACTACGGCGGTTTCAATCCACGTCTGCCCACGAATGAGCAGACGACGTCCTTGCCTGCATATTCGTTGGACATAAGAGTGTTTCAATCCACGTCTGCCCACGAATGAGCAGACGACTGTCTGCACGTAGTAACTTGATTCATCGCCAAAAAATGTTCGCGTTGCGCGAACATACGTGCAAACCAGACGAGAATCTTTTTCAATGCGGAATCGTAAGATGATTAATCGAGGAATTTCAATAGCTTAGCGTTTGCGCGAACCTCTCTCCTACATGCCAAACGCTAAGGGTTCGCGCCAGGATGATTTTATAGCACCAAAGGCGCATCGAAGTCAGTAGCCTTGAACTTGCCGTATTCGCGGACTTCGCAACCCTTGGTGTCGGGTAGTCTATACAAGCGCAAGCAGTCTTCCTGCAAATCAATTTCAGCCAGGAGCTTGCGTTCCAGGTCTTCCATTTGCATCAAATTGACTTGACATTCGAATACCGATTTTTGCACGCGTTGGCCGGTGCTTTCGCAAATTTTTGCAATACGCCGCAAACGCTTTCGGCCGTCGCGAGTCTCCGTATTGACATCGTAGCAGACGATAACCAGCATGATTTACTTGAACACGAAAGGTAGATAGCCTGACGTTTCCCCGCGAATCGTACGCGCCAGCAGGCGCGCCTGTATCATGGGAACGATGCCAAGCGGGATGGGTTGTGCAAGCAGCGGGTGCGTGAGCATCTCCTGCTTGCGTTCCTGATATGCAACGACCACCGTCTTGCGCGCGTCTCCCTCCATTGTTACCGCGCCTCCTTCACGCTCGATGAAATCGTCGGGATCAAGCTGACCTCTGTTAATCAACGTAAGCGCCAGCCGGTCGGCAAGCGGGCGAAACTCTTCTTGCAAATCGAGCGCCAATGACGCGCGGCCAGGACGTATTGCGTGAAGAAATCCGATTTGAGGGTCAAGTCCTGCGGATTCCACGGCAGAGCGGCAGTCGTTCATCCACATCGCATAGATAAACGAAAGCAGCGCATTCATGCAGTCGCGTGGAGGACGGCGGTTGCGCCCGTCCATGAAAAAATGCTGGCGCAGATCGGCGCGTATAAGCTGGTTGAAACAGCTGAAGTACTTGCGCGCCGCATCACCTTCCACGCCGCGCAGAGCATCCAGGTCGGGCATCTCTGGCAGGCTACGCAGGCTGGCAGCCAGATCGTTCACGCCGCGCTCCAGAACAGCAACATCGTCTGCGTTTTTCGCGTCCCTGGCACCGCGCTGCAGAACATTACGTGCATTCTTGATTTTTCCTGCAATCATGCTGCGAGATAGTTCCAGCGCAAATGCAGGATTATCGGCCTGTTTGTGTTGTGCTTTGCGCAGCAAAACATTTCCTGTCGTCACTCCCTCCAAGCGCGCTTTGAACCGGCCATTGCCATCAAGTAAAACCAGCGCAATGTTTTGGTCCGCGAGCCGGTGCATCAATGGGGCGGAAATTCCCACATGGCCAAAGCACACCACGCTGCACAGATGGTGCAATGGCACTTGCAGCTTAAGTTCTTTCTCGACCTCGATTCGAACGGTATTGTTGTCCAAGCGTAGATAGCTTTCTGGTTGCGTGATGTAGAGAGTGTTGAGAAGCTGCATGGCGGGATACTCTGATTCAGGCTTCTGGGTTATACAAATTCACCAACCACGTGCGGTTGTCCGCCAGGTGCCGCAAGGCTTCCGGTTGACAGATGTCCTTCAGCGAGCAGGCTTTACAGCGGCTTTCGTCGGGTGTCGGAGGCGGTAGGACGCCGGCGGCGAGCATGACGCGTATCGCTGCCGTGGTGTTCACAACCTTCTCGCGTAAAGCCGCATCGATATTGACCTCGCGCCGCCTTTTGGATTTAGCGTAGAACAGCGCACCTTGCGGTACCGGACGCTGGTTCATGCTTTCCAGGCACATTGCTTGGGCGGCGAGTTGAATGTCGTCGCAAACCGCAATCTCCGCAGCCTTGTTGCGCGAACCGTGCTTGTATTCCACTGGATAGGGTGTGCCGTCGGTCAGATACTCGACAATATCGGCCTTGCCGACCAGGCCCAAATCCTCCTGCCAGATTGGCAATGCACGTTCAACGTGCACTCCGGCCCGCGTCTCCATTCCTGGCTTGTCCACGGTGGCATGCAGCGCCTGCCCACGCAGTGTAAATACATTCTCGGCAAACGCCTGTTCCAGATGAATCAGCCCGCATTGGCGAGGGCAATAGCACCAGTGCTGCAAGGCGGAAATCTGGATGGGGTCGAGTGGCTCAGGCATGGGCAGTCAGGGTATTGGCGGCGGTGCTAAACATCGCATTCAGAATCCGGCAATAATGTCGGGAGTCAGGTTTGGAAGGGATGCTTTCAAGGCTGCCTCATCGAAACTGCCGTCAGCATTGAGAATGCCTCGTAGCGATTCGTGAACTTTTGCCGACGAGTACTGGCCCGTCTTGCTGTTGTGCTTCCACCAAACCACTTTCAACACCTCCATGCTGACGTCCGGTCGCGCGGATGAGGAATCGTTCTCAAACAGACGCGGCAAGACAGATTTGATGATTTCTGCATCGGCATCGCTAAACCCGGTTTTCTCAGCCAGTTGCGGGTTAATGCTGCCGTAACACTCGTAGATGCCGCCATCGATCCGGTGCTTCATGCCCATCGTGTCAGATCCGCGCTTGCTGCCATCGCCTTCACCGCTCACGCTTTTGGTGATCTGTGTGCTGGTGATGCTCACCGGCTCCTTGCTAAATGCGGATTGCACCGTGACCGGGCCGCGAATCGGAATCGATACGCCGTTTGCATCACCATCCTTCCCGAATGCGAAGACTTGTCCGAAAGCGCGCACGTCGAACCATTTATTGCAGGCTTTTCTTGCGGCGTCTTCCTTCTTGGTTTTCTTGGGATTCCAATTGTCTTTACCCAAACCATGGGTTTCCGATTCGGCGCGGGTTCTCAAACTGGGTTCGCCGTCGGTCTTGCGGTCATCGGATTGCACAAAAATCACTTGTCCAGATTCTTGAAGGCGGTCACGCAGCTTGCGCTTGATGCATACATCGGTGATTTCACCCAAACCGCCGTAATCTGTGCGAGGACGGTTGCCATTGAGAGGGTCCCCATTCGGATTGGCATTCCTGACACGCAGGACGAGGGCGAAATCGATTTTGTTTTGCAATGTGGTCATGGTGATCTTCAGCTTTCTACGGTTTGTTCGGTGGATTCTTCTTCGCGGCCAACTTCGCCGTTGCTCCAGAATGCTTGGCGTTGGGAGTGGAACCCGAGCAAAAATTCGCCTGTCAGCGGCGCATCGCTGGTTCTCCCGGCAGTCTTGTCCAGCGAGGTCATGATTTCATCGAGCAGCTTCCTTCGCTTGGCAAGAAAACCGGCGGATTTATCGCTGCCAGCCTTCAGGCGGGCCATATACGGGGCCAAAGCCAGTTCAATATTGGTCCACGTCGTAAAAGGCCGGGCGGAAAAGCGTTGCATCAAGCGCGCAGCAGTCGTTTCCCGCTTTTTCCCTTCGTCGGTCAGGCGCAATGCATAGCCTTCAATGTTGTCCGCAAGAGCCAATAACCGGCCATACAGATAATCTCTCGTCGTTCGTTCATGCTCCAATTCCATCTGGTATCCCCTTCCGCTGTGATATTTCTTGAAAAGTGAGCAGGCAATCCCCAGGCACTTTTCCCATTCCCAATGCTCCTGAAAACCCACGCGGTTGCTTGCGCGCCGTGCCGTTGATTCAACCAGATCTCGTGGTACCTGTAGACCGTCCACAATGCAAGGCAGCAGGCGTTCCACTGTTGCGTTTCTCAATTTTTGATCGAGCCTTCGCCCATATGCTGCTTCTGCTATGTCATGTGGTGCCGGCGCACCGATGAATTTTCTGTCCTTGCCAAAATATTGAGGCCAGGCACACTGTTCATGCCAACGCTCGACACGAGCAAGAAAATCAGCCCCCTTAATCTCTCGATAGAAAGTCACTCCCATTCGGCCTGGTGTCGCGGAGTCGATGCCCATTACCACAATGTCGTCCGTCGGGTCTAGCCGCGCCTTATAGCCGGCGATGGCTTTTTTCAAACGCAGTGCGAATGACTGAGCCGTGTCCGTCAATGTCAGATAATCAATCTTTGCGGCAGGAGTGGCTTCGAACAGTTCGATCGTACTGACGAAAGGATCGGGGACGGGCTTGCCTGCTACGGCCCAACTCACAATGACCTGCTCTCCGTTTCGATACCCTTGTCGGGCGATAAGCCAGCGTAAGGCATTATGGGCTTTCTGAGTTACGTCAAAACCTATGGAAAGAGCCTCGTCGGTATCGAGAAACCGTCCTCTGAACGTGAAACCGCTGGTGTCGTTAGATGAGATGAGTTTCGCCTTGTCGCCTCCGTGACGGAGTTTGGCTGGGTGCTGTATTGCAAGAGGCGTATCGACGCCGGACGCCATGCAAACTCCACGCTTGGTCTGGGTACTTTTGTAGTAATCGATCCATGATTGGATAAGGTCCGGATCTTCCCATGTCGCTGAAACCGGATTGCCGATCGCTTCTACTCGCCATCGAACAAAGGCGTCTGCAGGGGTTTGTGTATTTTGAATGGCTTTGAAGATCGCAGGTGCATTTTCCTTCTCGCCAGTCCACTCCTTCATCAGCTTTCCATTTGCATCTACAGGAAGCACGCTAGCATTTACCAAATCGGCAATTAAATTTCCTCGTTCAACGTAGCGCAGGACCGCGCTGAGTTTTGGGTGCGAATACATGGAATTGGCCCAGGCCTTCAGATCGGTCAGGAACGATTCGTACGGCTCATGCGGATTGGCTGAAAAACCTGACGTAACCTCGCCGCCATAAGCTACGAAATCCCTTGCAACGTACTGCAGTTTGTCGGCCAAAGGGTGATTCACGGGCTTCGCACCGGCTCTCCCGCCAGACGATTCAGTGCAAGGAATCATCGTTGTGCCGGCTCCTTTGTCGAGCACTAATGCTCGTTTAAAAGCGCCGTATTCATCTATAACAATCTCAACCTGAACTTGTTGCGTGGTATGACAGATCGGCATCAATGACACTGCGCCTTCCGGTTCGTTGCCCGCGCAGCGCTCGTAGGTGGCATGAAGTTGCGTCATCCAGCTCATGGCTGATCCCCCGATTTAACCGCCTCTATATCGACGGATTGTAGATTCTCACCAATGCCAAAAGGCTTCACCGTCATTTCGCGCACGAATCTCTTAATCTCACAATGCTCAGGGCGATCAAATCGGATGATGCCGTTGTTCATGATGATTCGTGACAGCCGAGAGTACATCTTGTCGCCGCCGACTTCGTCCGGATAGTCGAAACCGTGAAACATCAAGCCGAGTGCCAGTTCGCCTGCGTCGTCCAGTTCGCCTTCGCCGGAACCGAATTCACAAGGCTCAACATATCCTTGACAATCTCGGGTGCCCAGAAAGATGTCTTGCCTGCCGCCTCTTGCCAGCATGCGCTTGGCTATATTGTGGTGCTTGTGCTCATCGCGATCTTTTTCCAGTTCGGGACGAACAGCGTTCCATTCGAAATGGGCGCGAATCTGATACTCCACATCGGCAAGGAATGTGTAGATCGCCAGCGTATTCCTGCCTCCGAATTCCTGCGGCTTGGTGCCCTTGGTCTGCGTGCGAATGCGTTTCATCACGCGTACCTCGTCAATTACCCAGATCAGAGTGGGCTTCCAATAGATTGATTTGCAGATGCCCTTCAGCGCCTCATAGGTTGGCACCTGATAGGAAAATTTTTCGCCGCCTACCTTTGTGAGCGGATCGGTGAACAGCGCATAGCGCCCCCAAACTTTGAATTCAATGCTATTACGATGCGCTGTCGACATAGAGAGTCTCCATTATGGATACGGGTTCGGTGGAGAGGCCGAATCGTGAACTGTAATATTTCCGGTCAAGGGTGAGAATGCGGGTTTCCGGCTTCACTTCTGTCAACGCGCCTGCGTCCCTGAGTTTGTCCAGTATGTGTGGAAAAACATTGACGGTGTATTGCTGTGCCGTTCGCAGCAGATCGAATTCGAGCTCAATGTCGAAAGCGGCGTGGAGCTGCGCGACTAACGCATTTCCGTCGTCACCATACGGTACGACAACGCCTTGTGTTGGAGCATCAATCGCCTTGAATGTCTTGGCTGCAGTCATGAAGGATTGATTGAGCAGACGGTCAGGTACACTGCTGATTTTGCGCCGACAATCGTCCGTAGCAACCGAATTCTCCGACAATAGATTCGACAAGCTATCGTCGTGCCCAATCTCCGAAGCGGAAACGGCATAATCCATCTCGTCTTTCCGTTCGAAGAAATAGTAGTGGTAATAATCGGTCAGCGCGGCTGGTCCAAAGAGGTTTTTGTCATAGCGATCAGGATTGATGAGAAAGTCGTCGAGTACGCGCTGTGCGATCTCCCGGCCCTTTGCAATATCTGGCAACTGGCCGAGCTGTTCATCCTCCTGACGCGGATTGACGATATGTACGATGCCGGGTTCAGGTCGGCCGTTGCGGTTACAGCGTCCGGCGGCCTGTGCTATCGAATCGAGGCCGGCAAGATAACGAATCACCACGCCGAAATCCACGTCAACTCCGGCCTCGATCAATTGGGTGCTCACGCATAGCGTCGATAATCCAGCCGCCAACCGCGCTCTCACTTTGGCCAATTCTTCTTTGCGATGGGCTGGGCACATGTCGGTGCTAAGATGAAAAACTTGGTCCTTCTCCAGTTGTCCAAGGCAGAGTTCGAATATGGTCCGCGCGGCACGCTTGGTGTTCACGATAACCAGGCAACTGCCTCCACGGGTAGTTTCATCCAGCGCAAGTCTGGAGACTTCTTCCGCTTCCCATCCGCCTGGTTTACGGCGGTCGCATACGTTTACGCGCTTGAGATTGTCGAAAAGCTGCTGCACATCATGAATGATTTCGTGGTTGTCTGCGAGACGAATTGCTCCCTTTTCAGCCGCCACCCTGTGGAGCAGTGGTTGTGTGGCGGTGCACAGAACAACCGTGGTGTTGCAGTGTTCAACGAGAAAATTGATTGCGTTATTGAAGAGGTGAGTGCATTTGATTGGCAGGGTCTGGATTTCGTCAAAGATCAGAACGGCGTTGGCGAGTTGATGCATGCGCCGGGCGCCACGTGTTCCTGCTCCAAACAGCGATTCGAGGAACTGAACCATAGTGGTATAGACCACCGGCGCGTCCCAGTTCTCGCACAGGATTTTTTCGCGCCAGGTCTGTTGCTCGGGAGTGATGCTGGCGTGATGTTCCAATACCACTTTTCCTTGATCTGTTGGTGCATCGTCAGGCTCAAGTATCTTCCGAACCACTTGAGCATTTTGATCAATGATGGATGTGAAGGGAATAATGTAAATAATACGGTCAAGTTGGTGTCGTTGCGCATGGTGGAGCGCGAAGCGCAGGCTGGCAAGCGTCTTCCCGCCGCCAGTGGGAACAGTTAGCGTATAAACGCCTCCCGGCCGATCTGCCGCTTCGCGGCAATGTTGTGAGATCGAGTTGCGCAGCTTGTCAATTGAATGTATCGGTGGCATGGACGCCAGCTTGCGCTCTAGTCTGTCGATAAGTACAGGCCATTCGATATAGTTTCCATTCGGTCGATAGTGCCTGACACGCTTATGTTCAAAATCAGCGGTGTCGATGCGGTCGGCATCGATCAGACAACTGAAGAGAATGCGTACGGCAAGGCCGATCTGCTGCTGAGCATTGCGGCGGCTTTTTCTGGAACCGTAGGTGTGCGGATTCTTGGCAAGGATATTTCCAATAACGCCGCGCATTTCTACAACCAGACTTGGATTGGTTAGCAGCGAGTTGGCTTGCTCAAGTATCTCCCTATCTGCATTGGCGCATACTTCAGCAAAATGCGTTTTCTGCTGTGTCTTCCGCATGCGCTTGCCGAATATGTCTTCGCCGTCCGGGTCCAGGCAGTTAATCAGGCCTGAATGATGCGATGCAATGCACAATGCAAGGACTTGCGCGATGCGTATTTCTAATCCACCTTTGTCCGCAAGGGCGTTCCAGATGTACTGAGCCCCTGCGGTTGAATGATCGATTTTTCCTTTTGCACCTGATGCGTCGATATAGTCGTCTTCGTCTTGGTTGATCAGACCGACTGCGGATTTCAGATAATTCTGAAACTCGACACTATATTTCCCTAGGTCATGAAGCAGGCCGATCAACTCACCCGAAGTTTTCAGTCCAATCTTTTTAGCTAAATTGCTTGCAATGTTGGCCACATTGGATAGATGTACATCCAATGATTGAGCGGGTTGTCCCTGCTTGTGGTGGGCAATGAATTGTCTCGGTTCCAAAGTTGTCCCCGCTTCTATGTGATTTTGGGAGCGTGATGTCAATTCGATATTGTTAGGAATTCCGCAGAGAAAGGCAAATGTGTCGGCATTTTTTCTACGCCGGCTGCGGCTAGGAAGGAAAAGGAGCTGCAGACGTTCAGGTAGCGGAGCTATGGGTTTTAATGGAATGGACGCCCTCTTTCAAAGCGGCATGAAAGTGCCAAAATAGGCGTGGTTTCCCCCCTCAAAGAAAGGAGCATCCACCATGAAGATAACGACCATCGGCATTGATTTGGCAAAGAACGTTTTTCAAGTGCATGGCGTGGATGCGCATGGAAAAGTGATATTGCGCAAAAAGCTGGCGCGATCAACGGTGCCGGAATTTTTCATCAAGCTGCAGCCGTGTCTGATCGGGATGGAGGCGTGCGGCAGCGCGCACTATTGGGCACGCAAGCTGGTGGCAATGGGGCATACCGTCAAGTTGATGGCGCCGCAATTCGTCAAGCCCTATGTGAAGACGAACAAAAATGATGCGGCCGATGCAGAAGCGATCTGCGAAGCGGTGACCCGACCCAACATGCGTTTTGTGCCGATCAAGACAGACGAGCAGCAAGCCGTGTTGTCGCTCCACCGTGTGCGGCAAGGTTTCGTCAAGGCCAGAACCGCCCAGGCCAATCAGATTCGCGGCTTGCTATCAGAGTTTGGTGTGATCATTGCGCAAGGCAGAGCACACATTGCCAAGTCTCTTGCGCAGCTCATGGAACAATCCGACTTGCCTGGCAGCTTCCGTGCGCTGCTGCAGCGTTTGCATGATCACTTGGAAGAATTGGATAAACAGGTCGACGAGATGGATGCGAAGATCCAGCAATGGCATCGAGAATCGGGCGCGAGCCGAAAGCTGGCCGAGATTCCCGGAATTGGTCCCGTCACCGCCACCGCCTTGGTGGCATCGATTGGCGATGCGAGGAGTTTCAAGAACGGGCGGCAACTGGCGGCGTGGCTGGGGTTGGTGCCGAGGCAGCACTCAAGTGGGGGGAAATCGGTCTTGCTGGGCATCAGTAAGCGTGGCGACACGTATCTGCGAACGCTGCTGATTCACGGAGCGCGGGCCGTGATTCGGTTTGCCGAAAACAAGCCGGCGACCAGCTGGCTCAACAAGCTGCTCGACCGACGCAACAAGAATGTCGCTGCGGTGGCGCTGGCAAACAAAAATGCCAGGATCGCGTGGGCTCTGTTGACGCGCGACGAACAGCGGTTCCGTGCCGATTACGCGCCTGCTGTGGCAGGCGCGTAATCG
>CBHCMF010000163.1:0-9961 GCA_965974465.1 uncultured Noviherbaspirillum sp.
ACCGACCCCAGCATTATGAGTGCTGTGCTCTAACCAGCTGAGCTATATCACCAAATAGCCTTAAATTATGGTGCCTCCGATTGTTCTTGTCAAGAGGCAGTTTCTAGGAGGAGACGATTGCGTCCGCCGTTTTATCCTAAAGCGCCTTGTACCACGTGCCGTACGTCAGCAGCGGAATCAGGCTTAATGCAATCGACAACGATACGCTCTGGCATGGAGCGCAACCATGTTAGCTGTCGTTTTGCCAATTGTCTTGTGGCGACAATGCCCTTGTCTCGCATGCTGGTGAAGTCGTACGCGCCATCCAAATATTCCCAGGCTTGCCGATAGCCGACACAGCGCATCGATGGCAGACCGAGATGCAGATCGCCACGCGCGCGCAATGACATGACTTCCTTGAGGAGGCCGCCATCTTCGGCCTGCAACATATGGTCGAAGCGCGTGGCAATACGGGTATGCAGTACGCTACGGTCGGACGGTTCCATCGAGATGGGCAGTAGGTCGAAGGGCAACGCAGTTTTGGGCGCCTTTGCTAACAATTGCGACATCGGCTGGCCGGTGAGTTCGATGATTTCGAGCGCACGTTGGATGCGTTGGGCATCGTTTGGCTTCAGTCGTGCAGCGGTGTCGGGATCTAGTTTTGCTAGTTTCGCATGCATGGCGGGCATGCTGATGGCAGCGGCTTCGGCGTCAAGGCGCGCACGTATCTCAGCGTCGGCTTCCGGCAAGGCATCTAGTCCGTCACGTAACCCTTTGAAGTACAACATGGTTCCACCCACCAACAACGGCAGCTTGCCGCGCTGGAGGATGTCGGTCACCAGTCGCAAAGCATCGTTTCGGAACTGCATGACGGAGTAGGCGTCAACCGGGTCAATAATGTCGATCAGATGATGTATCGCGCTGGCGCGTTCTTCTTTACTCGGTTTCGCGGTGCCGATGTCCATGCCGCGGTAGACGAGCGCCGAATCGACGGAAATGATTTCAGCCGGGATGTGGCGCGCGATATCGAGGGCTGCTGCCGTCTTGCCGGAGGCGGTCGGGCCCATGATGGCAACTGCCAGTGGCTTTTTCGAATGCGTCTTCATGCGGTCTTCGGTCCGGTGGCTGGCATGGATATCAGTAGGCGCATCAGGCAGGTGGTGCTCACGATTTTTATTGCCCGCGCAAGAACAGTTTGTCGAGATCCGATAGCGCAAGTTGTACCCAGGTCGGGCGGCCATGATTGCACTGATCGGCGCGCTCGGTTGCTTCCATCTGGCGCAGCAGCGCATTCATTTCCGGTAAGGTCAGCGTGCGGTTGGCGCGCACCGCCGTATGGCAGGCCAATGTGCCAAGCAGTTCGTTACGTCGCTCGACCAGTACACGCGATCCGCCGAATTCACGTACGTCGCGCAAGACATCGCGCGCCAGTGTTTGCGCATCGGCATTCTTGAGCAGTGCGGGGATCGCGCGTACAGCCAGTGTGGTGGGGGACAGTACGTTGATGTCGAAGCCAAGCGACTGCAGTGCGGCCTGGCTTTCTTCGGCAGTGCCGACCTCGACAGGATCCGCATAGAACGTAATGGGAATCAGCAGCGGCTGTACCTGCATGGCGTTCTCATCAAGGGCATTTTTTAATTGCTCGTAGAGAATGCGCTCATGCGCTGCATGCATGTCGACTAATACCAGCCCCTTCTTGTTTTGCGCAAGGACATAGATGCCGTGCAGTTGGGCTAGTGCAAAGCCAAGGGGGAACTCGTCCTCCGTCGGAGAGGGGATCGGCGGAGCAGAGGCAAAGGCGGGCAAGGGGGGCAATTCCCGCGTTTCGCTGGCAGTGGGAGGGGCAGTAAATAGCGCGCCGTAATTTGCTGTAGTTTGCGCTACGCCGGTGATGCCGGATGCAAACTGCCTGCCGAACGATGTCTGCTGTTGCTCTCGTATCCACGGCAGTGCGCTTGACGGTGAGCTCACTGGCGCTGGCGCGGTGCCATCCGCGGTTGCCGAGGTCTGGGCGAGTGTCCGGCTCACCGCATGGAAGACGAACTGGTGCACTGCGCGACTGTCGCGGAACCGGACTTCGATCTTTGAGGGATGGACGTTGACGTCGACCAGGGCAGGGTCGAGGTCGAGACCGAGTACATAGGAGGGGTAGCGGTCACCGTGCAACACGTCCTGATACGCGGAGCGCACCGCGTGGGTGAGCAGCTTGTCGCGCACGAAACGACCGTTGACATAGAAATACTGCGCATCGGCTCTGGCCTTGGAGGCGGTTGGCAGACCGACGAAACCGTGCAACCGTAACGGACCGGCACTTTCATCCAGTGGCAATCGGGCATTCGCGAATTCTGTGCCAAGAATCGTTGCGCTGCGCTTGTCGATTTCGCCCACATTCCAGTGATCGACGGTCTTGCCGTTATGCGATAGCGAAAACGCAACATCCGGGCGCGACAATGCGATGCGGCGCGCCACTTCTGCGCAATGGCCGAATTCAGTTTGCTCGGACTTCAGGAACTTGCGACGTGCCGGCGTGTTGTAATACAGGTCGCGTACATCGACGGTGGTACCAATGGCGCCGGATGATGGGATCACTTGGCTCGTTTGGCTTCCGGCTATTTCCCACGCATGGGCTTCGTTGGCGGTGCGCGAGGTGAGCGTCAATTGTGCGACGGAGGCAATCGATGCCAGCGCTTCACCGCGAAATCCCAGTGTGCCGACATTTTCCAGGTCGTCCAGGGATGCGATTTTGGAGGTGGCATGTCGTGCCAGTGCCAAGGGCATCTGCTGTGGAGGAATGCCACGGCCGTTGTCCGTAATGGCGATACGTTTGACGCCACCTTCTTCCAGACGTACGGTGATATGCGAGGCGCCCGCGTCGAGTGCGTTTTCCAATAATTCCTTGACGACTGCCGCCGGTCTATCCACGACTTCGCCGGCGGCGATTTGCGAAATCAAGTGGTCGGGAAGGGCCTGGATCGGGCGAACAGGAGGGTGTGGAGCATTCATGGTGCGATTATAGCGTCAAGGGTATGTTCCCTCTTTGCTGGCGGTGATGCAATGGCATGAGTCGTTGCATCAATTCGTAATGCTTGGCAAAACCGTGGTGTATGATTCCGGCGGACACAAACGGAGCAAATATGGACTTTATGGAACTCTTCGACATGGTATTGCATGTCGATAAATATCTCGGCCCATTTATCGAGCAATACGGCACCATGGTGTACGCGGTATTGTTTGCCATCGTGTTCTGCGAAACCGGCTTGGTGATATTACCTTTTCTCCCCGGCGATTCGCTGTTGTTCATCGCCGGCGCCTTTTGTGCACAGGGCGCAATGAATGAGTGGGTATTGATGACGCTGTTGATGCTTGCTGCTGTGTTGGGCAATACCGTCAATTATTGGATCGGCTCAGCCATCGGCCAGAAGGTATTCACTCACGATTACCGATGGCTCGATAAGGAGGCATTGCGCAAAACGCACGCGTTTTATGAGAATCATGGCGGTAAGACGATCATCCTTGCGCGTTTTGTTCCCGTCGTCCGAACTTTTGCACCATTTGTTGCGGGGGTTTCCGCAATGACGTTTGCAAAGTTTCAATTTTTTAACATCGTTGGCGCTACGCTCTGGGTAGTTGGTCTGGTAGCTGCAGGTTATTTCTTTGGAAACATCTCGATCGTCCGCGAACATCTCAATACGATTGTTTTGATTGGTGTGGGGGCGGCGGTCATTCCGGTTGCGCTAGGCGGGATATGGAAGCTCTATAGGAAGCTTTCGCGCGGCTATAAATAAAAGGGAGCGGCTTATTGCAGCTCCCTTTTCCGCACTTTGTTTCTGACCCGCTGCAGTGATCTCGCTCATGAGGTCAGTGACATGCGTGATGGATGTGGTGATCACCTCTATGGTTTGACTCGCCTCATCCTTGCACGCGCATTCAAACCGCTCTAGGTAGGGAGAAAGCTACGCGGCGATGCTGTCAATCAGGCCCATTTCCGAGCTTGACATGAGTTTGTCGATATCAATCAGGATTAGCATGCGTTGATCGACCGTGCCAAGGCCGACCAGATAATCGGTATTGAGGGCAGTACCCATATCTGGCGCAGGTTTGATCTGGTCGGATGAAAGGGTGATCACGTCGGACACGCTGTCGACCACCATGCCGACTACCCGACCCGCGATATTGAGGATGATGACGACAGTGAACTGGTCATAGGACGGCGTGCCGAGATTGAATTTGATGCGCATGTCAATGATGGGCACGATGATGCCACGCAGATTCACAACCCCCTTGATGAAATCCGGTGCATTTGCGATGCGAGTCGGCTCTTCATAGCCGCGCAGCTCCTGCACTTTCAGGATCTGAATTCCATATTCTTCCTTGCCGAGAGTGAAGGCGAGAACTTCATGAGGGGCGAGCGCTTGGTCTGATGCTTCAGTGGCAGAGGCGGCGGGCGTTGGCATCATGAGACGTATCCTTTTCAGAAAAAATGCATGGTGCGGAAAGGGGGGCGGCAGACTTGGTACCCGACTCGATGTGCAATAAGGAATTTCAGAATGGCAATAAAGAGTAGCAGACTCTGAAGAAGATTGCGACAGTGCGTTGGGGCGGTAGAGTGGTAACCGGGGTGAGAGGAGGCACAGCTTCTTGTGCTGCTCCTTTAAAGAGGGGGTAGTTCTGTTGAGGGAGGGATCTGCTTTTGCCGGCCATTTCCATGGCTTTTCAAGTGAGCTTGGGGCGGCGCACGTGAGATTCCTTTTAGAGCGCTTTGCCTGTGCGTGAAAGGGGGCCATCTCGGGCCTGCGATGCTCACCGTAGCTCACGTACGGTTGCGCTTCTCGGCCCGACCTGACCTCCCTTTCACGCACAATCAAACCGCTCTAGCGCGATTTTCCCACGCAGTGTCCTCCGCATTATAGGAGGACACCGTTCACGCTCAGGTCATTCGGTTTTTCGCCAGTGGTGGATTCTTCGCAAAATACTTTTTGATTCCTTTGAGCACAGCGTCGGCCATGCGATCCTGATAGGCCTCGTCTGTCAGCTTGGCTTCCTCTTCGGGATTGGAGATGAAGGCGGTTTCGATCAGGATGCTGGGGATGTCCGGCGCCTTTAATACCGCGAAACCAGCCTGTTCGACGCCGTTTTTGTGCAAGCGATTGATGCCGCCAATTTCGCCAAGGACCGCCTTACCAATCTTTAGACTATCGTTGATTTGCGCAGTGGTGGACAGGTCGAGCAGTACGCTTGCCAATTGGCGGTCATGGGACTTGATGTTGACGCCACCAATCAGGTCGGCCGCGTTTTCCTTGTTTGCGAGCCAGCGTGCCGCCGTGGAGGAGGCGCCTTTCTCGGACAGGACGAATACCGACGAGCCTCGAGCGCTCGCTTCGATCCAGGCATCGGCATGGATTGAGATGAACAGGTCGGCCTGGACCTTGCGCGCCTTTTGCACACGCGTATGCAGCGGCACGAAATAGTCGCCATCGCGCGTCAACATCACGCGCATGTTGGGCTGGCTTTCTATCTTGGTTTTGAGGCGCTTGGCGATCGCTAGTACCACATCCTTTTCGCGGCTACCGGCCCGGCCAATGGCCCCTGGATCTTCGCCACCATGGCCAGGGTCGAGAGCAACCGTGATCATGCGGGTCAATACGGGGGATTTCCCTTCCTTGCTTTCCGTCTTGGCCGTTTGCGGCTCCGGAGGGGAGGGCAACGGTTCCGGTTTGGCTTCTGCCACGGGCGGTTTGATCTCGGTTGGCTTCGTTCCATCGCCTTTTTTGATCAATGCGGCGAGCGGATCCGGTGGGCTGACCGGATACAGGTCGAAAATCAAACGATGCTGGTATTCGCCAATTGGTGCCAGCGTGAAGACTTGCGGATTGACCTCTTCCTTGAGGTCGAACACCAGGCGCACCACGTTCGGGCGATTCTGCCCGACGCGCACCTGCCTGATGTACGGGTCGTTCGGCTGGATCTTTGCCACCAATTCTTTGAGGGTTGGATTGAGCTCCAGGCCCTCGATATCGACTACCAGCCGTTCCGGGTCTTTGACGATGAAATGGCTGGCCTGGAGGTCGCTGTCGTTTTCTAAGGTGACGCGTGTGTAGTCTTCCGCCGGCCACACGCGGACAGCCATGATTTGGGCGGCGCGTGACGGGAGCGGCGTGAAAACGGATAAAAGGAGGGTGCCGCCGGCTTTGAGTATGGTGCGGCGGATCCCTGGGGTCACAGATTGGGGGCGAATTTGAGACGGTCGAGACATTGACAACCCTGGTTGGTCAATCCTTGCAATTCTATATCACGGCCATCGCCGGAGATGCTTAGGAGCACGTTGATGTCTGGTGCGGGCAACACGCCGGCCGCTTTTTCCGGCCATTCAATGATGCATACGGTGTTTTCGTTGAAGTGCTCGCGAAAGCCCGCATCGAGAAATTCTTCCGGGCTGGCCAGTCGGTACAGGTCGAAATGGATGACCTCTACCGGCCGGCCCGCTATGGAGACAGTGTAAGGTTCGGCGAGTGTGTACGTCGGGCTTTTGACGTGCCCTTCGTGTCCGGCCGCATGCAGCATGGCGCGCGTCAGCGTGGTCTTGCCGGCGCCGAGGTCGCCATGCAGGTAGATCGTCAGGCCAGGCGCCAGCGCATGCGCCAGCGAGGCGCCCAGCGCTGCGGTACCTGCTTCGTCATGAAGGTGAGTCTGAAAGTGCTGCATCTCGTAAAATGGCTTCTTTATAGCGACATCAAATGTACGCGGACCTTCTTTCCGGCATGACCATTCCTGATCACAATCTGGCTGCACTCGCTCTTGCCATCAAGGCATGGGGGCGTGAGCTTGGCTTTGCCGGCATCGGTATCGCCGACACCGACCTGTCGCAGACAGAGCCCGGTTTGCAGGCTTGGCTAGAGGCCGGGTATCACGGCGAGATGGATTATATGGCAACGCACGGAATGAAGCGTGCGCGACCGGCGGAACTGGTCCCCGGAACGGTGCGTGTCATCACTGCGCGCATGAATTATTTGCCGCGCGATACGGATGTCGACTGGCGGACACGCGAAATGCAGCGGGCAGACGATGTGCAGCAAGCAGCGATCTCACTCTATGCACGCGGCCGCGATTATCACAAGGTATTGCGTTCGCGTCTACAGCAATTGGCGGACCGCATACGTGGCGAGGTGGGGGACTTCGGCTACCGGGTGTTCACCGATTCGGCGCCGGTGATGGAAGTGGCGCTGGCCGAAAAATCCGGGATTGGTTGGCGCGGCAAGCATACATTGCTGCTGAACCGCGAGGCTGGCTCCATGTTCTTTCTCGGCGAATTGTTCACCGATCTGCCCTTGCCGGTGGACGCACCGACCCGTTCCCATTGCGGACAATGCCATGCCTGCCTTGACATCTGTCCGACGCAGGCGATTCTTGGGCCGTACAAGCTGGATGCGCGCCGTTGCATTTCCTATCTCACCATTGAACTCAAGGGGAGTATCCCGGTTGAGTTACGGTCGCTGATTGGTAACCGCGTGTACGGCTGTGACGACTGTCAATTGATTTGCCCGTGGAACAAGTTTGCGCAACGCACGACGCTGCCGGATTTCGATGTTCGCAACGACCTCGATCATGCGACGATGTGCGAGCTGTTTGCATGGGAGGAAGAGGAATTCAATCGCCGTCTGGAGGGCAGTCCCATCCGGCGCATCGGGCATGAACGCTGGCTGCGCAATCTAGCGGTGGGGCTGGGCAATGCAGCGCGACAAATGCGGGGCGCCCAGCAGATTGTCGTAGCCTTGCAGGCGCGGGCGGATCATCCCTCGGAACTGGTGCGTGAACACGTGGCTTGGGCGCTTGCCCAGCACGGATAGCGATAATCGTTACTTTAACAACCGGGCCAGTTCCACCGCGGTCTTTACATTCATCTTGTCGAAGATATGCGCCCGATGTACTTCTACGGTGCGCATGCTGATACCGAGCGCATCGGCGATTACCTTGTTCATTTTGCCTGCCAGAATCAGGTCGAGCACCTCTCGCTCACGCACCGACAGTGTCGCCAGGCGAGAATGGATGCACGCCTGCGCAGACGCTTCGCGTGAGGCCGAAAACGCTTCCTGCACGCGGTCCATCAGCTTGTTGTCGTTGAATGGCTTTTCAAAGAAGTCGAAGGCGCCGCGTTTGAGCGTATCCACTGCCATGGGCACATCGCCATGACCGGTGAGGAAAATGACCGGCAGCAGCTGTGTCAGGCCACGTGTGGCTAGCGTCTCGAACAGGGCAGGTCCACTCATGTCGGGCATGCGCACGTCGAGTAACAGGCATTCTCCCTGGGAATCAAAGCCCTTCTTGTTGTCAAGTGCGGCAAGAAAGGCTGCGCTGTTGTCATAGGCACTCGTCGTGATGGCGCGCGAGTGCGCTAGCCAGGTAAGCGAATCGCGAATCGCCTCTTCGTCATCAACGATGTGCAACATTCAGTCTCCTCAGGATGCCAATTGGCTTTGGCAATTCTTAGCAATTTGGGGCAATTATAGTGAGCTTGGCCTGGATTGACTTGAAAGTTTGTTTTTTTATAATTTTTATCTGTTATTTTTGCTCCGTTTCAGCGGATTCTGCCATGGTGTCGATCAGTATCGGTAGCGAAAATCTAAAGATTGTGCCTCCTTCTGGATTATTTGCGTACACCAGCGTGCCACCATGGAACTCGACGGTGGTGCGGCAAATGTTTAACCCCATGCCCATCCCTTCGGCCTTGGTGGAGAAAAAGGGGGAGAACAGGCGCTCAGCGACTTCTTGCGGAATGCCGTGCCCCTGATCAATGACGGAAATCACGATGCTGGCTTGGGTCATCGTGTCGCTGTCTAATGCGGCGACGAGGCGCAGGATACGCCGCTCGGGCGCAACGTTCTGCATCGACTCGATCGCATTGCGGGTGAGATTGAGCAGCACCTGTTCCAGCATTACGCGGTCCGCCAGGACTGCGGGCAGATCGGGGGCAATCTGGGTTTGGATAGCGACGAAGAATTGGTGCGCCTGCAGTTCGACCAGTGGCATGACGCTGTCGATCAAGGTTTGCACAGTGAGCGGTTCACGGCTGGGTTCGCGTCGCTTCACAAAAGCGTATACGCTGCGGATGATTTGTCCGGCACGCTGCGCCTGAATGCTTACCTTTTCCAATGCCGGTGTAAGCAAATTGAGATCAAACGCACCGGTATGCATTGCCCGATTATTGATCATGTTGATCGCGCCTGTGGTGTAGCTGGAAATCGCTGCCAGCGGCTGATTCAGCTCATGCGCCAGGGTTGATGCAATCTCGCCCATGGTGGCGAGGCGGGCACTGGCCTGGAGTTTTTCCTGCTGGCGTCGGTTGAGGTCTTCTACTCGCTTGCGGTCGGAAATGTCGAGAATCGACCCCATCCACCCGGTTTGCCGGCCGCTGTCATCGATCAGTGGCGACTCGAAAATCAATACCGGGAAACGCTCACCGTTGGACCGCTGGAAGATGGTTTCGAATTGCGGTGTGACCGTCCCGGCGAGCACTTGGATAAAGCGCTGTTGATATTCATTCATCGCTTCTGGTGCCCAATAGTCCATGGGAGGCAGTTTGCCGATCAATTCTTCAGCCGGGATACCGACCATTTCGCAAAATGCCGGATTGACGTAGGTAATGCGGCCTTCGAGGTCGCGTGCTCGTAGACCGGTCATCAGCGAGTTTTCCATCGCGGTACGAAAAGCCACCTGTTGACGCAAAGCGCCTTCTGCCGCAAGACGGCGGTTGATATCGCGCCACAGGGCCCACAGACTCCATAGAAGACCGAGCGAAAGTCCGATCACCGAGGCGACGAGCAGGCTCGGTAGTAGTTTCGGCTCACTCTTAACGCTGTTGGTGCGCAAGGTGAGGGCGACGCCTGGCAAGTCCAATGCGCGGCGATGGGTATACACACCGCGCCCTGGTCCGCCTGCCGCACGTCGGTCGAGTACCGTGTCGTTCAGGTCGGTGAGGAGGATTTCA
>CBHCMF010000164.1:0-9801 GCA_965974465.1 uncultured Noviherbaspirillum sp.
TCGCTTTTGATGACCGTGGCGACATTAAAGATGGCACCCTGACCCTGTACACCTACAAAGGTGGCAAGCGTCAACAACTGGCTGTGACTAAGTAAGCAGTCTTCCACCGAGTGAAAAAGCCCCGGTCGCTGATCGGGGCTTTTTTGCAACATCACAAAATGAAAAAGGCGCTCTTCGCAGAACGCCTTTTTCATTTTATGGAACAGTATCAGTTTTACTTCTGGCTCAAGACCCACTTCACCAGCGTACGCGCTTCGGCTTCACTAACCTGAGCATTCGCTGGCATCGGCACTGTTCCCCATGTACCGCTGCTGCCCTTGAGTACTTTCTGCGTCAGCTTGTCTTCCGCATCCTTCTGCCCTGCATACTTGGCAGCCACGTCTTTGAACGCAGGACCGACGACCTTGTTGGCGACCGAATGGCAAGCCAAGCAGTTCTTGGCCTTGGCCAAATCCGCGCTTGCCATCGCGGCGTTGGAAGCCAAAGTGCCAACGGCGAAACACATCAACAACGCATATTTCATGACGCTCTCCAAAAGAAAAACTACACCATTTTACTAGTGGCCAGTCAAGCTGAAACGACAGGAATAAATCGCGTCTTTTTCCGCCTAGCTGCGTTGCTCGTCGTTGCATAGCTCGCTATGCGGCCTCCTCGCGCCTCGCCAGTCGAAAAAATCCATCGATTTCTTTCCCGCCGTTTCAATCTGACTGACCACTAGGGCGGTTTGATTATGCCTGAAAGGGAGGTCTGTCCTGCGATGCTCCCTCTCACGCATAGGAAAATCCCTCTCACTGAAACGCAAGACCGCTATCCACAGTTGACCATCTTAATTGACCGTTACAATCTTTCGCAATATCCTGCAGGAAAAGGAGAGGGAATGCTACTTATTATTGCCATTGTTTTGTTGTCAGGTCTGCGCTACTTTGAGGTTGGGCCGTTTGCCGAACTTTCCTGGTGGTGGATCGGTGGCCTGTTTGGCATTGCCTTTCTCTGGTTTGAGTTCGGTGAACGCCTATTGGGTCTCGACAAACGCAAAGCGCATGAGCAGCTGGAAAAAGCCCGCAAGGAACGGGTGGCAAAGACCTTCAATAAGAAATAAACGTCCTCATCAAACCCGTGCCACGGGACGACATTCTTGCCGTCCCGCCCGCCTAGAGCGGTTTGAGGGTCGGTGTACGGAGCCAAGCTCGGGCCGAGGAGCGGACGTGTACCTGATGTACACCGAGCACCGCAGGCCCGAGATTGGCCGCGGCCGGCGAGGCCCGTACACTGATCAGCAAACCGCTCTAATCAATTACCTTTTCAACTGTGACAGATCACGCACCGCCCCGCGGTCGGCTGAGGTCGCCAGTGCAGCATACGCTTGCAAGGCTTGCGACACCACGCGCTCACGGTTGATCGGTTTCCATGCCTTATCCCCCTTGGCCTCCATTGCAGCACGGCGTTGCGCCAGTTCGTCATCGCTAATGTTCAAGTGGATGCGGCGTTCAGGAATATCGATCTCAATGGTGTCACCGTCATTCACCAGACCGATTGCACCACCCTCTGCCGCTTCCGGAGAAGCATGACCGATGACCAGACCAGACGATCCGCCGGAGAAACGGCCGTCGGTAAACAACGCGCAGACCTTACCCAAACCCTTGGACTTAATGTAGGACGTGGGGTATAGCATTTCCTGCATGCCCGGTCCTCCCTTAGGCCCTTCGTAGCGAATGATCACGACATCGCCTGCTTTCACAACGTCGCCAAGGATGCCTTCCACCGCAGCGTCCTGACTTTCGAAGACGCGTGCAGTACCGGTGAATTTGAGAATGCTCTCGTCAACGCCCGCCGTCTTTACAATGCACCCCTTTTCAGCCAAATTGCCGTACAAGACCGCCAAGCCGCCGTCCTTCGAATAGGCATGTGCCTTGTCGCGGATGCAACCATGCGCTCGATCAGTGTCGAGCTTGTCGAAACGCTTATCCTGCGAGAACGCCACCTGCGTCGGCACACCACCGGGCGCAGCGAGGAATCGTTGGCGCACTGCCTCGTCCTGAGTCACCATGATGTCATTGTTCGCGATCGCTTCAGACAACGTCTTGCTATGCACGGTCGTGACGCTGGTGTCGAGCAAGCCGGCACGCTCCAGCTCACCGAGAATGCCGACAATCCCCCCGGCGCGATGCACGTCTTCGATGTGGTAATCCTGCGTTGCGGGCGCCACTTTGCACAAACAGGGCACCTTACGCGAGATACGGTCGATGTCAGCCATGCTGAAATCCACGCCCGCCTCTTGTGCTGCAGCGAGCAGATGCAGCACGGTGTTGGTTGAGCCCCCCATCGACACGTCGAGCGCCATGGCATTCTCAAAAGCAGCCTTGGTCGCAATATTGCGCGGCAAAATCGACGCGTCATCCTGCTCGTAATAACGCTTAGCCAGCTCCACCACCAGCCGGCCAGCACGCAGGAACAACTGCTTTCGATCAGCATGTGTGGCAACGATGGTGCCATTCCCCGGCAGAGACAGACCCAAGGCCTCCGTCAGGCAGTTCATCGAATTGGCAGTAAACATGCCGGAGCAAGAACCGCAGGTCGGGCAGGCCGAGCGCTCGATGTTGGCCACTTGCGCATCCGACACCTTCGGATCTCCGGCCTGGATCATGGCGTCGATCAAATCTACCTTAATAATCTTCTGTGTACCTTCCTGCTTGCCATGCAGGGTCTCAATCACCTTGCCGGCTTCCATAGGACCACCGGAGACGAACACCACTGGGATATTCAGCCGCATCGCGGCCATCAACATGCCAGGTGTAATCTTGTCGCAGTTGGAAATACAGACCATCGCATCCGCACAGTGCGCATTGACCATGTACTCGACCGAATCTGCGATCAGTTCGCGCGACGGCAATGAATACAGCATACCGCCATGCCCCATGGCGATGCCATCATCGACAGCGATTGTATTGAACTCTTTGGCAACGCCGCCGGCTGCCTCGATTTCGCGCGCCACCATCTGGCCCAGATCTTTCAGATGCACGTGGCCGGGCACGAATTGGGTGAAGGAATTGACCACGGCGATGATCGGCTTATCGAAGTCACCATCTTTCATGCCAGTGGCGCGCCAGAGTGCGCGGGCGCCGGCCATATTACGGCCATGAGTGGTTGTGCGAGAGCGGTATTGCGGCATGTTGTATCTCCGGAATGATCATGACAGATGGCCCAATTCCTTGCGAAAAGGGCGTGAAGAGGGCTAGAGTGCCTTGCGCAAAGCCGCATGTCAAATATATGATTCATTGCCTATTAATACGTATTTCATATGAATATTGAACTGCGGCAATTGCGTTATTTCGTGGCCGTTGCCGAGGAGCGGCATTTCGGCCGCGCCGCCGTACGTCTGCACATGACGCAGCCGCCGCTGTCGCAAACCATACAATCGTTGGAAACCAGTGTCGGCACCCCGCTGTTCATCCGCACCAAGCGAAGTGTGGCGCTAACCCCGGCCGGACTGGCGCTGTTGCCAGAGGCGCGCCGTATCCTGCAGCAGGCCAGCGCCCTGCCCGACCTCGCACGGCGTGCGGCATCCGGTGAATCCGGCTTGCTTTCCCTGTCATTCGTCTCAACCGCCGACTACAGTGTCCTACCGCCGTTGCTTAGGGAGTTCCGCGAGCGTTATCCCCAAGTACAAATCGACCTGCGCGAAGCCACCACGGATGTGCAATTGGAAGACCTGATGCAGGGTCACATCGATGCCGGCCTGTTGATCCCTCCGCTGCATGACAAGGCAAAGACCGAGCTGGATTATCTGACGGTGCTCTCGGAGCCCTTGATCGTAGCCGCACCGCAAGGTCAGAAAGCATTACGTGGCAAGAGCACCGTCGCGCTGAAGACGCTAGCCGACATGCCGCTCATCATTTTCCCGCGTCGCATCGCCCCTGCCTTCCACGACGCCATCCTCGGCTGCTTTCGCGACGCTGGCTTGACGCCGCGCATCGGTCAAGAAGCCATCCAAATGCAGACTATTGTCGGCTTGGTATCTGCCGGCATGGGTATCGCACTTGTGCCACAATCCGTATCCAACCTGAAACGCCCCGGCGTCGAGTACAAGCCCCTATCGAGCAAGGCGGCCACGTTTGAAACCGGCCTGGCCTGGCGTCGCGACAACATGTCGCCGGTACTGGGCGCCTTTCTCCAACTCTTGCGAAAAAAAGACGAATGAAATGCTGACGCATCCTCTTCCCGATCCAGTCGTATTTTCCATCGGGCCGCTTTCCGTGCATTGGTACGGCCTGATGTATCTGGTCGCCTTCGCCCAGTTCGTGCTGCTCGCAAGAATTCGTATCCGCCAGCCGCATATCGCCGCTGCCGGCTGGACGAAGAATGATATCGACAGCCTGTTGTTCTACGGCGTGTTGGGGGTGATCATTGGTGGTCGCTTAGGTGAAGTGCTGTTCTATGAACCGCGCTATTACCTTACGCATCCGCTGGAGATTGTGTCAACGCAAATACGCGGCATGTCTTTCCACGGTGGCTTCCTCGGCGTACTTGTCGCCATGGCTGTATGGGCGCACAGGGCTAAACGACGGCTGGTCGATGTCTACGACTTTATCGCCCCCATGGTGCCGCTTGGCTATGCGGCGGGGCGCATCGGTAATTTCATCAATGCAGAATTACCCGGCCGTGCGGCGGATGCTTCGCTGCCTTGGGCAATGGTCTGGCCTAACGTTGACACCCTTCCGCGGCATCCGTCACCGATCTACCAAGCGCTGGTCGACGGCCTGTTGCTGTTTGTCATTCTCTGGATATATGCACGCAAGGCGCGGCCTCCGCTTGCCGTTGGTGCGCTGTTTGTAGGCTTGTATGGCGCTGCGCGGTTCTTCACGGAGTACTTTCGCATGCCTGACTATGAAGTACATATCGTCGGCATGACGATCTCCGCAGGACAGATGCTGTCGCTACCAATGGTTGCGTTTGGCCTTACCGTGTTGATCATGACCTATCAAAAACGGCGAATGCAACGCCAGTATGTTTAACGCCTCTCACGAAAGAAAACGCTCATGTTGACCCACCCTCTCCCCGATCCGGTTGCCTTTGCGCTTGGACCATTAAAAGTGCACTGGTACGGCCTCATGTATCTAGCCGCATTCGTGCAATTCCTCATCCTCGGCCGGCTGCGTATCAAACAGCCCCATATCGCTACCGCAGGCTGGAAGGTAGAAGATCTGGACGATATGCTGTTTTACGGTGTGCTGGGCGTGGTCATCGGCGGCCGCCTGGGCGAAGTGCTGTTCTATCATCCTGCGTATTACTTCTCAAACCCCTTTGAGATTATCGCAGTGTGGAAAGGTGGCATGTCTTTCCACGGTGGATTCCTTGGCGTGATGGTGGCGATGGCACTGTGGGCACGCAAGAAAGGCCGCCATGTAATGGAAGTGCTCGACTTCATCGCGCCGATGGTACCGCTCGGCTATGCTGCCGGTCGTATTGGCAATTTCATCAATGCGGAATTGCCCGGCCGTGCGGCGGATGCTTCGCTGCCTTGGGCAATGGTCTGGCCTAACGTTGATACCCTTCCGCGGCATCCGTCACCGATCTACCAAGCGCTGGTCGACGGCGTGCTGCTCTTCATCGTTCTATGGTTGTTTGCGCGCAAACCCCGTCCCATGATGGCCGTCAGCGGCGTCTTTGCGCTGGGCTATGGCTGCGCACGATTCTTTACCGAATATTTCCGCATGCCGGATTATGAAGTCTCTTTTGTAGGACTGACCATTTCAGCAGGACAGATGCTGTCCTTGCCGATGATCGCTCTCGGGCTCGCTTTGTTACTGGCAGCCTACAAGAGACGCTCATAACGCACGAAAACGAGCAACCCTGTCGAAAATGCATGTCGACAATGATGAAGACTTGATTGCAAAGATCGATATCCCTGTTAACGATGAACGCCAACCTCTACGCTCTATTTGAATCCCGCTTCCCGGAAGACCGCAGCGCCTGCTGCATCGAAACCCACGACGGCCTGTTCTACACATGGAACGACCTCGACCGTGCGACGGCAAAGATGGCCAATCTGTTGACGGGGCTCAATCTGCCGAAGGGTTCGCGCATCGCGGCACAGGTAGAAAAATCGCCAGAGGCACTGATGCTCTATCTCGCCACGATTCGCGCCGGCTATGTCTATCTGCCCCTCAATACCGCTTATCGTGCAGCCGAGATCGAATACTTCATCGGCAATGCGGAGCCGGCGGTGGTTGTCTGCTCACCGCAGAATTTCGGCTGGGTATCCCAGATCGCGTTCAAGTGCGGGACAAAACATGTGTTCACCTTGGGTGAGAACCGCCAGGGCTCCTTGTTGGTACGCGCCACGCATCAGGCGAACAGTTTCGAGACTGTAGAGCGTAAGCCGGATGATCTCGCCGCTATTCTGTACACCTCCGGCACGACCGGACGCAGCAAGGGGGCGATGCTCAGTCACGACAATTTAGCCTCGAATGCAAAGGTGCTGCACGACGTCTGGCGCTGGCAAGCAGGCGACGTGCTGCTACACGCACTGCCGCTCTTCCATGTGCATGGACTATTTGTCGCATCACATGGTGCGCTGTTAAACGGCAGCAAGATGATTTTCCTGCCAAAGTTCGACGCTGCTGAAGTCATGCGACATCTGCCACGCTCAACCGTGTTCATGGGCGTGCCGACGTATTATGTACGCCTGCTAGCAGAACCGGTATTCGGCAAGGAGACTTGTGCCAACATGCGCCTGTTCGTCTCCGGCTCCGCACCGCTGTTGACCGATACCTTCCGCGATTTCGCGCATCGCACGGGCCATACGATCCTCGAACGCTATGGCATGAGCGAAACGACGATGTTGGTATCGAATCCCTTCGACGGCAAACGCATAGGTGGCACCGTCGGTCTCCCCTTACCTGGCGTTTCCGTACGTGTCGTGAAAAGCAACGGTATTCCCTGCGCAGTGGGCGAAGTCGGTGATATCCAGGTCAAGGGACCGAACGTATTCAAGGGCTACTGGCGCATGCCGGAGAAGACGGCAGAAGAATTCACTGCCGATGGGTATTTCAAGACTGGTGATGTCGGTCGCTTTGATGAAAACGGCTATCTGTCCATCGTCGGTCGCAGCAAAGATCTGATCATTTCCGGCGGCTACAACGTCTATCCAAAAGAGATCGAATCCGTCATTGACGAAATGGACGGCGTGACCGAATCCGCCGTGGTCGGCGTACCGCATGCGGACTTCGGCGAGGCAGTAACGGCCGTAGTGGTGCCCCAATCCGGGGCCACCCTCTCCGAATCAGAAATCATCGGCTTTCTCAAGTCGAAGATCGCGAATTTCAAGGTGCCGAAGCGTGTATTCTTCGTCCCCGAATTACCGCGCAATACCATGGGCAAGGTGCAAAAGAACGTATTACGCGATCAATACAAAGACGCCTGACCTGACAGACATACTTATCGCATCCCTTTGTGGAACATGTAAGCAGCAAGCGCAAGCAGCACCAGCGCGAACACTTTCTTCAGCGATTTCACTGGCAAGCGATGCGCTGTCTTGGCACCCAGCGGGGCAGTCGTCACACTCGCAAGCGAAATCACAAGCAAGGCGGGCAGATAGACAAAACCCAGTGAGCCCTTAGGCAAGTCAGCCTCATGCATCCCAAAGTAGATATTCGACAAGGTGCCCGCCAACGCGATCGGAAAACCAAGTGCGGCGCTGGTGGCAACGGCGTTATGAATCTTGACATTACACCAGGTCATGAACGGCACCGAGACGAACCCGCCACCGGCCCCGACCAATCCCGCCAATGTACCGATGATGCCGCCTGCACCAAGCAAGCCCGAGGTACCCGGCAGATCGCGTGAAGCAGCAGGCTTTCTATCAAGAAGCATTTGCAATGCGGAAAAAGTAACAAACCCCGCAAACGCAAGTGCTGAAGCGTTCATGCGTGAACCAATCCATGGCCCGATCCATGAACCGATCAAGATCCCCGGAACCAGCAGTCTGACGACATCCCATCGCACGGCGCCATGCGCATGATGCGCGCGCACCGATGCGATCGAGGTAAACATGATGGTGGCAAGCGACGTTGCAATCGCCATATGCACCACATATGCGTTCGGAAAATTCTCCACCGTGAGAAGCATCGTCATAAAAGGCACGAGCAGCATGCCACCGCCGATACCGAGCAAGCCTGCAGCAAAACCGACCGCCGCGCCGAGCACGAGCAAACCCACGATCAGAGTAAGGTCCATCCCAAAGTTCCCAATACTTAGGCGATTTCCGGGAAATCGCCTTATTTGATATGTTGGACGATGCAGCGCCATTCAGAAGGCGTTACCGGCGTGATGGACAGTCGATTACCGCGCTTAAGGATCTGCATGTCAGCGAGCTCGGGAAGCGCGCGTAATTCCGGCAAGGGCATCAAACGCGTCTTTTCGGTGGCACGTATATCGACCAGCATCCAGCGCGGATTTTCGCGCGTGGCCTTCGGATCATGGTATTTACTCTTGGGATCGAACTGCGTCTCGTCCGGATACGGCGTGCTTGCCACTTCCGCAAGACCGGCGATACCGGGCTCTGCACAGCTGGAGTGATAAAACAGGACACCGTCACCGATACGCATCGCATCGCGCATGAAATTGCGCGCTTGATAATTACGCACACCAACCCAGGGAATTGTCTGTTTCGGGGCAGCCAATGCATCGTCGATGCTTGCCTCGTCAGGCTCGGATTTCATCAGCCAATACTGCATGTCAGGCTCATACAAAAAGTGAGTGCCAACGTCGCGCTCACAAATGAAGCACGCATAAAAAAGCGGCTGCATGAATGCAGCCGCTTGTGGAATTAGCCCCGCCTGTGCCGTCTTTGCCGGCATCCCGAACCTTACGGTTCAAGGTGGTCACAGTTAGTTCAATTTCGGGTTCATCGGACTAGCGACGCGCACGCCCATCGAACAAAATCCCGCAACCTATGCACATAAATGGTTCAAGGAATATATGGCAATCGCGAACACGGCAGGAGGTTTTAGAGTATCCCCAATCGCGCCGTGTGTCAAAGACTTTGCGGAAAATACCAGCAAACTTTTTGATTTAAAAAAGGTTCTCCTGGGGGGCAAGCGCAGTATCAAGCACCGTATGCATTGCCGTGATTTTTTGCTTGACTTCGGCGAGTGTCATGTCAGAGAACGGCCCTTCCATTGACTTGGTCGAGAGCAATTCTGCAGCGATGCCGAGTGCCGCCATGACTGCGATACGATCATTGCCCTTCACCTTGCCCGCATCGCGGATGGTGCACATCCTGTCATTTAAATAATTGACAGCCTGCTTGAGCATCTCTTCCTCGCCTTCTTTACAGGCGAGGCGGTAGGGCTGACCCATAATGGAGACATCGAGCTGAATCATGCTGTCTCCTCGCTTTGTTCATCGGGCATTGGAATTTTGTCCAGCAATGCAGACACGCGCCGATACGCTTCCTCGATGCGTTTTGCCAAATCCGCATTTTCAGTGTTAAGCGAGGCGACCGTCAGCCGCAAGTCCGCGTTTTCGCGGCGCAGCGACTGCGTCAGCTCAGCGAGCTGGACGATTTTTTCGGAAAGTTGATGAAATTCAGAAACCATGCCGCCACTATAGTGGGGCAAACGAATTTCCGTCAATAGATTCAATTACTTGGCATTGTTTTTTAAAGGCAACTCTTCTGCTCCGGACCATCCCGCGCCACCGCCTTAAAGCCTTGCATCCCCCTGTACGAATTAATAAAATCGCCGCTAGAGCGGTTTGAATGCGCGTGCAAGGGAGGTCAGCTCGGGCCGAGAAGCGCAA
>CBHCMF010000165.1:0-9772 GCA_965974465.1 uncultured Noviherbaspirillum sp.
CATTGTGGCGGAATGCAAATGAAAGGTCACCATGGAAAAAATAATCCTGGGCAGCAGCAATCTCAAGATATTGAAAATCTGCCTCGGCACCATGACCTTTGGCGAACAGAACAACGAAGCTGAGGCACACAACCAGCTTGACTATGCTATTGAGCGCGGCATCAATTTCATCGATACGGCAGAAATCTATCCGGTAATGCCGCGTGGCGAAACGCAAGGCAGGACTGAACAATACATCGGTACCTGGCTGAAAAAATCCGGCCGACGTGACGAAATCATCCTCGCGACAAAGGCTGCTGGGCCGTCACGCGGCATGACTTGGATACGTAATGGCCAATCCGATTTCGACGCCCACAACTTACATGCTGCTGTTAACGCTAGTTTGCAACGTCTGAAAACCGATTATATAGACCTTTACCAGTTACACTGGCCAAGCCGCAATGCGCCGATTTTCGGTCAGTCAGCGTTCGATCCAAAAAGAGAGCGACCGAGCACCGCAATCGAGGAAACATTAGCTACACTAGAGGAGCTCATCAAGGCCGGCAAAGTACGCTATATCGGTGTTTCAAATGAAACCCCATGGGGCGTGTGTGAATTCGCCAACAAAGCCAAAGTCAATGGTTTGCCACACATCGCCTCAATCCAAAACGCGTACAGTCTCGTTAACCGTAGTTTTGAAACCGGCTTGGACGAAGTATGCTTCCGAGAGAATATTGGCTTGCTTGCATACAGCCCTCTTGCCTTTGGCCAATTATCGGCAAAATATCTTGATAATCCCAAGGCACATGGCCGCCTAACCATATTCCCTTCAAACTGGAGTCCGCGCTATCTGCGCGTATCCGTTGTAGAGGCAAGCAAACGTTATGCTTCATTGGCGCGCGCCAATGGCATGACACCCTCGCAAATGGCGCTTGCATGGTGTTACTCGCGTTGGTTTATCACGTCGACCATCATCGGTGCCACGACGCTGCCGCAGCTGAGAGAAAACATCGATGCGTTATCTATCACGCTATCCGAACAGGTAGCCGAAAGTATCAATGTCATTCACCGAGAAATAACCAGTCCAGCACAATAGTCCTCTCCTTATATAAAAAACCCGAATCCACTTACATGAATTCGGGTTTTACATTTGCAAACTCAGAGAACCCGGAGCGGATTACTCGACTTCGAGCGTTTCCTCCGGTGCCGGTGGCGGTGAAGCATCCCCTTCAGCAAAATCCAGTTTGATCTGCTCATTCGCATCCAAGTCAACCGTCACCCGTCCACCTGACACCAGCCTACCGAACAACAGCTCATCAGCCAACGCCTTGCGAATCATATCCTGGATCAAGCGCGACATCGGCCGTGCACCCATCAGGGGATCGAAGCCCTTCTTCGCGAGGAACTTGCGAAGATTCTCACTGAACACGGCTTCCACCTTCTTCTCGTGTAGTTGCTCTTCCAACTGCATCAGGAATTTATCCACCACGCGCAGAATGATCTCTTCATCAAGTGCCTTAAAGCTGATAATCGCATCTAAACGATTACGGAACTCGGGCGTAAACATGCGTTTAATGTCTGCCATTTCATCACCGGATTCCTTCTTATCTGTGAATCCAATCGAGCGCTTCTGCAAGCTTTCTGCACCTGCATTCGTGGTCATGATGATGATCACATTGCGAAAGTCTGCCTTACGACCGTTGTTATCGGTCAGCGTACCGTGGTCCATCACCTGCAGCAGAATATTGTAGATATCTGGATGCGCTTTTTCGATCTCATCAAGCAGCAACACCGCATGTGGCTTTTTAGTAACGGCTTCAGTCAATAGACCACCCTGATCAAAACCGACATAGCCCGGAGGCGCACCGATCAATCGGCTGACTGCGTGGCGCTCCATGTACTCGGACATATCAAAACGAATCAGTTCAATCCCCAAAATGAATGCGAGTTGTTTTGCCACCTCGGTCTTACCCACTCCCGTCGGGCCGGAGAAAAGGAAGGAACCGATCGGCTTGTCGGTCTTACCCAAGCCGGCACGCGCCATCTTGATGGCTGCACCCAATGCTTCAATTGCAGGATCCTGGCCGAACACGACATTCTTCAAATCACGATCAATGGTCTGCAGCTTGGTGCGATCATCCTGATTGACTGTCTGCGGAGGAATACGCGCAATCTTCGAGATGATGTCCTCGATTTCGCTCTTGCCAATGGTTTTTTTCTGCTTGGACTTTGGCAAAATGCGTTGTGCAGCACCCGCTTCGTCGATCACGTCGATTGCCTTGTCAGGCAAGTGGCGATCATTAATGAAACGCGCAGCCAATTCCGCTGCCGATGTCAGCGCAGAAGCCGAATATTTCACGCCATGATGCTCTTCGAAGCGCGACTTCAGTCCACGCAGGATCTGCACCGTTTGCTCAACGGTCGGCTCATTGACATCGATCTTCTGAAAACGGCGCGACAAGGCATGATCCTTCTCAAACACACCACGGAACTCAGAATACGTTGTTGCGCCAATGCATTTTAACTGACCACTTGAAAGTGCCGGCTTCAGCAGGTTAGATGCATCCAATGTGCCTCCAGAAGCTGATCCCGCACCGATAATGGTATGGATCTCGTCGATGAACAAAATACCATGCGGGTTATCACGCAACTGCTTCAATACGGCTTTCAAGCGCTGCTCGAAGTCGCCGCGGTACTTTGTCCCGGCCAGCAACGCGCCCATATCGAGCGAGTACACCACTGCATTTTGCAGTACTTCCGGCACGTCGCCCTGAGTGACGCGCCATGCCAAACCTTCGGCGATCGCTGTCTTGCCAACGCCAGCCTCTCCCACCAGTAGCGGATTATTCTTGCGGCGACGGCACAATGTTTGGATCACGCGCTCCACCTCCGCCTCACGACCGATCAGCGGATCAATCTTACCTTCGGCAGCCAGCTTGTTAAGATTCTGAGTGAACTGATCGAGGGGGCTTTCCTTCTGCTGACCTTCTGCCTGGGCATCTTCGGCACCTTCAGAAGACTTCTGTGGGTCGATCTGCTGGTCCTTGCGTACGCCATGCGAAATAAAGTTCACAACATCTAAGCGTGTTACGCCTTGTTGATGCAAGTAATACACGGCGTGTGAATCTTTTTCACCGAAAATCGCCACCAACACGTTTGCCCCAGTTACTTCCTTCTTACCGTTGGAAGCTGATTGGACGTGCATGATGGCGCGCTGAATCACACGCTGAAAGCCAAGTGTCGGCTGCGTATCTACTTCGCTGGTCCCAGGTACGGTCGGCGTATTGTCACTGATGAAATTAGTCAGTGTTTTGCGCAGATCCTCTATATTGACTGCGCATGCGCGCAGCACTTCAGCTGCCGACGGATTATCAAGCAGCGCGAGCAGCAAATGCTCAACTGTAATGAACTCATGCCGAGCCTGACGAGCCTCAACAAAAGCCATGTGCAAACTTACTTCCAGTTCCTGCGCAATCATGCTTCCTCCATCACGCATTGCAGGGGATGTCCTGCTTTTCGGGCGTGGGTTAAAACCAACTCTACTTTAGTGGACGCTATGTCTTTAGGATAGACGCCACACATACCTTTTCCATCACGATGAACCTTGAGCATGATCTGCGTCGCGGTTTCTCGGTCTTTGTTAAAGTACTCCTGAATGACCGCAACGACAAATTCCATGGGCGTGTAGTCGTCATTTAAAAGCAGGACCTGGTACATCGGCGGTGGTTTAAGCTTCTGCTCTTGTCTAGCAAGTACCGTACCGTTTTCATGCTGAGTTGCCATGCGTCTATTCTAATGCGTTCAACTTGTCGCAATACGCGAAAGTAAAGGATATTCCATCTGTATATTGATATTACGCCGTTTCGGCATATTTCGCAGATGATGCTTAATTTAGCGAATTCAAGGAATACCAAGCAGCAAATTCATTGTTCTATGTCAAAAGTACCCTACAATGCGCCTTGACTTTTATATTTTTTGCAGGAACAATGGTATCAATTGACAACTACAGCATTATGGTATTGTCAATACGAAGTGAGCAAGTTATAAGAGGGGGCAGCGTGTCGCGAGGCTTCTTGCTTTTACGGCTCGTGTGATTAGTTATTAATGAAAGACGCTTTTATGGCAACAGGTACCGTCAAGTGGTTCAACGACTCCAAAGGCTTCGGATTTATCACTCCGGATGACGGCGGTGAAGATTTGTTCGCCCACTTTTCCGCAATCCAGATGAACGGCTTCAAGACCCTTAAAGAAGGTCAAAAAGTACAGTTCGAAGTCACGCAAGGCCCGAAAGGCAAGCAAGCTTCCAATATTCAAGCCCCCTAATCACATCGATTAGCAAGCGCACAAAAACCTCGCCTAGGCGAGGTTTTTTTTGCCAGACGTTTTTGTGACCGCGAATAAAAACACTGACACTATCTTCACCATCGCATCCAGCATTCACAAGCAGCATGAGGAATTCAGCGTGCATCGCGGGTGAGAGATAGGCACATCTCCAAACTCAAACAAATAACCGGTCGACAATAAAAAAAGCCGGACTATGTCCGGCTTTTCCCCTGCCCCATTGGACTACATATTCGAGATCATCACTTCGCCGAAACCTGAGCACGATACCTGCGTTGCTCCTTCCATCAACCGTGCAAAGTCGTAAGTTACTTTCTTCGATGTGATCGCTTTTTCCATAGAGGAGATAATCAAGTCAGCCGCCTCTGTCCAGCCCATGTGACGCAACATCATTTCCGCAGACAAGATTAAGGAACCCGGGTTCACGTAGTCCTTACCTGCATACTTCGGTGCAGTGCCGTGAGTCGCTTCGAACATCGCTACAGAATCAGACAAATTGGCCCCTGGAGCAATGCCGATGCCACCGACTTGCGCTGCCAACGCGTCAGAAATGTAGTCGCCGTTCAGATTCAGGGTAGCGATTACACTGTACTCATTCGGGCGCAACAGAATCTGCTGCAGGAATGCGTCAGCAATCGAGTCTTTAATCGTGATTTCCTTGCCGGTCTTCGGATTCTTGAATTTGCACCACGGACCGCCATCGATCAACTCAGCACCAAATTCCTTCTGAGCCAAAGCATATGCCCAATCACGGAAGCCACCCTCCGTGTACTTCATGATGTTGCCTTTGTGGACGATGGTTACGGACGGCTTGTCATTATCGATTGCGTACTGAATTGCCTTACGCACCAAACGCTCAGTACCTTCACGCGAGACAGGTTTAACGCCAATACCAGAGGTCTCGGGGAAACGAATCTTCTTAACACCCATCTCCTTGACCAAGAAATCAATCAGCTTCTTGGCACCGTCGGAACCTTCTTGCCATTCGATGCCGGCGTAAATGTCTTCGGAGTTCTCACGGAAAATAACCATGTCAGTCTTTTCTGGTTCACGCACCGGAGAAGGGACTCCCTTGAAATAACGCACCGGGCGCAAGCAGACATACAGATCCAACTCCTGACGCAGTGCAACGTTCAGAGAACGGATGCCACCACCAACAGGCGTAGTCAAAGGCCCCTTGATCGACACGACATACTCTTTCAGGACTTGCAAAGTTTCTTCCGGCAGCCAGACATCTGGACCATACACTTTAGTGGATTTTTCACCAGCAAAAATTTCCATCCAGCTGATCTTGCGTTTACCACCGTACGCTTTAGCCACCGCAGCATCGACCACTTTGATCATGACCGGGCTAATGTCGACACCAGTACCATCACCTTCCAGGTACGGAATAATCGGATTATCGGGAACATTTAGCGAAAAATCGGCATTAACAGTGATTTTTTTGCCGTCGGCAGGCACTTTGATATGTTGGTACATCTTAGGCTCCGGAGGGGGTTTGAGGAAGGAAAATGGAGATTGATTCTGACTTTAAAATTTTGTCTTAAAGCGATACCCATGTCTTATATAAGACATAAGACAGTTATTTCGTATTATGCACCAGTATTTTACTAGATGCCATAATTTTTACAGTCGTCAACATACGTACAGAAATGACAATGACCACCTGCGTGACCAGCACACAAAGAAAAATCCAAAGAGCAAACAAAATATACAACCCTAATACTTCTTTTTAATCAGACTAGCGCCTAAATTCCACATATTCAAAGCGTAAAATACGTTTTTCTTTCAGCAAAATTCCAGCCTAGTGCATAGTTTAGATACCGCGCACCCTAACACTCCCCAGATGTCACTTATCCTATTCAACAAACCTTTTCAGGTAATGTGTCAGTTCTCTCCGCATGCGACGAGAAAAACCCTGGCGGACTTCATTGACACTCCCGGAATTTACCCTGCAGGCAGGCTTGATGCCGACAGCGAAGGATTGCTACTGCTGACCGATGATGGGAGACTTCAACACAAAATCAGTCATCCCGACAGCAAGCAACCGAAGACTTACATCGCGCAAGTGGAAGGCATCGCAGAAAGAGAAGCCCTAGAACGCTTACAAGGACCACTTGATCTTGGGGATTTTGTGACGCAGCACTGCAAGGCGATAGAGATTCAGCCACCTGAATGGCTGTGGGAACGGGATCCACCGATTCGGTCGCGAATCAATACTCCGACCAGCTGGCTCTCTCTCACGCTATCAGAGGGAAAAAATCGGCAGGTACGCCGCATGACAGCCGCAGTAGGATTACCAACGTTACGGTTAGTCAGGATTGCGATCGGGCCATTCTCCTTAGCAACCCACCCTCTTTGGCCTGGCGAATCACGTGAGGTGTCCGCCACAGAACTACGCTAAACTTTCCAACCTTTTTGTCTGTTTCTGCACTCGTCATGCGCATTAAACTTCTGTTTTCGCTATTTTTCGCGACCCATATTGCTATATCCACCTCACCAGCGATCGCCCAACAAACTAAGCGATTTCCCGTCATTTCACTGAACGCAGGCATCCATGTCATCAAGGCGGAGGTGGCAGCAAAAGAGGCTGATCGTCAGCAAGGATTGATGCATCGCCAAGAAATGGGGGCAAACGAAGGCATGCTATTCTTGTTCGATGCCCCAGCGGGTGTTTGCATGTGGATGAAGAATACTCTCATCCCACTGTCCGTCGCCTTCATCGATGAAAATGGCAAAATCATCAACATTGAGGATATGCAGCCACAGACAACAAACTCGCATTGTGCGAAGAAGCCAGTGCGCTTTGCACTGGAAATGAATCGGGGCTGGTTCAAGCAGAAGAATATCAAGCCAGGGAGTACCATCACAGGCCTGCCCCGGTGAATAAGCCTAAGGAAGCTCACACCAAACATCGCTGAGCCCCCTTCCAAAACAACACCAGAAACGACAAAAACCCACTTGACATGACCAAGTGGGTTTTCAGAAATACAGAATCCCAGTCCTAGCGGATCACCGCCGGAACAAAAGATTGCCTTTAGGCCAGTGCTTTCAGAGCTGCAGCCAAGCGGCTCTTATGACGAGCTGCTTTGTTCTTGTGAATAATTTTTTTGTCGGCAATACGGTCGATCGTCGAAACGGAAGCCTGGAATACTTGCGATGCCGCCGCCTTATCGCCAGCTTCGAGTGCCTTACGAACGGCCTTGATTGCGGTGCGGAGCGTGGAACGCTGACTGGAGTTGTGTGCGTTTTGCTTGACTGCTTGACGAGCACGTTTGCGTGCTTGCGCGGTATTTGCCATGAAAATTTCCTAAAACGAAATCGGACTGTGTTCGCGTATTGCGAGACAGAATTCTGTAAAGCTTCAGATTATAACGTTTTTTTGAGAAATGGGCAATGAGAAGTCCCTCTTGTCAGCATTGATGCCTAGCAATGGAAAATTCTCTTTCGCAAGATAATAACTTTGTTAGCACGCCATTGCTCTCGACCGGTGGGTGAACGCCAATGCAGTTTAGAAATGTGCCTCCCGGCTATATCGCGCCTAACCGCTATAATTGCGTTCTATGAATCTGCACAAAACGCTTGCCACTATCTCCGGCCTCACAATGCTTTCGCGCGTGACCGGCCTGCTACGAGAAGTCTTGATCGCTCGTGCGTTTGGCGCTTCTGCCTATACGGATGCCTTCATCGTAGCCTTTCGCATTCCTAACTTGCTTCGTAGATTGTTCGCGGAAGGGGCTTTTTCCCAAGCTTTTGTGCCGATTTTGGCTGAATATAAGAACCAGAAAGGTGAGGCAGCCACCAAGACACTAATCGACCATGTCGCCACCACCTTGATCTGGACGATTTTAATTACCTGCTTGCTTGGGGTTCTTGCAGCCCCTGCCGTTGTTTATATTGTTGCTACTGGACTTGATTCGAACCAGGACACTTTTACGATGTCCGTTTTGATGACGCGCATCATGTTTCCTTATATTGGATTCATGACCTTCGTCGCATTAGCGAGTGGGATTTTGAATACATGGCGGCACTTCAAAATTCCTGCTTTTACCCCCGTCTTGCTCAATCTGTCGTTTATCACAGCATCTTTGTTTGCCTCGCCTTACATGGAACAGCCCATCTACGCACTCGCCTTTGCTGTTCTTATTGGCGGCGTTCTGCAAGCAGCAATTCAGATTCCGGCACTGTACAAGGTAGGTATGTTGCCGCGCATCGGCCTCAATCTCAGCGTTGCGCTGAGTGATACTGGAGTGCGGCGTGTGCTGAAGCAAATGGGTCCGGCCGTCTTCGGCGTCTCCGTTGCGCAAATCAGCTTGATCATCAACACCAATATCGCATCCCATCTGCGAACCGGTAGCGTTTCTTGGCTGAGTTATGCGGACCGTTTAATGGAATTCCCAACTGCATTACTTGGCGTCGCCCTCGGCACCATCTTACTGCCCAGTCTATCTAAAGCACATGCGGTTGGTGATACGACTGAATATTCGGCATTGCTTGATTGGGGATTGCGCCTGACCTTTCTTCTAGCATTACCTTCAGCGGTCGGCCTAGCGACCTTGTCGGAACCACTTACCGCGACACTTTTCCATTATGGAGACAAGTTCGACGTGCAATCCGTAGAAATGACCGCACGCGCCTTGGTCGCTTATGGTGTCGGGTTGACGGGTTTTATTTTGGTAAAAATCCTTGCTCCCGCCTTTTATGCAAAACAAGATGTGCGGACACCCGTCAGAATCGCCGTCGGCGTGCTGATCGCGACCCAATTGATGAACCTATTGTTGGTTCCCCGAATTGGACATGCCGGACTGGCGTTGTCGATTGCCTTGGGGTCTTGCCTGAATGCTGGTTTTCTCTACTGGGGATTGCAGCGGCGCGGAATTTACGTACCACATCGTGGCTGGAGGTTGTTTTTTGCAAAATTGAGTGGCGCCCTTTTCTTGCTAGCTGGCGTTGCCATCTGGACGTCCAGTCATTTTCAATGGATAGCACTACAAGCCCACCCCATACAACGCATAGGCGCCCTTGCCTTGGTCATAATAGCGTGCGGCATAACTTACTTTGGCGCACTGCTCATGATGGGCTTCCGTTTCCGGGACTTTAAGCGCATATCGACTTAATCGAGTATTCGGTTTTATTGCCATGCATCGCCATCTCGGCCTTTTATTAATCACGTCATGGTTTATGATGGTCATTGTATGGCGATCAAATCTCTCGATTATTTTGCGTCGCTGGTTCAACAAGACGATTCCATTCCGCTCTTTGAAGCGGCGGTAGCTATCGCACAGGACGCTGATCCTCAGTTAGACCTGGCGGGTACGCAAGCAGAAGTTGATATTTTGGCGGCAAAGTTAAAACGTCGGTTGGCGCCGGACGCATCCACCGTTCAAAAACTACGTTTATTGAATCACTTTTTCTATCGTGAGCTCGGCTTTGCAGGAAACGTCAACGACTA
>CBHCMF010000166.1:0-9637 GCA_965974465.1 uncultured Noviherbaspirillum sp.
AGGTTGGCCGCGAATTTCGGATACCAACGGTGACAGTTTAAACTGAGCACTGGAGGTAAAAGGATGTACAAGATTCCGAAGAAGAATTACACGGTCGAATTCAAGCAGGAGGCGGTTCGGCAAGTCGAAAGCGAAGGCAAGCGTCCGGCGCAAGTGGCGCGTGACTTGGGGATTACCGAACAAACGCTATCGAACTGGCACAAAGCCGCGAAGGCAGGCAAATTAGGCGCCGGCAAGGCGGTCACGCCGGAGCAGATGGAAGTGTCGCGGCTAAAGGCAGAGAATGCGCGCCTGAAGATGGAACTGGAAATCGTAAAAAAAGCGGCGGCATACTTTGCAAAGGAATCGCTGTGAGGTATGCCTGGATCGACAGTCAACGCGATTCCTATCCCCTGCAAGCGCTATGCGAGCAACTGGGCGTATCGACCAGCGGCTACGCCGATTGGAAGAAATGCGGCGGGCCGACCCACTGGCTCTCGGACGAGCAATTGCTGACGCTGATTCGTTCAGTACACGCGCAATTCCGACAGGCGTACGGCTCGCCACGTATCACGGAGGAATGGAAATCCAGAGGCATTCCGGTCAGCCGGGACCGCGTCAAACGCTTGATGAAGGCCAACGGCATTCGCGCAAAACACAAGCAGCGTTACAAGGCCACGACTGACAGCAAGCATGCATTGCCGGTGGCGCCGAATCTGCTGGAGAGGCAATTCGTGGCAAGCGCCCCAGATCAAGTGTGGACGGCAGATATCACCTACATTCCGACGCGTGAAGGCTGGCTGTATTTGGCGGTGGTGATGGACTTGTACACGCGCATGATCGTGGGGTGGGCGATGGATGGCCGGATGACACGAGAACTGGTCATGAATGCGTTGCGTATGGCTCGTTTCCGCCGCAAGCCGGCCTCAGGGCTGTTGCACCATTCCGATCGCGGCAGCCAGTATTGCAGCAGCGATTACCAGGCACTGCTGGCCGACTATGGCATGGTTGCGAGCATGAGCCGCAAGGGAAACTGCTGGGACAATGCGCCGATGGAAAGCTTTTTCAACAGCTTGAAAAACGAGCGCGTCTTCCACGAAGACTATGAGACGCGAGCAGAGGCAAGGCAGGATTTGTTCGAGTATATCGAGATGTTTTATAACCGGAAACGCCGCCACTCCGCGTTAGGCTACTGCAGCCCGGCGCAGCATTACGCTGCCTGGATTGCCGAGCAAAAGCTGGCGGCTTGAGGTCACACGACAACTACGTTGACAAACACCGATAATTCGCTGATTCGTTGACGAATTGTAGGTAATTAATCGATCAGTTTGACGCGTAATAGTTGACTTAAACTCCAACCCAGACTTTGATGCTGCTTTGAATATGCTATTTGCCCCGATTGTCTAATTTTAATTTAAGAGGAGCAGGCAAGTTCTCAATCCAATCCTTCACCGCAACATTTTGTTGAATGACAACTCCACAAAAGGACATGATCATGCTAAACGGAATATCATTTTTCATCAAAAACAACAGGTAGGGAATTACAAGTCTTTCGTTCATTGCAAACATTATGCGGAAATCACATAAGTCAGAATCTGTGAAATCCATGAAGACCTCCACTGTATGGAATCTCGATAACGAAATCTCTTTACCAAGAATTTTTTCTATATCGCGCTGTAATTCGCTACTTAACATTTCGTTTCGGTTCATCTATATCCCCAATGGAATTGCTTCAATCATAAATCGACATCTTATCGAGTTCAAACCGTCGGGGGCAGGTCTTGCCTTTTGCGGAAAAAGCAAGACCTGACCCCGACGCTGTGAACGCTGCAGAAAGCGGGAGCGTGCTAAAGCGCTTACTCAGCGTCGAATGATTCGACGGCGACGGCAATTTCCCCATATCAAGGCGTTTGGCCATTCTGACGGGCCACGGCCATCTCCTGTTCAGTAACCGTTTATTCATTCTTCGACAACGGCGCTAGAAGCGGGGATGCGCGCATATGTAGAAGCAAATTCGACCAGGAAGTGCCTGACGTGGTTTAATGTCAAGGATTCTTTTCACGAGCGTTCCCGGATGACGAGATTCTTTCACCATACTCCAAGGCACCCCTCGGCTATATTGCTGCTCGTGCAGCTGCTGGGCGTGCTCTTGTACCCGTTTATTGAAGACACGAAAATTGGCCGCGCTGGCCTCAATGTTTTCGGGGTTGTTGTGCTGAGTATGACGATTCGCACAGTTCACAAGACACCGGGGCCGACCTGGATCGGTGTCGCGCTCGCAGTGCCTGTCATTCTTCTCCTTGCTCTGCAAACGTTCTTCGACATGCCCGGCCTCCTCCCCTGGTCATCCGCACTGGAAGCCGCCTTTTACTTCTTTGCCGCAGGTAGTCTCATTGCCTACATGATGGAAGACGACCAAACGACAGTCGATGAGCTTTACGCGGCGGCTGCCACTTTTACACTTCTTGTTTGGGCATTCACCCACCTTTTCGTAATGGCCCAAGCACTGCAGCCAGGCGCATTCTCAGATGACGGTACTATCCGCACCTGGTCCGACCTGAACCACCTGAGTTTTGCGCTCCTGACAGGAACAGGCATGGGCAACATTGTGGCCGTCTCGTCGCACGCGCGCTCGTTGGCCAGTATCGAGATGATGGCGGGACTGATGTATCTGGCAGCCGTCGTCACCCGCCTCATCGGCTTCACCATGTACCCGGCGAAACAAACGTTAAAGAAGAAAGATACGGAGAGCGCTGACACCGCACAGCACGACTAATCCCGAATGCGCTCTACTTAGCCTCCCGTCTTAATCGCCCAGATCCCTGGCAGATTGCGCCAGTATCCATACGCATCCATCCCATAGCCGACCACAAACTTGTTCGGCAGCGTAAGGCCGACATAATCCGCCTGCACCGGCTTGATTTTGCCAATCTCCTTTTCCGCAAATACCGCCAGAACAACTTCCGCGGCGCCCATTGCGAGCAAGCGTTCTTTCACATGCGCGAGCGTTTCGCCTTCATCGAGAATATCGTCCAGCACGATCACGGTGCGTCCTTCGACGTTGGAGCGCGGGATCACCTTCCACTCGATGGCGCCACCTTGATCCTTGCCGCCGTAACGGGTCACATGCATGTAGTCGAATTCGAGCGGAAACGTCAGCTTGGTGAGCAACTGACCGCAGAACACCACGGCGCCACCCATGACGCCTAGTACGAGAGGAAACGGGGCACCGTTCTCGGCATTGAAGCGTTCGTTGAGCTTCTTCGCCATGTTGTCGACTGCCTGCTGTACGGCGGTCGTGTCGAAAATCTGTTCGGCATCATTCAGCAAAGAGAGAGCTTTGTCACGATGAAATTCGGAATCGATATAGGGCATGGTGCCGACCTCAATGTAAAAGTGAATCAATGTGCGTCACAGCAATTGTGCATAACGGTCATCGTACAGCAACAACCATGACGGCGGCCATGATATGTGGTGCAAGCACCTCTCGCAAGCGGCCTCTCTTGTTAAAAAATTATGTGGCAAAGGGAATCTTTGCGGTGCTGCGGGTTCGAATGCGTATTGCCTCTCACCATTCGGGAATGCAATGAAAACGACACTGAAGCAGCATCAGGTAAAGACCAAACGCCCTGCACGAAAAGGGGTAACGCCGCGTCTACCGCATGAGCGTGATGAATCCGACGATAGCCAAGAGAGCGTCGTGCGTGACGATATCAAGCAAGCCTATATTGACTTGCAACAGGGGCAAGTCGATACCGATCTGCGCAACACCAGCGGCGTGGATGTGGTTGTCAATGAGCGCCCTGGGAAATCGCCAGACAAGGTAGTAAAGAAATCGTTCTAACCGCTGGTGCCCGCTGTACTCTTGAAAAGAGCAGAAAAGGCGCGCTTGCGCCACTCTCACATTCCTCCCTCATCCAACGGTCTCGCGGCGTGTGTACCAGCAGGCCCGATGACCGCTACGAAAATTTTCTATTCGCTCACAATAAGCGCTGCTAATAAGCGATACAAATCCATGCTTAATGGAGGTATGCGTCGTCATGATCTGCGCTTACAATCCTTCTAGAGGGAAAGGATTTCTTCTAGAGCGATTTGATTGTGCGTGAAAGAGGTCCATCCCGGGCCTGCGATGCTCACCGTACCTCATGTACGGTTGCGCTTCTCGGTCCGAGCTGACCTCCCTTGCACGCGCCTTCACACCGCTCTAGTGGTCCGTTCCTCTTCGATTTTCACGTTGTGCTTGGATGGCGCTCCGCCGGGCTCCTTCCCCCTGCAAGAGGGTGGGAATCTGACAGAGTGCTGTTCAAAAGTATTCCGAAAATTGAAGCGTGATGGACCACTAGGTGACAGCATGTCACCAGACGCTGGAATACGATGAAAAGGATTGGTTGAATATGCTGAAGCTGGAATCGCTGGCCGCTTTCTGGACGGGCCCGGTGCTGGAAAGTAATGTGATCGTATTTCTCAGTATGACCGGTGCGTTGCTACTCGGCCTGCTGGTCGGCTATGAGCGTTTTTATCATGGTCGTGCTGCAGGCATGCGCACCTACGGTCTGGTGTGCATGGCGTCTACTGCATTGACGGTGATTTCCGGTTATCCGAACGAATGGTTTGGTGGTCATGTCGCGATCGGCCTTGGGGCGGATCCGACCCGGATCATTCAGGGCATCGTCACCGGCATCGGTTTTCTCGGTGCCGGTGTGATCATGAAAGAAGGTTTCAACATTAGTGGGCTTACCACGGCGGCATCGATCTGGGCGGCCTCGGTGACCGGTGTGCTGGTGGGTGTCGGTTTTTATCTGTCTGCCATCATGCTTGCGCTGCTGTCGGCGTTTTGCATGGTGTCGGTACCTCGGTTTGCCAGCAGTCTGCCATCGCGCCAAGCGATTGCGATTTCGCTACGCTTTGCACTCGGACATGCCCCTCACGAAGAGGCGCTGCGCAGCCGCATGCTGCAACACGGCTACGAAGTGGCGGGCGGCTCCATCATCATTGCTATGCAGGATGGCAAGATGGAATGGCAGTTTGTTGCCGTCGCGCTCAGCAAGGCCAGCGGCGCGCGCATTAGCGAACTGTCGCATGCGCTGGCTGCGGTTGCAGGCGTGGAAAGTTTTCAGATTTCCCACGCGCGCAACTGACGCGCATTGATATCGGTCAGTCCGGCCGTCTCATCGCTGTCTATCATTCATGGGAATGCACGCCTCCTGGCGTGCTTGCGCTTTTGTCCAAAGAGGATAAAGACGCATCAATCATTGCCTATGGAGACTATCATGCCCTTAATGAAAGTCATCGAAGTGCTCGCTGAATCGCCCAAGAGTTGGGAAGACGCCGTGACCGTTGCTTTATCGAAGGCGAGCGAGTCCGTACACGGCATCCGTTCCGTTTATATCAAGGAATTCGAAGCCCAGGTCGACAACAACAAGGTGGTCAATTACCGCATCAATGCCAAGGTGACGTTCGAGGTGGATTGATCCACACGGCTTCGATCGGAATGAATGCCATGCGCACAGCAATCGGCACCCTTATCGGAGGCATACCATGAGCACAGAGCTCGAGAGGCGGCACGGTGCTATCGTGCCGGCGGATGAAACGGACAAGGTGAATGTCCCGGCGCCTTTCTCGACATTCTCTCAGCCAAGCGGATTTTTCACTTTCCGCTATTCCTCGACAGAAGTGTATTCTCAAGGCGGAAATCTCCACGTGAAAATGAAGGAAACCCGCTATCGGGATGGTCGGTTGACGTCAGAGGAATGTGAAGGCACCCTGGATCAACAGGCCTGCAATCAGATGGTGAATGAAGCACAGGGTTACTTCTTGAATCAGATGAGCAATTTGATGAAATTGCTTTATGCGCCGTTTTCCAGATGAGACGCCGACGAACAGCGCATCCAGAGTTGCTCAGGCAACCTCGCATTCACCATCGGTGCATATGGGATTTCTTGTGCCAGTAAGCTGATTTTTCGATTGCCGTTGAATAGCGCCGACAAGACGTCTGCCGTCATCTCAACGGCAAAGTGATGTGCCGCACAGCGGTGCGCACCGGCCCCAAAGGTCAGATGGGCGTTGGCGTTGCTGCGCGTTATATCGAAGCGATCGGCCTGTTCGAAGACGTGCTCATCCCGGTTGGCTGAGGCCAGTACCACGAGTACGTTCGCCCCTTTGGGTAGGACGGTGTCATTGAATGTCAGGTCTTCGGTCAGCACTCTTCGCGTATTCTGGATTGGCGGATCAAAGCGCAAGGTTTCCATGACGACGCGCCGGCAATGGTCGCGGCTGAGAGGCTGAGAAGAAGACTGTGGATTATTCTGCAGCCATTGCAATAAGGCATTGCTTAGGATGCCGCGGCCCGCATCGTAACTCTGTATCAGCAAACCGATCAGATTGGCCACATGGATGGTGTGCGAGGCATCGAATGCTGCACTTGCCGGCCTTTGCTGTGCAACATTGCGCTCGATCAGCGGCCAAACTTCTTCTGTAAGGGCGTTAATCTCGGCTGCTTGCTGCATTGACTTGTTCGGCAACATGATCTTCGTCAGTCCTTCGAGCTTTGGCAGAAGCATTTCTTTATCCTGCTCGGAAAAGCCGAATGCTGTCATCACTGCCAGCCCAGGCAATTTCTTGCAGACCGCTTCCACCCAGTCGATTTCGTTGGCGGTGCCAAGCAGGCGTGCCAATAACCCGATCGTGTCTACCGGCTGCATGTGCCCGCACAGGCGCAGTACCGCCTGCCGGCTCGTGGTATGGCTTGGTGGATTGGCCAAACGCGCAAGATGGTTGATGAGACTGATCGACGTTTTATTCAGCAAAGACAATCCATCTGGATGTTGCGCGGGAATCTGCGCGCTGTCCGTCTCCAAGACGCGTTTGCAATCCGCGTAGGCATAGAGGGCCCAAATATCGTTATCGGCATCGTGCCAAACAGGTTGCCGCGTTCGCATGCGGGCATAGAATGCATACGGATCACTGGTTTCGGATTGCAGGAATACACTGTTTTTCATCGGGCTCAATCCTTTCTTTCATCGGTACGGGGCACAGGCGGGAAAACTTGCGGTGCCTGCGCACGCTCGAACAAGCCGTAATCACGCATTACTGCACCGCACAGCACGCGTGATGGCGGCATCGCATGGGTGATAGCGTGTTTTCGCCAAGCGATTGCCTGGGATGCATCGGTGAAATCGAATAAGGCAATCTCCTTTTCCGGCGTCGTCAGGCTCTGATACTGCCTGCCAGGCGTCATTGCATCGGCCGTCGGAAATTCCCACAACCCAAGCAGCGGACGCGGCTCTTCCTGCGGGGCGTCAAGCAGGTGCACGACACGTATTCGGTAATCATCAAAAATCGTTTCCCGTCCCGCCGCTTGTGCCGCATGGTGCGCATTGTCACCACGCCAACGCACCAGTGCGGCTTCATCACGCCAAAACGATAGCGACAGGATCCAGCCGGCATGGGTCGTGCTCTTGAAACGTTCAATCGACAGAAATCCGTCAATCAGGTCAAGCTTAGGCCGCAGTGCGGCGGCGGTATCGAGATAGGTTTGGTAGCCGCTTTCCGACGGCAATACTTCGAATGCGACAGCGAACATGGCAGCCTCGTCTTCTTTGAAATGCGTTCTGACGGCATGATACGATGGTCGTTCAATGAACATTTCATCCAAGGATGAATCATGGAATCAGCAATGCACATCGCCAAGGTTGCCGCGTTGGTAGGTGAACCAGCACGTGCTGCCATGCTGTGGCTGTTGATGGATGGTCGGGCCCGTCCGGCTGGAGAGTTGGCGTTCGCCGCCAACATTTCTGCGCAATCTGCAAGCGGACATTTATCGAAGCTGGTGAGCGCGGAGTTGTTGCAGGTGGAAACGCAGGGGCGACATCGCTACTACCGGCTTACCAGCCATGCCGTCGCGCTGGCGCTTGAATCGCTGGCTGCGATCAGTCCGCGTCCAGCATTACGCCCCTTGCCTCCATCAAAAGGCACGCCCGGGGCACTACGTTATGCGCGTACTTGTTACGACCATCTTGCCGGAGAGCTGGCCGTATCGCTTCTTGCGCAATTCGAAAAGCAAGGGCTGCTCGTGCGGCATGAGAAGCATTTTGCGTTATCTGCCGAAGGCGAAAAGGCATTTCGCCGGCTTGGACTTGATCTCGACGCGCTGCGCGCGGCAAAGCGTCAGTTCGCTTGCGGCTGCCTTGATTGGAGCGAACGGCGTTTTCACTTGGGCGGCGCATTAGGCGCCGCACTGCTGGCGGAATTGATTGAACGCCGCTGGGTGCTACGGGTACATCAGACCAGAGCGTTGCAGCTAACACCGCAAGGGCAGGCGGGCTTGAAAGAGACCTTTGGTGTTGGAAGCACTATCTTTTCGCCGTAGCGAGCGCTGCACCGAAAAAGATAAAAGTCGCGCCGCCGATCTTGTTCACTGTACGCGCAACCTTTCCTGAGGTCAGCCACGCTTTCGCGCGTTGTGCGGTCAAGGCATACAAACAATGAATCACCACCACTAAGGTGCTGTAGGTGAGTACCAGCATGGCGAACTGCATAGCATAGTCCATCGTGTGGTCGATAAACTGCGGGAATACCGAAAGGAAAAAGAATATCGCTTTCGGATTCGTCAATTGCAGCGACAGTCCTTCCATAAATCGTTTCCCAAAACTTGCTTTCTGGCTGCTGGTTTCGCTGAACTGGAAACCTGGGGTACGCCAGAGTTTGATGCCGAGATAAAACAAATAGGCCGCACCGATATACTTCATTACCGTAAATGCAATAGCGGAGGTCGCAAGGACGACGCCGATACTGGTCGCGGATATCGCTGCAACGACGAGCGCGCCAAACGCGATACCGAGAATGCCGCCGAACGTGCCACGCAAACCATAACGCATCGAATTCGTCAGCGTCATCATCACGCCTGGCCCGGGACTGAAAACAGTGGCGGTAGCCATCAGCAGAAATAGTGGATAGAGTTTCACGCGGTCTCCCTTATTGATGAAAAGCGTTCTAGAGCGGCTTGCTGGTCCGTGTACGGGCCTCGCCGGCCGCGGCCCATTTCGGGCCAGCGGTGCTCAGTGTACACCACGTACACATCCGCTCCTCGGCCCGATCTTGGCTCCCGTACACGGATCCTCAAACCGCTCTAAGGTCTGTTTAACGTTCGTTCTGCCATTCTGGAAAACAGGGCACATCTTCATAGGCAAGCCACGGCACATCATGTGATGCCCAGATATGCATCAAAGGCTTGATGCCCGGATCGTCATCGAGCGTGGCTACGCGAACAATGACATGCGCTTGTGCCGGGCGCTCGGCAACCAGATGCGACCCGCAAACAGGACAAACGTGGCGCAGCTTGCCGGGGCTGGAATCGAAAGAAGACAGCGTCTCTTTTCCTTTCGTCCAACGGAAATGTTCCCGCTTCACGCCGGCGGTTGATACAAACGCTGCGGCGTGCGCTTTGCGGCAGGTTTGACAGTGGCAGTGCCCAATCGGCATATCCAGCCTGTCAACTTCATACGCGATACTGCCACACAAACAGCTGCCTTTCATACGCTATTTATCCCCCAATGCAACATCTCCGGCCGCCGCTGACTTTGATCCTGCAATGGGTGGATTGCTTTCGCCTCGGTAGGCGAATACAACCGAGGTTTTCACTGCGTGACTGTTGTTCCGT
>CBHCMF010000167.1:0-9590 GCA_965974465.1 uncultured Noviherbaspirillum sp.
ATCATGGTTTCATTGCCATATTGCATGCCAAGGATCTGAGGAGACATGGAGGGATATACGGTTTCCAAGAACTGCTGCTCGCCGCCGTTGTTGACGGCATTGGCAATCAGGCCGTCAGAGGCAAGGTACTGCGGTACCGCCCACTCTTCCAGCTGCTGGATAGGGCGCTCTACTTCGGCCACTGGGTCAACCAGCGCGCGGAAATGCAGCGTCAGGTTGCGCTTGATCGGCGGCATCCCGGAAAATACCTGCGTGGAATTGAGCTTGGTGATGCTGGTGCGTCCTCGTGCTGCGGAAAGGCTTTCTACGCCGGCGCTCTTGGCGTCAATGCCCAGTTTGTCGCCAATGGCCTGCAAGGTCGTGCCAAGCGCGCCGGTCTGGAGCATTGCAGACAGCGTGGGCGCTTTCGATTCCGCGCCACTACTCTCGAACGGGGACTGCCAGTTCAGCGTGATTTCCTGGGTCCCGTCCGTAATCGGGCAATGCACTTCAAAGCCATCGTCCACTGTGAACTTGTCAGCAGCGGAAATCTCGCGCTTGTCGCGGCTCTGCTCCCATCTGCTACCAGAATCGAGGCGCTTGACCGGGAAAAAACGCGCAATCAGGTGCGGCGAGAGTCCCGTCCACAGGGAAGTCAGGACGGACGAGGACTCGCGCGCGCTACTGCGACGGTCGTTGAGGGCCGCCATTGTCGATTACAGATTAGCGGCTTTACGCAGACGCATCGACTTCAGGCGATGCAGCATGGCCGTTGCCGAATGCGATTTGCGTTGCATCTTGCGCACGGCGATTTTCTGCTTGGCCGTCAGGCGCACCACGCCGGAAATGCGCTTGTTGACGCGCATTTTACGACCGCCACGCACGACGATGCGCTTCTTGTAAACCGCATCCATGACGGCGGCACCGGTAGAATCGAACACCGGACTTTCAGCATCCTCGTCAAACGCGAATGCATCCAGATCGGCAGTGTCACCGGACTCTGAAACGAAATCCTTGACGCGCACTGCGGCTTCGGGATCCCAGTTGTTGAGCAGGGTATCGCAGTCTTCTTCGGTGCAACCCAAGCCGTGCAGGTAATCCCACGCAGCATTGAGCAGTACGTCCGCGATTTTCTGTTCGTCTTCGGTGATTTCGCCGTCCTTGTCAGCATCGATGATGCCGACAAACAGGGCCAGCAGGCGGTCAGCCAGCGTTTCGCCGTCAGCCAGCTCGTCGGTCGAGGTTTCGGCCCACTGCCGGATGGCAGCACCGGCTTTCATGCGGAGGTCGGCAACGGCGTAATCGGCTGCGCCGATGCTCTCTGCCTCACCCACGCTGTCAAGCACTGCCTTGCCCGGCTTTTCAGCCGGGGAGAGAAGTTGACGCATCAATTCAGCGCCCGGATAGGTTTTCAACATTCATTTCTCCTTAGCGGGAAAGCGTCTGCGTGATGTGGATTGCACGAACCACGCCGTCATAGTGCAGGCCGTAGGACACGTCCATGCGGTCAGCCGGACGAACCTGATTGCGCTCAACCGTGAATGTCCAGCCCTTGTCGCCCAGTGCTTCCTCGTTGGAAGGCACCAGCCAGCCGGACGCGCGCGCGCCGTTGAACAGGAAGGTCAGGAAGTCCGACATGCGCTTGATCGCCATTTCCATCGGCAGTTGCAGCACTTCCTTCGCGTACTTCGCCACCATGTCATCAATGGACGACGACATTTCGGCTACTGAAATGAGCTTGCGGTAGGAAACCTGCGTCTTGGCCGTGGTCAGCGAGTCGAGGAACACGTAACGGCCGCCGCCGTTGTAGCGCTCGAAAACTACCGGGTTGATCTTGGCAAAGGCCAGATCATTCAGCTCGTACTCGGACGGCGTGTAGAGCTGCTTGACGCCGGTACGTACCAGCGGCCATTCCTTGCCCGCGACCGGGGCGTTCTTCGGCGCCAGCCCGTAGGAATTGGTCTGTGCATTGCGCGCGCAGCGGCGGCCAATGTTGAAGCCGGATGTTCCGATGATGGCCTTGCCGCCGTTTAGCGGGTCGTCCGTTTCCAGCGGTGCCCAATACACTTGATGGTAATGGGAATCCAGATTCAGTTGCGCCACGAATGTAATCGCCGCTTCCGGGTTGATGTCACCGGGAATGTCGAGGGCAAACTGACGATTTGCGCGAACGCTGAAGGCTGCCAGCTTCGCAAGAAGGGCAATCGATTGCGAACCACCCCCGGCAATATAGCCAAAGTCCATCGTCGAATTTTCGAGCTGCGCAATGGCGCGGTCGTAGTCGGCATCGACGTAGCCGGTGCCGTTCTCGATGAACAGAACCAGCGGGTTTGCGCCGGTCGTCGCCAGCTTTTCGGCGCCATCGGAAGCGCGGCCATAGCAGTCGGCAGCCACCGGGATCGAGGAATCGTCGGCAACGATGATGTCGACCAGATCGGTCTGCGCAGCAATCTTTGCACCGATGAAGTCGGTCTGACCGTACTCGTCCACGGCAGCTTCATCGAGCGAGCCGGTGAACTCGAACAGCATGTTGCCAGCGGGATCAAAGAGACGCAGCGTGATGTCCTTCGACGGCTGTGCCACGTTGGACTCATTGACGACCTTGTGCGCGTTGACTTCGATCTTGATGCCGTCATTGAAGCATTCCAGATGCTGGATGGCGAAGATATAGTCGGAGGTCGGTGCAGCAGAGGCGGCAGTGATCGAAGACACGTTGGCAACGATATTGAACACCGCCCACCTGACCGCTGCGGTCGCAGGCACCAGACGATTGACGACCAGCTCATACGCGCCACTGTTGACCATTTCGTAGGCGTGCACATACGCCTCGTTCAGCGGCGATATGCGAGTCGATTCCGGCGCGCCCAGTTTTGCACGCAGGTTGCCCCGGTTGACCTTGAACGGGGCATCAATGCGTCCCCGCTTGAATCGGCCAAAAATTGCAGCAACCTGATCGCTAAGATCCGGTGCGAATCCGTCCGTGTTATCCCGAAGCGGATTAAGCTGGACACCGGCCTGAGCGCCAAGCTGCCGAGTGTGAGGATAAGAAGACATTGATTACCCCTGTTTCAAAGTTGGGAATGATGCAAACGCCCGGCTTACGCGGCTTCTTCCACGCGAACCGGAGCGAGCTTCGCTTCCTTGTAGTTATCGAGCAGGCCGACGATATGCTGGCAGTCGGTCTGGATGCGGGTGAGTTCGTCTTCGTCCTTGACCAGCACGGTTGCCTTGGAATTCTTGGCGACGAACTTGCGGGCCACGACGTAATCAATCGCAGTGTCGTTAACGATGGTCATGTCACGCGGGAACTTCAGTGTCTTTGGAGCTGCCTTCGGTGCGGCCTTGATTTCTTGGGTTGTCATGTTTCTAGTTAGCCTTTTTGCCTGTTGATGTTGAAATCGGCGGCAATGACCAAGTCGCCATTGCCGCCGAACCGATACCGGCGAGCGATTACTTCAGGTTCGAGACCGTAATCAGCGCGCAGCCGCACGACGACATATGGTGCGGGTTGACAGCAGTGAAGCTGCGGGCATGGAAGCCGTAGCCCGATTTCATGTCGCTGCCAGTGCCAAGTTGTTCGAACACCGGGGCCGATGCGTCACCGAAGATGATCGGGCAACGTGCGGTTTGAGTGGAGCGGCCCACGACGAGGATTTCAGCCGATGCGCCACCGGCAGTCTCGTTGAGCACCTTCGGCGTGTAGTACACATCGTACTTGCCGAACAGACGGCCCAAGCGGTAGATGCCAGGACGTGCTGTGATACCGGACGGCTCGAACAGGTCACGCGGCATCGCAAGGAATTGCGCCGCCACGGACTGCGTGACGTACAGATGGGTGCCACCGTGATCGGCAGTCAGCTCGGCCATCCTCTGATCGACCACGCCCAGTACCGAAGCGAAGTCCTGCCAGATTTGTGCGCGGGTCTTTTGCGCAATTTGCGTTGCGTAAGCGAAATCGAAGGTTTCGGCATTGATGAACTTCGCCAGCATCTTGGCCTTGCGCAGCGCGTTGTAATGGCGCTCCATTGCGTACTGGCCGCGCACTGCCATCATCGCTTCGGCACCGGCATCGACGCCGACTTCATTGGCGAACTGCGAGCGCGATTCCGGGGTGATCTGGTAGATGGCGCGGAACGGCGATGCGAACAGCGAATAGGACGTTGCATCAACGGCCATGCGCGGGGTCACGTCATCGTTTTTTTCGTAGTCAACGAAAGCTTCGACGGTCACGACCGTGCCGTTCGGAAGTGCGGGGGTCGGGGTCACGACGACTTCACCGAGTGCGGGCTTGACGCTGCCAGACAACGAATAGTCGGTGCCATCCAGACGCACTGTACCGGCGATATTGACGGTAACTGCCGTGCTAGGTGCATTACCGACTTCCTGGGCGGCGATACGGCCATTCACATAGACGATGGTACGGCCACGCAGCAGGTTCACGGCTGCGCCGCCTGATGCCTTTGCGGTAAAGGCGAACTTGTAGTTGGCAGTGTCGTTCGGCGCGCTCAGTTCCTTGGTGCGCGAGGAGGCAAGGTAAGCGCCGCCACAGTTGACGCCATCCATTAGGTCGGCAGCGGAGTAATCGCCCCAGTCGGAACCGGCAAGGTGCGACACGATGATCAAGCGCGCTTCGTTGGAACCCTTGTCTGCCGGCAGGTAGCCAGCGAACGGGGTTGCCTCGTTGATTGCACCAAGGATGGCAACAATGGGGGCGTTCGGATTGATGCTGATCTGGTCATGGTGGCTGTTGGTGACGTTATCGAACACCGATGCGCCCTGATGGATTGCCGACAGCAGCAGGTCGCCAGTCGGCAGGAAGCCATGCTCGCGCTCGAAGGTTGCCACGCCGTCAAAGACTGCCTTGATGATCTTGGATTCGTCATCGGTCTTGCCAAGCAGCTCGTCAAGGACGCGCGGCGCGTTTGCGCCGCTTTCAGTTTTGATGGCGTCCAGTGCTGCGGTGGCTGCGCCAGCAGAGTCGAGGACCACGCCGGGCTTGGCTTCGGAAGCGACAACAGCTTTGACGAACTTGTGAAGATCGTTCTGATCTTGTACTGTGTATTTCTGAGTTCCGCTCATGTCATACCTTTTCAAAAAATGGATTAGCAAAACAACGCACGGAACTCCGTGCAAACTTTTGAAACTTCATTCTCAATCTGAAATTGCGTGCTACTGCGCTGCGTTTTCCTAAAGTGAATGTGCCTGCAATAAAGCGAGCTTCTGCCTTGCCTCACCGATAGCCTCATCAATCGCGGAAATCTTTTCTCGTAGCACGTGCTCCAGCTTTGGCGCTGCGGTTCTGATCGACGGCGGCAGCTCGACCTTGGCTTTTGCGAGTGCAGCTTGAAACTTGCTGCGGCCACGCTCCATCGCCACGACAATCTCCGCGATCGCCTTAACGTGGTCCTCCTGATTCTTCATCGGCAACAGCTTGCCGTTGACCTTTATCTGATAAATGTCACCGGTCCCGGTGACACCAAAGCTAACCGTCTGACTGTCTGCAAAGCCGAACTGGACCTCACGCGATTCGACGCCCATGATCTTCTTGATCTTGGTGTCCACATCGACAGATGTGACGGTTGCACCCGCGCGCGCAAAGTAACGCTTGGCAGCCGCAACGGACTTGTCTTTGCCGTTGAGGTTGTAGAAATCGAAAATCAGGTTCTTGTTTGCCATGTGGTACCCCGTAAAAATCGTTATGCCTGTGCGCTGCTTGTCGGCGCACCATCGCCCTGCTCGGTATGCTTGTGGTTCTTCAGGCTTATCGTGTCGGCCTTGATATCGCCGCCTGTGACCTCAATGCTGCCGGTGATCGTTGCCGACTTGCCGCCAGTGCCGCCCGAACCGGCCATGCCCCCCTTGTAGGTCAGCAGACCGTCAATCGTGACTTTCCCGGTGAAATTTGAGTCCGGGGAATCGACCACCACTTTTGGCGCCGTCACGTTGACTTGGGTACCCGCAATGATGTTGAACGTGTTGTCGGCATTGAACTCAAAGTGTGCATGGTGAAAACGACGCCAATCGATGCCGTTTTCCACGTTCTTCGGTCGATAGCCGACGATAACCGGGTAGCGGGTGTCGCCATGCTGGAAAGCCAGCCATACCCGATCGCCGGGCAGGATACGGATTTCGGTATGCTCGGATTTATCGCCTATCGGATTGCAGAACTCCGCTTCCGGCAGCTCGGCAGCGCCATCGGTCAGGCCGGGGATGCGAACGCGCGCAATCCGGGCTTCCCGGTCAATTGAATCGACTATCGCGGGCATCAATCCGATCATGAAGAACTCCCAAGCCAGTAGCGCGAATACTGGTTTGCACCGCTGCCATCCGTATTGTTTTGGATGTAGTGCGCCGCCGTCATGATGACCAAAGGCAGGCCTCGCACCAGAATCACATCCCCTGCGCGCAGCGTAGGGTTCGGCTTGGCCGTGATGACTTTGCGCCGCACCAGCACCCGGCTCATGAAGTTGAGTTCGCGCAGGCTCTTGCGCGGGGAAAATCCGACCGTCTGCGCCGCATCGCGCCGGCCTCCTGAAAGAAACTGGCCGCGTTCATCGGTGGACATATAGACTGGGATTTCATCGGCTTCAAGAAACCCGCTCTTGATATCCTCGGCGCTTTCCTCGTCCACGTCATCGACTGGCTCCTGCGCGAATACATCCGGCAGCCGCATCAAGTGGACTTTGCCCCCGCGCCACGTCATGACCGCCGATTCCTCTTGCAGCACCTTCGCCAAATGGAAGGTTGGCACATGGCCGATGAAGCAGGAAAAGCGGTTGACGATCAGATCACCGGTTACGCCAACGGTCGCGCCACAGGCGCGGTAAATCGACGCAAAGCTGGTGCGTTGATGGATTACTGCCGATCTGCGCGGCCTTGCCACGTTCACGCATCCTTCAGGGAAAGCGGTCAGGGATACGGCTGACTGCGGATAGTTGCTCTGCGGGCCGCCACCCGCGTTACGCAGCGGCTCGGTTTTGACGATGCGGAAATCCACCTCGTTGATCCGCAAGATCTTGCCGTCCTGATAGTCGGCGGCAGTCTCCGGTGTCACTCGGATTTTGCCTTCGAAGGTCATGGGGATCGGTGCAAGGTCATAGCGCAAGCAGGCTGCAATCACCATGTCTCCGCGTAGGCCGTTGATGCTAATCATCAGATCGATTCCGGCTGACAGGAAAACGCCAGGCGTGGCAAGTCCACCGTTTCGTACTGGGAGATTTCCGTCGCAATCTCGGAAATGGTGCGCCCGAATACGTCGACGCCAAGGCCGCGTGACGCTTCCAGCGCGCGCGCGTTCTCGCGTTCGACGTACAGCATGTAGAGCGGCTTGATGATGCTCCACTCGCCATCGGTAACGTCGATATCAGGCGACAGCACCGGGGGAGAGTCCACCGCGAGACTGCGCAGTTGTCCCCACCCGTCGTAATGGCGACTGGCGGCAACGGCGAGTTTTTTCGTCGCGTCAGCGTCAAGGACAAGGCCGAACGGCCATTCGACCGAAGCAGCCAGATCTCCCAGTTTCAAGGCTGCTCCTAGTTAAACGTTGCCCTTGATCGTTTCACCGAAGTAGTGGAAAAAAATCGTTCCGGAAATCGTTGTTACCTGCGAACGGTTTTCCCAGTCACGGTCAGGGTTATCGAACTGGAAGAATGCATCTCGGATCTGCACGGCGCGATGGAAGCGCTCCGTGCTTCCCTCGTAAATCTTTGCGTCGAAGCGGCCGCCAACGGCGATAATGGCTTCGATGAAGTTGTGCATGTCTCCGCGCACGGTTTCGTAGAACGCCACGGAGCCTTGCTGGTTGAGTTTCACCTGTTGCGGCTGCCACGATTCGGCACCCATCGGGTTGGCAATGGCGATTTCGCCGCCTGGTGTCAGGGTCGGCCAAGGGAATTGCTTGCAAAGCAGGCGCAGATGCTCGAATCCGTCGATGACGAACATGGCATCGCTGGAAACAGACTTGTCTCCAAGCGCTTTAACAAGGTTGTACTGTTGATGGAGGAATGCGCCGGTAGAAACGGTCATGCTCGTCACCTCAGAAAGTGTGTGAAGGAATTTCTCAAACACTTTAAGGTGCGAAAATTGCCGTTCGCGGTTGCGTTTTCCTAACCGGCAGGCGTAAAAAAAAACCGCACGCAGGCGGTTTTAGCGGGGCAGGGCCAGCTTACATTTTGCCAGGCAGCGCGCGCTCAATCTTCTGGAAACGCGGGCCAAGGTAGCGCTCGAACTGTTCCGGCAGCGTCACCACACGCGCACGTTCGAGCTGGTACATGGAGCGGGTCAGCACGTCCTTGAAATACGCGCTGCGCGCGCCGCCAGGTTTGGCTGCGTCCCGGTCGATTAGGGTAGCTGACAGCTCGTAGGCAATGCAGTATTCCACGTTGCGCGGCAGACTCTTGTTCGTGTGCGCGTAGTCTATCTCGGCGTAGCAGTTGCGCGCCTCATCCTCCAGCCCGGCAACGCCCTTGGCCTTGTAAGTCGCCACGGCCTGATCCATTGCCTTGTTGAGGTTGGCATCGCTGTTCCATGCACCGGCCAGCGCGGGAATCGACAGCGACAGCAGGCCGACCAGCAAAAGCTTCTTGAACATGACAGACATCCTTGTTGTTAGACAGTGCGGGCAGTCTGTCACACTCTTTATCGATTTTCCAGCGAGCCGTTTAACTTGACAGGCCGCCCGTCGCGATGGCTGCCAGGCGCCGGTCACGTATATCTTGAGACGCGAGCTGGCTATCGGCCACCGTGACCTTGAGCGGAGCCTTGCTGTTTAGCGGCTCCGGAATCACTGCCTGGGCTGTCGGCGGCAATGTGGGCGGCGAAGGAATTTTCACGGACAGCACCGCCACCGTTGCCGCCCTGGGCGGTGGAGAGGCCGCCGCCACGACAGACGGGATGGCAGGCGTCGGGGACGCAGCTGTCTCTACGATCGTCTCCGGCGAGGTCTTGGCCATCGCCACCACCGGTACCGCAGCCGGTGCAGGTGATGTGCCGCCCAACGCGTCGCCGGGCGCCCTCTTTGCGGCCTTGGTCGATGCAACGACAGGCCCGCCAGTGTCGATGCGTTTGATTGTTTCGGCCAGATATTTGTCGTACTTCCGCTTACGGTCTTCAAGACCAATTCTGCCGCCGTTGATCTTCTTGGTCGCCGCGACGATATCGCCGGATTTGCCCGCTTCGGAAAGTCCCGTGCGGCTTTTCCAGTACCACGTTGCAATCTTGGCCGCATTCACCGGATCGGCGGCCTGTTCCGGATTGTTGACCAGATCAAGTCCGGTCCCCTTGGCGGCTGCCTCATAATTCGCTCGCCCGGTAAGCTGCGCAAATCCTCTTCCCTTAAATTTTAGGGCATCGCCTGGGGCGACGTTGCCCAGATTCTTCTTGCCCCAGTCGCCGCCGTACATCGCCTCGGCAGTCGCCTGCGGACCTTTGTCGAGGATTGCGCGGGCTTCTTCTTCTGTTCTGATCCCGGCGCGCTTGCCGAACATTTTGAGAAACTGCTTGGGCCGGTAGCTGATGTTTTCTCTCAGCGAACGGAACCCGCCGCTTTCGTGCTCCATCTGTGCCATGAACATAGCCTGCTCTTTCGGGTCGGTGATCCCGGCATTGAGCAT
>CBHCMF010000168.1:0-9494 GCA_965974465.1 uncultured Noviherbaspirillum sp.
GGTTTTGCCATGCGAATCGGTAGCGGGTTTCAGATGCGAACGACTGGCGGTTTTGATGCGAATACTCAATACGGTGTAATGACCAATACATCCTGGCGCGGAATTCAGCTTGGCCGAAGGGTGTGTTTTCCGTGATCACAGGGTTTCTTGAGAGCGGCGAGTTACCAGACGACGCCATCCTCAGAGAGACAAAAGAAGAACTTGGTTTGAAGGGGCATGCATGCCAGTTCATAGGGCATTTCGCTCTGCCTAAATTCAATCAGCTCATCATCGCGTTTGCCATCGAAGCCGATGGCGAGTTGAAGCTGAATGAAGAGATCTCGGAGGTGAAAATTATCTCGCGCGATGCGTTAGCAGAGTACGACTTTGGGGACTTCGCGTTAACCCGCGCAATCGTGGCCAGTCATCTACGCGATAGGAGGTAGGAAATACCTTTTGTTTAGCGTCTCGCCTAGCATATTGTTGTAATCGCCGCAGGTCAAAGTATCAGGATGCGTGTAGCAGAAGACAAAAAATGGCCGTCCACCAAATCGTGTTTCAATGCGGTACTCGTCCGACACCTCATTCGCGATAAGTAGCTGAACCATGTTGATACATCTTGAAAAGTAAAAATCTCTAAGCCTTATGCCCACCATCCAACACGGGCGAGTTAACCGCCCTATGAGATAGTTGAAGAATGCTCAAAGCGAGCTCTCTTTAAGAACGACAGCTTTGAGCGCAATTATTTTTTGGCTTATCTCCAAGGCGGGAGCCAAGCCATCCACCAATCAACCCCACGTCTTTAAAGCCTGTCCGGCTTCACTTTTTTATAGGCTTCAAACTGCTGGCTAAATTTAGCAAAAACCTTGTCATAGATTTCTGGTGGATCTTCATCAAGCACAGGTTCGTCGTGTCCGTATGGACCTACACGTTTTCCGAACATTTTTATTAAATCCGCGTTGAGCCAGAGCCCATCCAGACGATGGAAGTAGGAGTATGCAAAATCGCGCAATGCTGGCGCATCCAATAAATGGGTATCCCACAGGCCGCGATCAAATGCGACTCGTGTTAGCTCGGATGGCCGCGCGTGCCTTTGCGCCATGGCATCAAGTAATGCTTCGTGGCCCGCAAACATCGTGCGATCCAACCAGCCGTTTTCAAGCGCCCATTGGGCAAACAAGCCTGCGCCACTATGGACTTTTTTCACTTCTTCGGGCCATTCCACCTCGCGGCCTTCGACAACGGCAGCATACCCACGCGTGCCTTTCTTCGTGGACCACAATACGAGCTCGATGTCGCGCACATCATCAATGAGCAAACTGAACGTCTTCTTCGTCCAACCATCTTCGTCAGTAATGACTTTGACCCTTCCAGGGAAACGGCACTCCATTTCTTTCCACATCGCGTCGCCCTGCAAGCCGAAAAACAGGGGCTCAACATCGTTTTCGGTGACGTAGACACGTGATAGATAGGGGCAGATCGCTTTCTTACCGATGGCAACTGGTGGATATTTCTGGTTACGTACATTGCGATTGAAGGTCATTTCAAAAGCAACCTTCTTATGGTACATGCCGACGGTATCGTCGTATTTGGCATTGCCGATCGACTGCGGTGGGGCCTTGCCAAATAGCTGCTGCGTCAATGCCGCGATGTCAGGATCATCCGCCGTTCGTCCAAGCACATGACACAGCGCTTGAAAAGTCGGGCCCAGTTCTTTTGCAATCGCCAAATACTGCGAGGAAAACACCGGGGTTGTACGTTGCTTTTGCCCAGGCTGAATGCGCACCGGTTCGTCACCGTCGGCATAGGCAGAAAAGTCAAACGGCCCGTTTACAGCAGGCGCCTTGATCTTGTTCTTTTTTAACCACGATTTGAATGCCTTGAATGCTTCTAGCTGACTGTCTTCAGGCTCATCCTCTTCCATGATGCACAGCTCGTTGACATCCAGGTCTTCGCCTTCTGCCCAGGACAGCAGAAATTCTTCAAACGACTCCGCCAACGTCTTGAGCTCCCCTTCTGAGCCGAGATACACCACCGCAGCAGGCTCCACGGCTTCGCACAAGGCAATGACAGACCCATCCGGCAAGCGCATGAAGCCCCATGTCGTTGCGCCCCAGCGCTCCATGCCCTCCCAGCCTGAAGAATTGGCCACGTTTTCCGGGGTGAGTTCAAAATAGCCAAGATCGCCATAGTCAAATTGCGCCAACCATTCAAAGAAAGCGGCCATTTTGGCTGGGACCGGGCGGCCAATTTCTTGTTGCCATGCTGCTGCATTAAATTCCAATTTACTGAATTCCTGTTCTTATAATGAATAATCAAACGTGAGCCTAACGCTACGTGAGCCGAAGCACTTATGTCTCACGGCCCTTCGCCACGGACCTCTTCAAAGAATGTCTGTGGCTCACCGATTTTTACAGCGATTTGAGGAGGCAGGCTCGTCGTTAGAAACTGAATCGCTGCTTGCTCAATCTTCTCTTCGAACATCGGCGCGAGGTCAACATAAGTTCCATCATGCCGAAGAAATCTATATTTTCGCCGCTTTACCCGGCCATAGATTTGAATCTCACTGAGGTGCTGTAGACTGAATCGAACTTTGCCACGCGAATCCCTCGGCAAATACATGATCAGTTCAGTTGGCGACAATTGTATAAATGGTCGCCCTAACTTACCGTATTTTACTTTTTTATAAATGAGTATCGCGCCAGTCAACAGAGTAAACAATAGCGCTGCGTACAGCGGGATTTTTTCCATATAAAGCTGGGAGGCTAAAAAGGAAAAAACAATCATACAAGCTGCTGCGTCGATCCACAGATTCACCGGCTGATAAACGCCGTCGCCAGTAAGGATTACATCTTTTCTGAAAAGCGCCATGGTTTCCAAATACAGGTAATCTGCTTAACGCCAAAAATGTAGCGCGGCGCCGTCGTACGACATAGCGCCCTCTAATATTCACTCGATGAAGTAGTTAGCCCTCACCCTCAGCCGGCACGAACTGCCCCGTTTGAGCATCTCGAACGAAGGCTGATCCTACCGCCGCATCCAGAAGATGAATAAATGCATCATCCCGACTGAGCACAGCGCCAAGCGAGACATACGCGATGTTGTCGGCGTTCTCCATGTATTCGTCGGACTCGGTGTCGGAGGTAATCCGCCAGCCGCTATCGCCCTCTTCATCGGGTTCCTCACGATAAAGGTATCCCACCTTCAGACCATCGTTTAACACGCACTTGGTGACGAAGCATCGCTTTATGTATCTTTCAACGAGATTGTCATGATCGTCATGCTCAGTGTTGATGATGTTGCGCGCTTCAAACTCAACTGGATCATCGAGTTTTAGGTCTTGAATGTACCTCGGCTCATTGTTGAGTCGCCCTTTAAAGCGGCCGTTCCCGAGTACCTCATCCACAAGTACCCACATCCGTTCTGCGGCTGGTGCTTCAGGATCATCACTCTCAAACTGAAAGATCAGTTTGACGACCTCGCCGGGTGCGACACGCTCGATTAACTCTTTAGATGGTTTATAGAAGGTGTACTTGTTTTCAGCGGCAATCACGTCCGCGTTCTCTAATTGCCAGCTCGGCATGGGACGCTCCTCATTGAGTGGTTATAAATCGCAAAATGGCAATTTAACGTCAGCCTTTGCAATGAAAAACGGCAAACGCTACTTTTACTGCGGCATACGCGTTGTCTTCCACAATGGAATTATGCGCCATGATGACGCGCTCAAATGGCCACTGAAGAATTTGCTGCGCACTGGCTTGCGCTGCTTGACGATCTTTAACAAAAAATCGGACTGTCCGAGGTACCGCCAGTTGATTGCGCACGCCAGTAAGATGCGCGTAAGCTTTCGCCCCAATCGGCAGATCGCCTTGCCACCACTGACATAGATCGGTCACGATTAGCGTCTTAGAAGAGTTGTGAAACCAAACGGTTTCGTTGCTTAACGGGATACCATCAAAGAAGACCTGATCGAGATCGTCACGCCATTCCAGTTCGACTGTGGGACTTAACGCTGTCATCCCTATCAGGTCCGGCCTCTTGACCAGCAACCCCGGCGCACCGAAGAGCTTCGCTTCCGGAAAGGTCGCAAGGCATACTGACGCGAAAAGGTGATGTGCCTTATTTGGTGCAACAATATACTTGACCGTTCCTAAGGCTTTTAACGCTGATTGATCTTCCACAGTCAAAGGAACAGGAGAATGCAGCCAAAGGCTGTCATTCCACAACCGAACAACCGTCATCCGGGAGGAAACAGGGATGCCGCTTGCGGTGAAATGGTGTGGCACATGCCAGATGTCTGGAGCAATTGCTTTTAGCATAGAGACTTTTCTTGTTAATCGCCTTCTACCGGCTTACACGTTCGGAATCCATCGATGACGCATAAAGTACATTGAGACGCAAAGGTCATCGCCCGCCTTACCACATCCCCCTTATTTGCGGCGCGAGACAATTCTGTTCCCTTGAAAAACGCATTGCTTTTGCTTGAGACAATATGCCAACTCAAGGTTATGAACCGCATCCTGATGCCCTTGCTCCGCGGCCGGCTTTAGCCACTTCAGGGCCAGATCGATATTGCGCGGAACACCCTCTGCGGTCAGATAGCGATATCCCAAGGCGGCCTGCGTCTCGGTGTCGCCCTGTTCTGCCGCCAAGGTATGCCATCTGACAGCCTGTGCAACATCCCGCATGACGCCTTCGCCGTTGGCATACAGATTCCCGATAAGGCGCTGGGCAAGCGCACTTCCCTCTTCCGCTGCTCTGGTGCTCCATTTGACGACCGCGCTCAAATCCCGCTCTATGCCGTCCGCGTAGTACATTTGCAGCGCAAGCATTGTCATCGCCTCGGCACTTCCCTCCTGCGCCGCACAGCGCAACCAAAAATGGGCTTCAACAGGATCCCGCTGAACGAGTTGGCCAGAGAGCAGCATCTGCCCAAGCATTGCCTGATACTTGACAACGCCGTTATGCGCCCAGTCACGTATGGCCGCCTCATTCATGGCTTCGTTTGGGTGGATACTGAATTCTGGCGTAGGACTCGGGCATGCGCTGCCCCGTTGCGGCTTGGGATGATTGATGCGTTGCTTGATCTTGATCCCGCCACTTGAAGACGTTGTTGCAGCCGCGGGCGCAACAACATCTTCATCGGCAATAGCAATCGCGGTCTGCGATATCCCCCAAAGCACAATCAAAAGAAATTTGCGCATGCTAGCTTGAACAATTTGAATTGCTATTGCCGTGCTTTTCAAGACTCAGAATCAGCTTCTTGCTGGACTTTGAGGAATTCTTTGAGCAATTCCGGAATGACCTTCTCTTGCATATGAGCGCTTAAGCGCATCTGCAAGTCCCGGTCCGCTTTGTCCATCTTGCTCAGCAGCGCTTTTCTGCTAGCTTGCCGGTTGTCCTCGATGAGCGTCGTAATTTCCGCTTCGGACAAGCTCTCCGCAAGCTGCTTCGCATACACAACCGCAACCTCTTCGAAGGAAATTTCCTTTTTCAACGCCTTGGCAAGGCGCTTTACTTCTGATTTGATCTTATTCCGATCCTTAGGCTCGGCCAACCCCATGAACATCTCCATGCTTTTCAACATGGATGCCTCAATGCTGGACATCTGAGTTTGAAACGTTTCCCGAGATCCCGGGGTTTCCAGCATGAGCGTCAAAGCCAACGCCTCCTTGGTACCGGCCACCGGCGGCTTCCACGCGACGACTGTCTTGCCACCACGCTTGCGGTATCGCTGTTCAGCGATCTCGTCGACACGCTTTTCCACGTAAGCTGTCATCTGCGGTGCGCTTTTGACTAACGCTGGCGTCAGCTTTGTCACCCGCAACTGGCCAATCGGACTACCAAAATAATCAATGAGCGCCAGGATGTCCGCTTCCTGCAAATGCTTTTGGTAGCTCTCTATGGCTAGCGGTTCCATCATTGACCAATTAAGGTGATTCCTGATTGTCTGGTCTGTAATGTCAAACATCGCTTTCTTACGTGCTTTCTTTTCTGGATCGCTCTCTTCCTCCAAATTCTTGGCCGACGATTCAGAAAAGGACGCCACCATTTGATCGACTATGCTGGCCGCATTAACCACTTGAAAGAGCCGTGTCAGGCTCTCCTTGCTGGCCTCCTGAGCAGCAGACGCCATTGCAGGAGCAAACAGACCCGCCATGGCCATACTCAGAATCAACCACGACCAGGTCAAAAACATTTTTTCACGAATAGTTTTCATATTGATTTTTCATTAAGAAGCGGACTCCAATCGCAATGGCATGACCTTAGCGCGATATGCCTTGTAAATCAGAGAGATAGAAGAAAGGTCGAGTGCCTCAAGACGTTACGATGGGGATGCCAAATCCATCGCAAAAACGCAGGAGGGTCGTCCTCGCGCATGATAACAAGAAGCCAACAAGGAGCGCCATCCGTTAGCGTGGATCCAGCGATGGCAGATACCCTACCTCGGCAATTGCTCTTGCAATAAGTGGGGATAAAGAGGGTCAGGAGCCCGCGTGCCCAAGTAGTCGAGCAGCGATCTTCGCCGCTTCTGCTACCTGAGTCGCGTAGAGCAAGTCCGTCTTCACTTTGGACACCACGCGCCCCATATCTTTGCTACTAGACGCAGATAACACGCTGATTGCTTCCCTCACCCGCCTTTCGAGCTCACGATGTGAGAGGGGCAATTCAACACGGGTTTCTATCTCAACTGGAATAGCGGATACCTCTTCGAGCCCCTCCAGCAGGAGAGTACCTACAAGTGTGAGCCCTACAGAATTTCCCTCGTAGAAGCCAAAGCGAAGTTGCGTAACGTCCAGCGAATGGTGACGTCCATAAAAGTAGACCGATCCATCGATATACCCTGGCGCCGGATTGACCGGGAATTCGTATGTTCTGCCTTGCGCATAACGTAGGTCTGCATCGAGCCCCTCAATGCCGTCGAGTCTGATGGAACTTGATACCGACTCGCCCATGAACTGGAACGGGTCGAGAAGAATTTGGATGGACGCGTCGTTCGCGGCGTCCCAGTGGTATAAGGCATACCTTGCTTTGAAATCACTTGCGCTAATCATTTGTACTACCGTCTAACGATGTTGGGTAAAAAGCCCGAATTTACCGGACTTTCAATTCAAGTGGTTTCCCCTATTGGTGTTAGCGTTACCTTTTTGATTTTTTGACTAGGTAGCACCGCACCCAAATGTGGCAGTCCTTGGCAGAACAGCCTTGTGGAACGCTGTAACGGCAAGCTGCGCGACGAATGCCTGTCCCGGGAATGGCTTGTTAGCCGAAGCGAAAATCGTCATTGAGAAGTGGCGGCGGATTTATAACAACGAGCGACCGCATCCTACGATCGGCTACCCCCCGGCCTAAATAGGCCAGCAAGGATGACAAAACCAGATTGCTTGATACACAATGATGGAAGAAAGAGAGGACGTAAAGTTTCGTCCCCTTTCGGCCAGGCTCCGTTGAGCGCGGACAGTAAAGCAAATTTCCTGTTTGATCGACCTATCGACGACAAACCAATTTCATTGATTGCCAAACGCCTCGTCACTTTGCATTCCACATGAAAATCGTCCTGATCAATCCACCTCACACAGCCATTGGCAGCCGAATCCCCCGCGAACACCTGCCGCCACTAGGCCTGCTGTCCGTGGCAGGCCCACTTTTGGATGCCGGGTTTTCGGTAGAACTCATTGACGCTGAACTGGCTCCGATGTCTCTGGTGGAAATCGTGGAGGCCACCCGTGACCGCCAACCAGGGGTTGTGATGATGGGCCATTCCGGCTCAAGTTCGGCGCACGCAATGGTAGTCAAGTTGTGCCGCATGCTCAAGCAATCCATGGGAGACATTCAGATCATCTACGGCGGCGTTCACCCGACCTATCACTGGGATGAGATCCTTAGCGACTGCTCAGACATTGACATCATCGTGCGAGGGGAAGGTGAGCAAACAGTCCTCAATGTCATGCAAGCACTGGTCCAGAAGGCCCCACTCGACACCGTGGATGGCATCGCCTTTCGGTCGGGAACCCAGGTTAAATGCACAGCTTCCGCACCCATGATTCTTCATCTGGACGAGTATCGGATTGCCTGGGAACTGATCGATCATTCGAAGTATTCATACTGGGGCGGCAAGCGCGCCGTTGTTGTCCAGTTCTCTCGTGGCTGTCCCTATCTTTGTAGCTATTGCGGACAACGAGGATTCTGGACGCGGTGGCGCCATCGCGATCCCGTCAAATTCGCCAAGGAGCTGGCCCGGCTTCACCGAGAGCAAGGAGTAGAACTAATCAATTTTGCAGACGAACTCCCGACGGGCTCACGCAAGGCATGGAAAACGTTCCTTGAGGCCTTGATCGCGGAAAACGTCCCTCTTCTCTTAGTGGGCTCTACCAGGGCAGGCGACATCGTGCGCGACGAAGACATCTTGCACCTCTACAAAAAAGCTGGGGTGATCAGGTTCTTGCTGGGCATCGAAAGCTATGACGAAGCCACCTTGAAAACCATCCAGAAAGGCGCCAGCACCAGCGAAGATCAGCGAGCCATCCAATTGCTCAGGCAACACGGCATCATCTCAATGGCGACCTATGTGCTCGGTTTCCAGGAAGAGCAGAGCAGCGATTATTGGAAATCATTCAGGCATTTGGTTCATTACGATCCTGATCAGGTTCAGCTCTTGTATGCCACCCCTCATCGGTGGACGCCCTTCTACGAGACAGTCATGGATCGAAAGGTCATTCAAGCCGATACCCGTAAGTGGGATTACAAGCATCAGGTGCTGGCCGTGCCTGGCATACCAGCGTGGCAGGTTTTCGTCTATTTCAAGCTCATCGAGGTCCTGGTGCAATTAAGGCCCAAGGTCATCGGCCGAATGCTTCTTCATCGTGATGCGGACTACCGTCATGCCATGCGCTGGTACACCCGCATGGGACGGCGGGTCTGGTTCCATGAAGTTCTCGAGTTCCTTTTCGGGACGCACTTTCTCAAGGACGAACCTACATTAAGGGACTTTCTGGGGCCATCGCTTGCACAGCGTGAATATGCACTCAACAGGAAACGGCCCGGTAAAACGATTCACATCGAATCGGTCACCATCACGGAGTAGACATCATCCAGCGGGCTGGAAATGGGCCCCCCTCTCAATTAACATGTAGACTCACTCAGCGGGTAGCTGCACGACTCTTAGCAGATCATTCTCTCATGTACGCTCGTTGCTCCGTATTCATTGCCACCAGCCTTGATGGCTTCATTTCTCGATGCGACGGTCGGATCAACTGGCTGGATGCAGCGAACGCGGTAGTGCCGCCGGGGGAGGATTGCGGTCATTCCTGTCCTTCTCGGCACGGGCAAACCATTGTTCGGGCCATTGCAAAGTGATCTTCCCCTTCGTCTACTCACGAGCAAGGCCTATGAGTTCGGCTTTGCGCAGAACAAGTACCATGTCGAAACAAACACCTAACCAAATCTATATGAACGACGACCAAAGGTCTGCCCTTGGATAAACAACTATTCCTTATTTGCTTTCTCACCTTTGT
>CBHCMF010000169.1:0-9485 GCA_965974465.1 uncultured Noviherbaspirillum sp.
TACCCACTCTCTCTTCACACCGACTAATGCACGGATTTTCTTCCATTCTTCAGCAGGTGCTGCACGACGCGGCTGCGGGTTCTGCACCGGCATTGCAGGGGCGATCACTCTTTCTTCACGCAGTAGGCCACGCTCAATTTTGCCGATGAGATAAGCAACATCGGTACGCGACACGAGCGGCAGGGTGCCATCGACGGTGCCAATCCGATGTTGTGCGTACTCGGCATTTGCAGCGATCGCGACCACTTCCCGGCCATCTAAGCTGCGCAAAACGCGCCCAGCATACTTTGCGCGAAAATCCGCCACAAAAGCAGCATCTGCGTTTGCTCGCTGTTGTTGGCGCCGTTCTTCTGCCCGTGCGCTAGCGAGCTTCGTGAAATCGGTAGTGCTGGCAATCGCCTTGAGGAGGTAGCTGCGCATCTTTGCACCTGTCAGCTTCAGTTCTCGCAAGCGATCGATTACAGCAGCGACGATATCGGATAAGCGCTTGCCGTTTGCCTTGGCTTCGAGCATTAATTTACAAATCGTGGGCGGCAACATGCCGAGTTCAGCGAGTGGTTGCAAGTCGGTCGGGATGGTCGGTTCAGTGCGCTGGCGGTGGTGGGGCCGCCTTTGTTTATTCTTTGAAGAAGAAGATGGAATAGATAAATCATTTATATAGCCGCAAGACATTTTGTCCGACGGTGCCGGTACAGATTCGCTCGGTTCTGCCTCGATTAACCCCACCATGCGCGCGAGCTTTTCGGTGATGAAGATGTGCGTGACGAGGAATTTGCCATTTTTTTTGCCGTGCCGCTGGTCTTCAGTGCGAAGCAACCCCAGGCTTTCGAGTGCGACGATATGGCGGTGAATAGTGCGCTCGGAGAGTCCCGCCCGATCGGCGATTTTGGCCTTCCTAGTGAAAACGGGCCCGAGCGGGTCGTGCTGGCTGACGTAACGGCAAATCGTTTGCAGGGTCGTTCTGATGCCGGTGGTGAGGCCCTGCAGTTCTGCTGCCTGGTCGATGGCGCGCAGGATTTTGTTGGGAAGGAATTTCTTTTTTCTAGGCGCGAGCGTACCCGCGGCGGTTTCGATTGTCATCGAAAGACTCCGTGTTTCAAGGTCAAAAGGCAAAAAAACCTTGCACTCGCCACACGTCGTCACATACAATCAAATTTCCATCGTTGATCTGTCCCTCGCCAAAGGGATGTGACGACCGAGCGAATGCTCAAGCAAATGCCCCTCGCCAAAGGGGCATTTGTCTTTTTAAGGCAGATTATTTGTCTCTGCGCATCAAAACCTCACATTTAAAAATATAAGTCATTGTTTTTAAAGGATTCCGTAGTACGGAAATCTATCTACTTTATTTTTTTAGCTCTGCCTGCTGCTTCAGAAGCGCCTCGATCATCGCTTCAACCTCGGCGCGCTCTTCTTCGCTCTGGAACTCCAGACGAATGGTTTTCTTTGCTCCGATCATGTTGCAGTAATTGCGTCGCCCTGCCCTGATCGTTTTGGGTTCCGGTTTGCTCGCTGGCGTCGTCGTCGGTTTCGGCTTTGCCGAAGCAATGCGCAGCGCCTCTTGTTGCTCAATCCCTTCCGTAACTGCTTTGTTGATTGCTTCGATTACCTGCTCTACGCTACCCTCCTTCGCCAATGCGGCCATTTGCGCGATTGCACGTGATCCGAGGGCAGTCGGCTTCTTTGCCAGTGTGGTAAGTGCTGTGCGCGGCAAATTGTCCATAGTCAGCAGTTCGCCGACCAAGGTCTTGTTGAGTCCAGTATGGTCGCTGATATCGTTCAACGTTTTCAGCTGGGGATTGGATTGCATCACCTTCTTCAAGCCGATGTATTTCTCGTACGCAGTCAGGTCCGGATGAAAAAGGTTTGCGTAGAAAGCTAGTTCCTCAGCGCGATCGGCGTCACTGTCAGCGAGCCAAGCCTTGATCTTGGTGCGACCCAGTTCGCGGTAAATCGCCACTCGGTTGTGACCCGACACAATTTCGTACTTGCCTTCTGGAAGCACGCGTACAGATACGGGCGTGATCAAGTTGTGCTTACGCAAGTTCTCACGCAACTCAATGTATTCCTCGGGGGTCAGCTTGCGCCGGCGGCCTGGAACTTCGATAAGGTCGTCCAGGGGCAATTCAAGCGCACTGCCCTGGTCTTTCGCTCTACGAAGTTCTTCTTCGAGTTGGCGGATCCGCTCCTGCCACTGCTGTGCTTGAAGCCTGAATGCACCGAGCTGGCCTGGCATCGTTACTGGTGGCTGACTCTGAATGCCCAATGAGGGGTTTTGGTTCTTATCTAGTTTCTCACCGAGGGCCGAAGTTTTTCCTTCGAGCATTGCGGCAATACCTGATTTCTTACGTTCTGTCATGGCTTACTCCTGGTGCCAGATGATCTGCAGTTCTGCTTCGAGTTCATTGACCACGCCATCGAAGGCCTCCAGTGCGCGCTGGAATGTCCTAACGCTGCCTTCATAATTGCCGAGGTCATAAATGGTTTTGAACTGCGCGCTTGCATTCTTCACGACGTCGGACTCGAGGACTTCAGCGGCGGCGAGCAGCTCAGGGTACGTCGAACGGATCCAGCCGCGGACAGCATTGGTGGTCGCGGCGGTTTCCTTTACCTTCGACAGAAAAATCTTAATAAACGAGAACTCTTTTAGAATTGCTCGCTCCGACTCCTCCATGGATCGGAACAGCTCGGAAAACTGCCGGAAGAACTGCGTACTGGATGCATAGTCAAGGGTTTCAGGCGGAATGGGGACCATAACACCGTCACAGGCCATGAAGCTGGCAATTGCCAGATAAGAAAGGGTAGGTGGGGTGTCGATGACGATCGCGTCATACTTTTCTCGAACCGGCCCGAGCGCGTTTTCCAAAATGCGCCAGAATTCAAATCCGGGATCTTGCGATTGCTTGTTCGGAAGGTAGAAGTCCGCGCCGAAAAGGGCAGGGGAGGCGGGGATAAAGTCTAGATTCGGCCAGTAGGTTTCCTGGATGGCGTACATCAAGTCCGCCTGTTCCTCGTAGACCACTGGCATGACAGTCAATTCTTCGGTAACCTCCGCGTCCGGCAGGTAGCCCATCATGGTGGTGCTGGAGGCCTGTGGGTCCAAATCAATTAAAAGGACCTTGTGGCCGTGAAGGGTGAGACCTTGCGCGAGCGCGACGGCATTGGTAGTCTTGCCGACGCCGCCCTTGAAGTTCCCAACTGCGAGCACCACTCCGGGGGTATTTACCGGCCGACGCGAATAGGTTCCGATCTGCCGGATCACTTCCTGCGCCTCGGCAATCGTGTATTCTCGGGAACGACCGTTGCCTTTAACAGTGCCTGGCAAGACTTCATTGCGCTTGACTAAATAGTTTAAGCGTTCCGGTGTGATCTTCGCTAACTTGGCAACTCGGGATCCAGACAACTTTGGCGCTACCTTGCGCGGCCACGGTTCCAAAAGAATATTGCGTAGCTCCTTGAGTGCCTCTTGTGCGCGGTCGGCAATGCCAACAAGCTTGCGGGTGTTGATCTTAGTATGGGTCGGTGGCAAGGTTTTTGTTTGCATTGTCGCTCCCTCTTTGGTTTCGAGGTTTTCCAGAAAATATAGGCTAACCATGGAATTTTCAGCATCATAACGTTAACCATGTGAAAACGTAAACGACTACTTACGTTGATATTCCACAAAAAGAGACATCAAACGGCTGTAAAACCGCCAGCTTTCTTTTCATCATGTTTGTTTGTAGCTAACATCCCGACAAAGGAGGGGCGAAAGCAATAGAATCGGTATGTAAATATCGGTACAGGAAATTCTAGAAAGGTGTTAGCGCGACCCTCGGTATTTTCAAGTAACCCGGACTAACCGCAAGCGGTTCTTCTTTCTCTTCCCTGATTGCACTTATTTTGGTTCGAAGAGATTTAGTAATAGTTTGGAATGACGGTAGCCAAGTCCTATTGGGGGAGGCGAATCGCTCTCGCGGTTAGTCCGGGTGTTGGTGCAATGTTTGGTATCGTTTGCTTGCCGTAGAAAGGAGGGTCGAATCAACCGAGCACAGAATACGCTCTATATGATCGGCAGCAAGGCCGCATATGCGCAAGTTATTGGAGCAGGGCGCAATGGCACCACGCCATCCTAGTGGAAAGCAAAGTTGCCACAATCGCGAGGGTAAAGATGTCAACTCAGCTTTTCGCATGCCTCCCTTGCCCGCCCAATTTAGCGCCCTCTTCGTTGGCCTTGTTCCAGAGTAGCAAATTGACAGACTTCCTTGCTTTTGCCGCGTAAGGGACACGTTTCCTTTCCATTACGCGTAGCGATGCGCTGCTGCTACCCGAATGAGAACTAGTTGTCCTGTTTTTGATACGAATCAAAAGTAAAAAAGCGGTCTCTTTTTTTGGAAAACCAACTCTCTAGACTGAAGTGGCATGGTTGCACCGCGCTTTTTTTTCGGTACACATGAGTTTCTAAAAGAAATATCTCCAAATGCGAGCATTGAAAATGACATACGGCACTATGTAGGCTTGTTGAAGTCCCATATGTGACTTACAGTTTCGAAAGAAATCACCGGGTGTTGTATGCGTGCTCATTCTGAATGGGAATGCACTCATGAAGATCTTTCGTTTGTTTTTATGCGGCGTTGTTAGTGTCCTGGTTTTTCCTCGCCTTGCACAGAGCGCTACAGAGCTCGTGACAGATGAGAATTCGAGTTTGTCTTTCACTCGATCTGCAACTCCCGTGTCCGTTCCATCATCTCTCGAGTGGATTGTGGATGGCCGCCGGATTCTCGTATATCCCTCCAATCCATCGGTCTACATCAATGTGTTCAACCATGTGCATAGTGCCGGCCACGTCGAACCCAACCAACTGCATGCCAAGGGTGTTCTGGTTCTGGGCGCTGTAGATCCCGATGTCACCGGTGGCGTCGTCTATACCGTTGACGGAGGTTCTGCAGGAAGCGGTGTTTCTCGGCTTTACGAAAAGGTCGACATATTCAACGGGGGCAACAATATAGTATCGCTGACGCTTAGCGGCCTGGGGGGGAGACCGACTGACTTGAACCTAGAGATTCCAGACTTCACTGGCCTGGACGTCAGCGGAACCACAATCGCCTTTGTACAAGGCAATGGTTATCGGGATCCGCAGGGAACTGCGCATTCCGGTACAATCGTGGGCTATCCGCCATTTAGTAGTGGCTATACGAGCATTCCAACCGGTGCTGATCCGACGTTTGCATCGGTCACGGTACTTCCAGCACTCTCATTTTCAGGATTTAACACCTTTAGCCAGCCTCTGAGCTTGCCCCCCGGAGCTACCTTGACAATGATCACGGAGTTAAATGTCAAGAAGAGTACTTCGCCATCTACTCCTGGGGAACCAGATGTAGCATTTATCGAGGGAGAGAGTTACACATCGTCGCGAGGGGTTGCTGTCGAAAACACCCACCTTGCGCGCCTCGACAATGGCGACTGGGCAGGATATAGCAACGTCAATTTTGGCTCGAACGCGACCATCTTCGAAGCGTTGGTGGCGGTCGACCCGGCGTACGCAAACCAAAAACTTGAAATTCGATTAGGCTCGCCCAGCGGGACGAAAATCGGTGAACTTACTTTGCTATCAACCGGAGGTTTTGGGAATTTTCAGATGCAAAGCACACCTCTGACCCACTCGGTCTCAGGGACACACGACGTCTACCTAGTACCTGTAGGAACTTTCGGGGCAGGAAATATCGACAAATTCAGATTCATCTCCAAATGAACAACCCTCAATCTTGGGGGGTACTGTCAACTTGCTGACAGGGATGAAAATCGGTAGCGTTGTCGGATAAGTAAATGTGACCTGTGCCGTGGATTCCGCTATCCGGCCCCCTCATCAGCCATGTCGTGTGGCTGTACTTTCGCTTTTCGCTGAGCTTTCGCGACATCAACGAGCTGATGGCTAGCCGGGGGATCTTCGTCACGTACGAAACCATCCGGCAATGGACCCTGAAGTTCGGGCAGACCTATGCCAATGTCTTCCGCTGTCGGCGCAACCGCCTATCGGCGCCACAGTACCAGTCCGTCCGGAATGCGGCTTTTTCACTCTGGAATGAGGTCACCAATGTAGAAAATACTCAATAATCGTCGCTTGATTCTCTCTTCATCATGCCCATTGGGCGGCGATTTCCCCATTATCGTCTTTACATACCAGCAAGTTGACACTGCCTCGATATGCACAGCATCAGAGTTGCGAATTGACGATTTTTCTTTTCGCTGCTGCGAATTGACATCTTTGTTTTCTTCTTTGCGCGGGTATAGTTGTCAATTCCGGCCATTGACCGACCTGATGCCGTCGATTGAGCAAGTCGAGAGCGGCAGGCTAGTGGCTTGAGGCCGAACGCCGGGTGAGGGCCGCTTATGCGTAACATCCCGCACAAGTTCACGGCGCGGGTGACCCGTAAAAGCCATGCGTGATAACCCAGTTCTGGCACTCGCGCGCGATTTCCACTATTTCGTCGGCGCGGTCGGCTTCCGACTTAAGAAATCGCTCAATGCTTGCCGGAAGCTGGACGGAGGCGGCAAGGTATGCATCATGGTCGCCGTCGCCTGCGGTTTCGGATCTGGAGGCAAGCGAATTACAGATGGAGCGGGGGACACGCAGGCCGCCACCAGCACGCAGATCAACATCGCTATGACGGCGATTTTCACGTAGTGCAGCGAGCGATTTTTCGTGGGCGTTGGCAACTTGTAAATTGCGAGCATCATGGGCTTTCTGAAGTAGACGAACCGTTTCGGCGTGGGCGGCCAAGGCTTGCTTTTCAGCCTCATTGCGCTTGGCCTCTTTTTCCATCCATATTCCGCGCTCGATCTGCCGGCCCTGTGCGATGCTTTTGGAAATGGTGTGGCTGTGCCATATAAGCGCTCCGGCACACAGTGCAAGCACGGTTAAAACGGAAATTCCAATGCGGTGTAAGGGATTCATGTGATGATTTCCTTTGCAACTTCCCACAGCGCGATCCGGTCGGCAGCGCCATTAGTGCCGCCGTTGATCCGGCGCGTAATCCGGTCAAAATTCCCGGCATCGGCCAGCTCGTTTAGGCCTTTCACTTTCCAGAACCATGCCGCCGCCCGGCACCCGTCTTCGGGTTGTTCCAGCCGCGCCGGGTTGTCGAGCAACCGTAAGTCGCCGTACAGTGCCAACGAGCAGCGCTTATGGTTCTCGAACCCGGTGATCTGTATAGGGCCGTGCCCCTTCCAGAACCGGCCCGGCGTGGTGCCGTGCTGGGCTGCGATACGGATGGCCTCCAGGTCGGTATTGCCAAGGTCAGCTCGCCCGTCATAGGCAGCACCAGATGCCAGTTCTCGCATGTAAAGGAAGCGCCCGGATTCATGCGCGAGCTGAGGCAAGAACGCTTCGATGCGCCTTTCGGTCGTGATGTCGAATTCATGCATGGCGCGGTTGAGCGGGACCACGAACAGCGGCAGCCGGCCAGACCCTTCCGGCATGATCCGAACCAGCTGCTCCAGCGATACCAGTTGTGGCAGGTTAGTAATATCGTTCACCGTGCGCGCTCCCCAAGGCGGCCAATCCACTTCAGGAAGGTGGACAGGGCCGGTTCCAGCACCCGAGAGCCGCCGTAGCCGCCCAAGGTGATCAGTCCGGCCTGCACGACCGATGCCCATTGCATGTACGAACCCAGAAAAAAGATCAGCAAGCCAATAACAATCGAGGTCAGCACATCCTTGATGATTTCAGCCGGGATGCTCTTGATGACGACGACGGGATCCGCGATCTTCTGTGCGGTATAGGCTGCGCCGCCGATGATGGCAAGCAGCACCGAAATGGCAATTGCCGCAGGGGGAATCGCGGTAATGTCACCGGCAAACGTGCTTTGTGCCGCCCAAACGGCGGGCACCCAAAACGCGCACAACCATCCAAAGAAGAGGTCTTTCAGTTGCAGACGTGTGAGCATGGCAGGGCATCCTTGTAGCGTTGATGGGCGTCTATGAATGCAAATGCCACGATCAGAATTGCATTCCAGAGAAAATAGGCAGTGAGGCCAGGTGATTTAACGTGCAGGAACGCAATGAATATTTGCGCGATGTAGCAGAACGCCAGCGCGCACAGGCCGAAGTGCCGGTGGGTGCGTGTTTTTTCGAACCCGAACTGGTGCGGCAGCCAATCGTTGACCACCACATCAAACACGCCGATTGATCCGAACAACAGCATCAGCCACAGCACCTTGTGACCACCATCGGTGGACGCGAGCATCGCAAACAGCGAGCGGTCATCGGACATTCCCAAGTACCACGCCAGAACAGCCAGCCCACAGGCAAACAAGCGAAACAGTGAGCTGCCCCAACATACAAGCTGCTTCTTCTGGACGTTCATGACGGTACTTTCCTTGGTGGGAGTTAAGTGGGACGCTTTGCCAACAATTTCCCAAGGCCGCCGATGGATTTGATCAGCACATCAAGCCGGTCGATCACAGCCAAGTCGATTTTCTGGTTCGCGTCGCGCGACTTCTTCCATTCACCGTATGCCTTGCTGTCAAAGACCGTGTTCACGTCTGATTTCCTTATTTTCAGCGCTTGCGAAAAGTCAATGCTGAAGTTTAGGAATAAACTGGATGCCAGCTCGTTATGATTTTCCAGTAAGCGCAAGCGCCAGTTCGCTGAAGCTGGAATGAACGAGAAATCGTGCCGGAGGCGTCAGCGCCCCGGCCTCCTTTGGCAGAACAATGACGCCCTGTTCATCGAACCAAATCCGGAAGAACTGGGTATCGTTCTCCAGCGCCGCGCGATAGTTCGCATAAAGCTGTTGCATGGCTGATGCGGGCAGGGCATGGATGACCTTCATCCGGAACGTGAGCCAGTCGATATAGGCCGCCGATTCCGCCACCGGATCGGGGTAGGGCGCTTCACCTTCACGCAGCAGTTGCGCGGCCATGAAACCCATGAGCCAATGCTCTCGCCCGCTCATGGTCGAGTCAAGCTGCATGAATTCGATGGCTTCAACCATCGCACCGGTCAGCGGATGCACCCCCCATTTGTCATCGGCGGCCTCAAACATGGACGGCTGCGCCGGGATATCGCGCGCGAAGTCCAAGTAGTCCGACAGCTTCGATACATCCGTGACCGCGTAATCCGGTCCATCGTTGCGGGTGTGGCTGCAGTATTGCGCCAGTACCAGCAGGCGTTCGGCTACCGTCCACGCGCGCGGGTCGCCCACGAGACGCGGATGCGCAGTCGAGGCGCTTTCGACGGCTAGACGCAGGAGCTCCGACAGTGCCTTTTCGTGGGCGCTTTCGGGAAGGTGACAAAGCGCAATTTCGTCGCCAATGGACAGCTCCTTGAGCCGTACATCGAGCCGCCGAGTGCGAATGGGCGCAAAAACGATCATCGTTGGTAGAGAGTCTGGATATCGCGTCGATCCAAGGCAGTCAGGGTCGCTATCGTGATCTGCAGACTGCACGACAGCAAAACGCCTTTTTCGGAGCGTGGGTTGGTAATGGGTTTCGACATGCTCCCAATGACCA
>CBHCMF010000170.1:0-9465 GCA_965974465.1 uncultured Noviherbaspirillum sp.
TGTCTGGAGGCGATACCGCACCGAACAGCATCATTAGTTTGTTTGAGAATAATCCCGATCTTCCTGCCGCCGTGGTACTGGCTTTCGATTCACCGCTGCTATTGGGGCCGAGTGGGGAGACCGGGGACGATGCCGATGCAGCGCCGGAAGAATCTGCACACAACGAACTGGTAGGCAAGCCGAGTCAGGGTGCCTTTGCGCTGTTGTTGACCAACTCCCGTCTGCCCGAGATGCTCGGTAGTATTTCGCAAGCAGCACCAAAGGGTGAGTACGACAGCATGACACCATTCTGGGAAAAAACGCTCGAGGTGGGCGGAGACTTGGCCTTGTTGGCGCGGCTTCCCAAAGCGGTACAAGAGGGGCTTGCTGCACTGCCTGTGGTGGCCCGGATTCATCGGGCTGCATTTGGTCAGACGAAAGAAAAGCGGAGCAGCGTGATGGATTTGACGCGAACCGTTCGTTCGCTATTGGAGCACGCTCAGGTGAATGCCGGCATGATCACACCAGCGTTCACGTCGGCTGATGACCAGTCCAGTGAACAGACATCTGGGGCAAATCCCCAGGGGGCGAATGAAGCGTCAGCCGAGGATGCCACATCGCGCTGCGGCTGGCTGGTCCACAATGCCGGTGGCATAGAACAGGCCGGATCCCGGCTGGTGGCCTTGAGTACAGCGTTGAGTTATTTTGGCATTGAACTGAATCCGGTTGAGAAGGCCACGAACGTGGTGACGCGCGTAGGCAATCTTGGGCAGGCTGGTCCGATGGGGTTGCTCGCGCTCTCGATTGCACAAGTCGTGGAGCAAAAGGCGCCAGTGTTGTACGCGGAATTTTCGGGAACGGATGGCGTCGCGGTCGCATTCGCCATGCCGGCACCCACCGTTTAATCATCAAAGAGGAAAAAACGAATGAAGCGAGTATTGGCATGCCTGGGAATTTTGCCAAGCCTATTGATCAGTCCTTATGGGCAAAGCAAAGATCTTGCTGAACTGCAGCAAATGACAATAGTTGCACTGAACGAGCCGACTGCATTGCACTCTGCTGAACAGCAAATCGCCGATGCGCAAGAAATAGCTCGGGAAGAAGCGCTACGCCAGGATCTTTTGAATGACGCATTCCTCTATTCTCAGCGCTTGGCAAAAGCGGCGTTGATGGCAATTCATGGGGACGCGCACGGATTTCTGCAGTTGCACGAAAGCCGCGATAGACTGGACATGACGATGAAAGCCTTACGCGACCATCCCCGCTACCAGGACGGCGCTTCCATAGAAGCACTCATGCGTGAATGGAAAGAGATCCATGAAAATGCAACCGCTTTGATCGACCGAAAAGCCGCCATTAACGATCTACATGCTGCTGTCGACGAGATCAATGGTCTCTCCCATGCCTTAAGCGACTGGACCGAACAAGCCGTATTTCACCGCCGTACAAACGATTTGTCTGGAATAACACCACTTACGGAAATGCTTTCCATGTCGTACCGAATGACCCTCACGGCAAATCGCGTATTGGTTTCTGATTCGGTGGATTATCAGCTCGCCTTTCTGATGGGCTATGATCCCAAAGAATTCGCTCTGCTGGTAGATGAAAATCTGAACGGTTCCACACGTCTGCCGGGCGCGGCAGAAGGAAAAGCCAAGGAGAACGCGATCGAGCTGAAAGAAACATTCGATATGTACAAGAGACCATTCAACAAAATCAGATCAATGTTGGAAGAGATCAATGAAGCGAAATTGGCCGCTCGCTCCATTGTCCTCAAGTCGGAGAACTTGCTTTCAAGATTGCACAATGCGAAGCACAATGTGAGGCAGTTATAAATCCTGCGTTGGTCAATCGACCGCGTGCCAATTGACTTGAAACACCAGAAGGCCATCCTTAGTCGCGACCGTGCAACCTCTCGATCGGCGCTGAAGACATGCCATCTTTTCCCGTTCCATTTTCATTGCGTTCACGCACATCTTTCCCACCCCACCCATGAAAATTAGAACCGGCAAGGATAAAGCGTGGTATTGCATTAACCGCGTACAAGAGGGCACGAAGAGCCCGGCTTATTTCGTCGCGATCAAGCGGCAAGGCCTCCACGTCGCCAGGCGCTTCGCCGCCTCTGTACACGGCGGTGAAGAGGAAGCGTTCAAAGCCGCGCAGGAATGGCGCGACCGGGTGTTGGCGCTCCTTCCACCGATGACTTATCGCCAGTTACAAACCCTGGTCAGGGATAGCAACAACAGCGGCATCCCCGGGGTCGGGCGCGCCGATACACCGAAAGGTCCGTATTGGACTGCACGCATAGGGGCAGCAGGACAAAAAACGACGAAGGCTTTCAGTGTCAAAAAGTATGGCGAGGAAAACGCCAAACAAATGGCCATCGAGGCGCGCCGGCAAATGCTGCAAACCACGCAAGACAAATTCTGGGTGGCGACGGAAGCATCCCTGGAATTGACGGTGCAAGCCTTTGCCGATCCCAAAGCACTAGCGGCCAACGATGCGTTGGTGTGGGACGATTCCGCGCAGGAGCGTTTTTTAGACCGGCTACGGGCGGAAGGATTGATTGGGAAGCCGCCTACGCCCAACGTTCGCAAGCGCTATTATGCTTCGCTGTCTGGACCGGTCTGGGAAGCCCGCTATGTCACTATCGAGGGCAAAAGAATCATCCGGCGTTTTTTGATTGCCAAGCATGGGGACAAGGAAGCGGAACGCTTGGCGTGGCATGCGTATGACCGGTTGATAGAGGAATTTTCTCCGCCCAAACCGTCGATGTCCTCTATCGGTTTGTCTGACAAGCTCAATGAATATCCTGAACAACTGCTCGATGCTGTGATCCGAAAACTGTCGCTCAAGAATGATGCTGCGCTTGCACGTACGCTTGGCGTAGCACCGCCCCTCATTAGCAAAATTCGCTGTCGGCGCCTGCCGGTGGGGGCAGCAATCCTCGTGCGCATGCTGGAGATCACACAATTACACATCCGCGAACTGTATTGGCTGGCGGTATCCCGCACGCTATATAGGGGATAGTTCACGAACCGGGAAAAATCGTACGCCAAAACGAAGCCTGTCAGGCTTTAATCTCAGAAGTCGGCGCTAATGTGTCAGGATCAGCCAAAACCAGCCCTAATCTGATGTACTTTTCGGCTGGTCCTGACGACCGGTTGAGATATAGCCCAAATTGACATTTTTTTCAATCTCAGGAGGAGCGTCATGCTAGGTTTTGACAAACATGGATCTGGTGATCGTGGTGTGATCGTTCTCAACGATTGGATTGGCGATGTATCAACAAATTGGGACGGCGCACGTCAATATTTAGATCATGAACATTTCACCTGGGTATTCGCAGACCTGCGTGGGTATGGGCGATCTCGCGGTCAGAGTGGAAAGTTTTCGGTGACTGAAGCTGCCGCCGATGTACTGGCGATAGCTGGTTCGTTGGGTTGGCATCGATTTTCAGTAGTCGGACACTCCATGTCGAGCTTGGTGGCGTTGCACCTGGCTCAGCACCATGCCGACGCGATAGAGCGTGTCGTGGTCTTGACACCACCTCCTCCGCGTGGTTTTGGAGCAGATGAGGCAACAATAAAGGCACTTCGCGATGTCGCCTATGGTGATGATGCGAAGCGCTTAAGCATGTTGCAATTTATGTGGGGAGACCGCCTTTCTCAAACCTGGAAGCGCTTCAAAGCAGAACGTTGGCGTGCGTGTGTTGATGTCGAAGCCGTGGCCGAGTACGTCTTTATGTTTGCTCGCGATGGACTGCCTGACCCAGCTGCCAAAATCCAAATGCCGTTGCTCGCGATTACCGGAGAACAGGATTCAGAGCCAATGCGTAAGGACGCGGTCACCGCCGTGTTGCGACCAATCTCTGCCGATGCTCTTGTCGTTCCACTGGTAAATTCTGGCCACTACCCAATGCAAGAAGCGCCCCCATTAGTAGCCACTTTGCTCGAACGATTTTTATTAGGGCATGACTTCAGTGGCACCCAATAGTCCTTGGGCTACTTCCGGCTTAGTGTGCTTTATTTTCCGTTTTCTGGGACGACCCCATACTGGATCGCCTGACAAGCAGGGCGATTAAAGCAACCTGCATTGATTTTGATCAGCGGGAATTTTTCCTTGTATATCAAATGCTTATAATCAATAGATTGCTTTATCCACAGCCTTAACCACAGATTTTGTGGGGAAGTCTGCCCAAGTCAACGGTTCTCTATCCATGCCTTACTGATATCAAGAGATATTAGGTAGCGCTGTTCGTTAGGATGCTTGTCATCTTCGAAGCAGTTCATGCTGAGATGAGTCTGATACTTTCCCCCGGCTTGCCAGTACGTTGAGTTTGGCTTGCAAGCAAGGAGGCTTTCACGCCAGGAAGGTGTGTCAGCGAAGGCGGGCCATTCTCCAGCTAGAACTTGTTTCCACCCACCTTTGCGCCATTGCTCTTGCAAATCCAGAACGATCTTGAGCGCATCATCCAGTGGCAAGGGTGCAATTTGCGGCGATAGATGGATATTGCCCACTTTTCCCTCATCAAACCCGACCGTAAAAAAACGTGCTGGAGGAGTCACAAATCCATACTGTGGATCCGCAAAACGTAGACGAGCATCTGATTTCGGGACGTTATACCAAGCGTGCCCCGGGATCGCTGGATCGATCTTCGCACTGGAGCGCTTGCGCATATCCTCATAAGGCTCGCCATATACCAGCGCGATTTCTGGCACGTCAGATTGAGGTTGGGCACATACACGTACCACCACTAGTGTCATGAGGGGGACAACAAGGAGGCCAACTCCTCCGCGCCGCCAGCCACGGAGCGGGCTTATAAGCGTATGCAAAGCCGCAGACAAGGCAAAATAAGCTATCAAGAGTAGGCCATCATTGCTACACAGCTTAAAACGCATGTCGGCTTAGGGGTGAAACTGCGATATTCGAATCTGACATATCCTGTTCGACCAGGTCTCAATTTATACATATATCAGGGCTCTACCCATGGTTTGGCAAGCGCCAGTGTAATTAGGTAACGCTCTTCGTTAGGGCGCTTGTCGTCCCGAAATCGACCCACCACCAGCATTGCTTGATATTTGTCTCCGGCCTGCCAGTAGGCGGTACCGCCCTGGTTCAAGTCTCGTAATTTGGCGCGCCATTCAGGAGTATCAGCGAATGGCGGATCTTCTTCAGCCCGGATTGGTTTCCAGCCGGCTTGTCGCCATTGTTCTTGCAAGTCAAGCACAACTTTAAGTGCGTCATCTAGAAGTAGGGGGGCGATTTGCGGGGACATGCGCACACTGTCCACCATACCCTTGTCATAGCTCACTGTGAAGAAACGGGCTGGTGGCGTTACAAATCCATAGTCTGGATCGATGAAGCGCAGGCGCGCATCCGATTTTGGGATGTTGTACCAAATTTCATTTTGAATTGCTGGATCAATCGCTGCGCTTGAGCGCTTGCGCATATCCTCATAAGGCTCGCTAATTACTAATGCAATTTCAGGTGCATCAGATTTAGCATGGGCACACACGAGTGCCATTGCCATCGCCATGAGGGTTACAACGATTAAGCCGACCCACCCGCGCCGCCAGCCAATACCATTCAGTACGCTCATCGTACGCCCTTGCCTTCAGCTATATCCCGGATAGATTGTTCTACCAAACTACGGTTGGCGTTGTTCAGCAACTCGTCGAATCGCGCTGCAGCTTTAAGCACAAAGGGCATGCGCTGTTTGGCGTCTGACAGATCAGCTGCTGGATTGCTGCCGAACCCGATCGTGCGCCCATCGTCTACCCGGCGGCATTGACTAGCCAATGTGAGTTCGATTGCTTCTGCCACACCAGAGGGAAGGTCGGTTCCCCCCTTGTTGACTTGGGAACGAGCAATAAGCCAAAAAGTTATAGAAAGAATAAGTGCAGACGCAAGCAGTTCGGCGAGGATGATTAATCAATGGCCCCTTGCCCACGCTTTACTGATTTCAATCGATATAAGATAGCGGCGTTCATTGGGATGGTTGTCATCCTTGAAGCAATCCATGCTAATGTGAACTTCATACTTTCCCCCGGCTTGCCAGTACGTTGAGTTTGGCTTGCAAGCAAGGAGGCTTTCACGCCAGGAAGGTGTGTCAGCGAAGGCGGGCCATTCTCCAGCTAGAACTTGTTTCCACCCACCTTTGCGCCATTGCTCTTGCAAATCCAGAACGATCTTGAGCGCATCATCCAGTGGCAAGGGTGCAATTTGCGGCGATAGATGGATATTGCCCACTTTTCCCTCATCAAACCCGACCGTAAAAAAACGTGCTGGAGGAGTCACAAATCCATACTGTGGATCCGCAAAACGTAGACGAGCATCTGATTTCGGGACGTTATACCAAGCGTGCCCCGGGATCGCTGGATCGATCTTCGCACTGGAGCGCTTGCGCATATCCTCATAAGGCTCGCCATATACCAGCGCGATTTCTGGCACGTCAGATTGAGGTTGGGCACATACACGTACCACCGCTAGTGTCATGAGGGCGACAACAAGGAGGCCAACTCCTCCGCGCCGCCAGCCAATGCGTTTCAGTAAACTCATCGCACGCCCCCGCCATTTGCAATATCTTGAATCGACTGCTCGACTAAACTGCGATTAGCGCTGTGTAGCAGCTCATCAAACCGTGCTGCTGCTTTGAGCACGAAGGGCATACGCTGATTGACATCTGACAGATCGGCAATGGGGTTGTTGCCGATACTAATCGTACGTCCCTCTACCCGACTACACTGACTAGCCAAGGTTAGCTGAATAGCCTCGGCCACACCAGAAGGTATGCCGGTTACATAGGACACATGGTTGCTGCGCAGTAGCAGCACAAATTGCGGGTCACTGTACATCGCCTTTTGCAGAATGTTGACCTGCTCATGCTGTGCCAAATGTTCGACGCTTTTTGCAATCTTCCCAGTCTCTATTGCTTCGAATGCCTTCAGAACTTCAACGGTTTTCACGCTAAACTTAAGCTTCTCTTCTACTGGCCATAAGATAGGATACTTTGGGTTTGTAGCGATTTTTGCACGTGAGGCAATACAAGCTTCTAACTCCTTAAACCCGCGTTTTTTATAAAAAGCATGCAGCGGAAATACATCTAAGAACAGCGATGTGTTTCCAAGTGCCAGCATGTCATAAACGTGTTGGTATTGCTGCTGCATCAGGGACAGCTTTTCCCCATCGGTACGGATGTCGGCAGTCGGAACGGGGTTCTTACTGCGGGCTTGTTCATAGTCGCGCACCGCCTTCTCGTCTAGCTTGCTTGTCTTGATCCACCCGAACCAGCCTTTAAGCTCCCATAACGGTTTCGCAGTTTTGTCCATGCGATCAATGGCGTCTTGCTCTGCCTGAATCTTTTTCATCGATTCGGACGCATGCACCAACCCGCATCCCACTTGCTTTGATGCGAATGCCGCCAAGCCCGCCCATTGAAATCGGCGGTCATTTAGCCAAAGCTTTGCATAAGCAGCATTGATACGCTTGTTACGTTCCTTGGGATCGGCGATCAATGTGCCACCCGGGGCCACTATTTCCTCAGCCTCTTCTTGAAAGGTCCGCCAAATACATTCGCAAGTCAGTACAGGTACTTTGAAATTCCTGACCTTTTTCCCGTTTTCCTCAGTGGTAGAGTTCTCGCATGCTGAGATGGACTTTGTGTTCTTGTGCAGTTCTTTTGTGTCGCAATCGTGGTCCTTGAAGCACTGGGTCATAGTTTTTCTTATGGGAATAGTTGGCAATATGTTTTCATATCATGCCAATAGCCATATTTTATTGCAAATGAATTAAGATAGTGCCCTTCAGAATATTGCATATTTACTATGAAGCGCCATTACATTACTGTAGGAGCACATACGACAGCAGGCGGAGTTGTCGTATCTGGCAGCAGCCGAATAACGATTAACGACGCTGCTGTCGCCCTTGAAGGCGACAAAATCGCATGCCGGTCGTGCAAATCTACGGGGCACATTCTATGCACAGGGCCGCGCCATCCTGAGGTCTTTGATGGCAAGCCGGTAGCTCTCGAAAATGATTTCTGCATTTGTGGCTGCAGTCCACCGCCTCGACTGATTCCCTCGCAGAGCCTACGGTTTCAGACGCTAGAAGGGCAGGCGACGCCACACAAACATGCAATTGCTAGTGCTCCAGCGCTGGTGGCGGATAAGCTCGGTGCGAATAATGATGACGACTCTTCTTATGTTTTCCATTTGATCGACGAGGTCAATGGTGAGCTGCTCGCCAATCGTCGCTATCGGCTGACGTATAGCGGTAGAGTAATTGAAGGAACAACTGATGTCGAAGGGCGAACTTCCGAAGTAAAGGCAAATCCAGGCGCAGTAAAAATTGAAATTTTATCCGAATGATATGGCAGGAGCGTCTTACGGCTTTAGAAGTGGGCCTTAGGGATAAATTTTCTTTAGAGAGCAGGTACTGCAGTTGCTGGACAGCCCCTAGGTGCCATTGAGGGGCAAAACAGAATTACTGAATACTTGGCAAACCAGGCGAAATCTGTCAGGGGAAATTGCTCTTTATGAAGCAAACCACCGCTCAGCCCATCTTGGGGGTGTAAGCCCAAACCGCCGAATATGCTGTGCTCTGCATATTAAAGTGTTCCGGCGTATCCCCCATCTTTCCCTCCCCTCGAAAACAAACGTCAAATTGGAATCAAGAGAATGAAAATATCAGCCATCATTGTAGTCATTGCACTTCTGGCATCCGTTGTTGGTTATCTGGCCCTTGATCGCCACGACAAAACAGTTTCCCAGGAAAAAAACGCGGCATTTGATCAAAATTTTAATAAGTAAGAGCGGTTGCCGTCAGGCTTTGTTCGGCAGGATATCCGCCGCGGGCGATACGCAACGGGACGCGCATATCCAGACCATTGTCAACCTGGGGCGTATGGCTTGGCAGAAGATCACCGGCTACAACATGCGCAACTATGTCGAGCTTGCCGTGCAGCGCTACAAGCGCCTCTTTGGCAACACCATGAAGGCGCGCGCTTTGCCCCAGCAGAAAACGTAGGCAGGGATCAGTGCGTCCGCACTCAACATCATGAACCTACTAAGTGAAATCCCTGCTTTGCGTCCCCAATCGCCCCAGTAAGTGCGATAAATCCACCAATCGCTTTGCTACAAGATGCCGGACATTCCGTTCGCACTGCATTATTCCATACACCCCAAGGAGTGAGGCGTTGAGCAATTCCTGTCTTTGCTTCTCCACTAGCGCCGGCCACACGATCACATTGATCGGTCCGGTTTCATCTTCCAACGTGACAAAGATGACCCCCTTGGCTGTCTCGGGACGCTGCCGAACGGTCACGATACCGCAGCCTCGTGCGAACTGACCGTTGGCAAAGGTATTCAATACGTCGGCTGGCAAGAATCGCTTTTTCGTGAGGAGGGGGCGCAGCAATGCAAGCGGATGGCGTCCCAGCGTGAGACCCAGCGACCGGTAATCGCTGACGATATCGTCGGCTTCGGA
>CBHCMF010000171.1:0-9319 GCA_965974465.1 uncultured Noviherbaspirillum sp.
GCTTTGTATCCGCATACGCCCTAACCCTGAAAAGGATTAGGGCGTTTTGCTTTGGGGGAAAGTATCTTTGACCCGCTAACAAATTAGAACTGATGGCGAATTCGAATTACGGCAAAGTCAACGCCACTATTTGGTTTTTTGATCCCACCATTTGAGAAATGCTGAATCTTCAGCCCAAAATCAAGATTGTTTCCAAATACATAGCCAAGGCCGATATGGTCTCCAAACTGGAAGCGAGTTGATAATTTGCGGTCATCATTGTCATAGAGCTCGGACAGTAGATAGGCCCCTATGCCTCCTTCAATATAGAAACCTTTATGGTTGTCATTTTGGAGTCGAAATACTGGCGTGATTCCAAAGACCCTAATGTCTTGTGTGGCGCCCGAGATATTACGAAAGTGCTCGCCACGCCATTGCCCAAAGGTGGCGTCCCAGTAGCCTCCGAGATGATTGCCGTTCGATTTCCACCATTGACTGCTCCAGTTCCACTGAATCCCAATTTGAGCCATTTTTGTCTTGTCAGCGGTTCCGAATTCAATTGATGCTGCATCTAAGGCGTTGGCGCTACTCCCGCCGCTAATCAACAATGCCCCGCATATTAAAATTCTCCATTTTGGGACTTGGATTATCATAATTTCCGCCGAGCAATAAACCTGGTTGTTCTCATTGTAATTAAATTTATGTTTCTGGATCGTCGCGTAAGGCACATCTACAACAGCATTTATGGAATATAAGCTGGTTCAATACGTCCTGGTATGTCGACACGCAAGCTGAGAAGATAGCCGGATAGGGGGTATTGTTTAAGTTCTGCGTTGGAACGTTTGTGCCGAACTGTGGTGATATAAACTGTTCGTAGATCAGGGCCTCCGAACGCTACCATCGTGGGGCAGCGCACCGGAAGTAGTACTTCCTGCAGAGTTTCACCATTTGGTGAGAGGCGGATCAAGCGGCCTCCTTCATACATTGCGCACCAGTAAGCGCCTTCGCTATCGACAGCGGCGCCGTCTGGCCGACCGCCGTAATCGTTTGCTTTATCAGTGGCGAATTGCTTGAGTAAGCGCCCGCGGCCTAGTTGGCCCTTGGCGAGGTCAAACTCATAAGCGTTGATTCTGTGGGCTGAGGTATCTGCATGGTAAAGCGTGCGGTTATCGATACTGAATGCCACACCATTCGATACAGTGACAGGTTTATAAACATCACGGATCGTGCCGCGTTCGACACAGAACAGTGAACCGGCTGGCCGATCACGCGGCTCATACAACGTACCTATCCATAATCGGCCCGCAGCGTCGCAACGTCCATCGTTAAATCGAATTTTTGTTGCATCGTAGGGAGCGTCGGCAAATGGTGTTAACGTGCCGCTGCTTGTATCTAAAATGGCCAGTCCGGAACGCATCGCAACAACCAATCCGCCGCGGGCACTACGCGCTATGCAGCCGGGTTCAGAGGGTAGCAGCCATAAACTATGGTGGCCGCTCTTTGGATGGAAACGATGTACGGCAAATCCTGCAATATCGATCCAGTACAGCGAGGCTTCATCGGGATGCCACAATGGGCATTCACCTAATAGCATGGGGACGTCTAATAAGACCTGTATTTCATCGACCGACATAGAAACCATCTTTTAGACGAGACTAAAATTTAAGGGCATAGGGAGGCGAGAATAAATCGCTCTATATCCTTATCAACTATTGTTTTTTGAGGCATTGGATTAATAGGTATGTCAAATGCCGCATCCCTATTGCTTGCAGGCTATCTGTTCAATAGAGATATTGTGGCCAAATGCCATGAAATTTGTTGGTCATTTGGGCCTATTTTTTAAGGCGTCTCAAGTTGGTGTGCACTACGGCAACGCAAGGCTTTACAATCCGCACATTCAATATTTTCATCGGTAACTGCATAGTTGTCGCCGATGGCCATGGGACGACATGCATCGCTTTATTTTTTTTCTTCCATTGCTGTTTGCTCTTGCCGGATGTGCATCATATTCGAGTGTCAAGCTGCAAAGCGAGGCCGTAGTGCAGCCACGAAGTGGCGAAGGGCTTGCTGCTTTCTCCGCCAGTCCTGCGGGGGCGCTGCCACAGGGCTGGGAGCCACTGATTATTCTGCGCAATAAGAAGCAAACACGATATGAATTGGTCAACGTAGAAAACACGACAGTGCTCCACGCACTGGCGGACGGCGCTTCGTCCGGATTAATGCAAAAGGTCGACATCAATCCGCAGCAACAACCTTGGTTACATTGGCGTTGGAAAATTAATAGTTTGCTCAAGACGGCGGATAACACCAAGCGAGCAACCGAGGATTCTCCGGTGCGCCTTATTTTGGGTTTTGATGGTGACAAAGATTTAATGCCGTTTACTGATCAGATTTTGTTCGAGACGGCGAGAGTCATGACCGGCTACGATTTTCCTTATGCGACACTAATGTACATATGGGAAAACAACGTACCGGTTGGCTCGATTATCCCCAGTACCTATACCAGTCGGATCAGGATGATGGTCGCTGAATCTGGGCCGGATGGTCTAGGCGAGTGGCGCGAGTTCGAGCGCAACATTGTGGAGGATTACGAAAAAGCCTTCGGGGAAAAGCCCGGCAGACTAATCGGCATCGGTGTTTTGACGGATACCGACAATACCGGCGAAACCACGGAGGCTTGGTACGGTGATATCCATTTGCTGCGTGAGCGCCTCTCCCAGCGCATCGTGCACGTTCCGGAACCTGTGCCTTTATCATCCCGGTGAGAGGGCGTCACCGGGCGTTCAACGATCAGGTGTTGCGTAGCCGAGCCTCCACGAGGCGAACCCAATAGGTAGCACCGATTGGCAAGAGTTCATCATTGAAGTCATAGCTTGGGTTGTGCAAATTGCATGGGCCAAGGCCGTGTCCAGAATCGCGATGATTGCCTTCGCCGTTGCCGATGAATACATAGCAGCCAGGCTTCTCCTGTAGCATGAAGGCGAAGTCTTCTGCTCCCATTGTTGGTTCAATTTGCGTATTAACATGATCTTCACCAACGATGGATTGCATGACATTTACTGCGAAAGCGGTCTCATCGGCATGATTAATCAGTGGTGGGTAATTCCGCTTGAAACGAAAATTGACTTGCGCACCAAATGCACTTGCCGTGTGCTCTGCGATGGTACTCATCCGCTGTTCGATGAGATCCAGCACATCGTTGTTGAAGGTGCGGACCGTACCGCGCAGGATGGCTTCATCTGGAATGATGTTCGTTGCGCTACCCGCGTGAATTTGAGTGATCGATAGAACGGCTGCGTCAATCGGGCTTTTGTTGCGCGTGATGATGGACTGCCAGCTTTGCGCAAGCTGAATCGCAACCATAATCGGGTCAATGCCTTTGTGCGGCTGGGCGGCGTGCGCGCCCTTGCCTTTAATAAAGACTTCGAATTCATTCGAAGACGCCATCATCGGCCCTGATGTGACGCCGAATGTGCCGACGGCCAGCCCAGGCCAATTGTGCATGCCAAATACCGCTTCCATCGGATGCTTCGAGAAGAGGCCGTCTTCCATCATGCGGCGCGCGCCACCGCCGCCTTCTTCCGCTGGCTGAAAAATCAGGTAAACGGTACCGTCAAAATTGCGATGCTGCGCCAGGTAGTGTGCCGCACCCAGCAGCATCGCGACATGACCATCATGCCCACAGGCGTGCATCTTTCCTTCGTACATAGAAGCATGTGGGAAGGTGTTGGTCTCCTGTAATGGCAAGGCATCCATGTCGGCGCGTAAACCGATGGCACGGTTGCTCGTACCATTTTTGAGGACCCCTACCACGCCGGTAACACCCATCTCCCGAATGACCGGGATGCCCCACTCGGTCAGCTTGTGCGCGACTACATCAGCGGTGCGTTGTTCTTCAAAACAGAGTTCCGGATGCGCATGGATATCACGTCGAATCTCCTGCAATTCAGAATGGATTTCGATAATCGACTCAATCAACTTCATGTTTTTCTCCAGGTGTGCCGCCGTGATCTGATTGCTTTACGGTATGCACTTGGCCCGCAAAAGGCATACGATAAGACTATATTACGCCAAGGGCGAAATATATATTTTAACTACGCAAAGGCGGCTTGCCTTGTTCGCCTTTAGACATGCGCGAAATGCATAACAATGCGCCAGGAATGCAGTTCTTGCCCTCCAGTGTGCAGTCGATAGGCATTCGGAAAATTTGGAGTGTTTTATATGACGACCTCAACTGTTCGCGCCACCTGCCCGCATGACTGTCCGGATACTTGTGCGCTGTTGATTACGGTGCAAGATGGCGTGGCGACGCAGGTTCGAGGAGATCCACACCACCCGACGACGGCTGGAGTGCTGTGTACGAAAGTCTCTCGTTATACGGAACGGACTTATCACAAGGATCGCTTGCTGTATCCGATGAAACGGATTGGTAGAAAGGGGGAGGGCCGGTTCGAGCGCATTGGCTGGGAGGAGGCGCTGAACACCATCGCATTACGTTTAAAGGAGATCTCCGCCAGCAATCCGCAAGCTATCGTCCCCTACAGCTATGCCGGCACCATGGGATTGGTGCAGGGAGAATCAATGGCGGCGCGTTTCTTTCACAAGTTGGGGGCCTCGCTCCTCGAACGCACCATTTGCGCGTCCGCCGGTGGACAAGGCTACACATACACTGTGGGGGCACGTATCGGCACCGACATAGAACAGTTTCAGGATGCGCGGCTGATACTGATTTGGGGCGGCAATCCAATTGCGTCTAATTTGCATTTTTGGATGCGCGCTCAGGAAGCAAAGCGACGAGGGGCGAAACTGATTGCCATCGATCCCTATCGCTCACTTACCGCCGAAAAATGCCATCAGCATATTGCGCTCCTACCAGGAACAGATGCAGCGCTCGCGCTCGGTATGATGCATGTATTGATTGCGGAAAATTTGCACGATGAGGATTACATTGCGCGTTATACGTTGGGTTTTGCGCAATTGAAGGAGCGTGTTATGGATTGGACTCCGCAACGTACGGCTTGCGTTTGCGGCATCAGTGCTGATGAAGTTGTGCAACTTGCGCGTGAGTATGGCAGTGTGGCAAAGCAAGGCTCCGCTGTAGCAATCCGCATTAATTATGGTTTGCAACGCGTCCATGGTGGCGGCATGGCAGTACGTAATATCGCTTGCTTACCTGCGCTTGTCGGTGCGTGGCGGCATGCGGCCGGAGGCATTCTGCTTTCTTCTTCAGATACCTTCCCGAAAAACCATGCGCTTCTGCAGCGGCCAGATTTGTTAGCGCAGCAACCGCGTGTGATCAACATGAGTACGATCGGCGACGATCTGCTGCGCGATGCTTCATCAGCGTTCGGTCCAAAGATTGAGGCCTTAATCGTCTATAACGCGAATCCGGTTGCGGTCGCACCAGAATCGGCCAAGGTGGCGCAGGGATTTGCGAGGGACGATTTATTTACCGTCGTGCTCGAACATTTTCAGACTGATACCGCCGATTATGCGGATATCGTATTGCCGGCCACTACACAACTCGAACATGTGGACATTCATGCTACGTATGGGCACTTGTACATGATGGCAAATAATGCCGCAATTGCACCACTTGGTGAAGCGAAGCCAAATACGGAAATATTTCGTCTTCTGGCTGCGCGCATGGGCTTTAATGAGCCTTGTTTTCAAGAGAGCGATGAAGCCATTGCGGCACAGGCTTTCAATCGCAATAACGAACGCGCAGTGCATTTCGATTGGGATTCACTCAAGCGAAAAGGCTGGCAAAAGTTAAATGTACCTGATGCGCCGTTCGCGCAAGGTGGCTTTCCTACTCCGTCGGGTAAATGCGAGTTTTATTCTGAACGCATGAAAGCTGACGGACTTGATCCGCTGCCGACCTATATCGCTCCCTATGAATCGGTAGCCAGTAATCCCGAGTTGGGAAAAGAATATCCCCTCGCAATGATTTCTCCACCAGCACGGAACTTTCTGAACAGCACTTTCGTCAATGTGGTGAGCTTGCGTGACACGGAAGGCGAACCGCACCTGGACATGCATCCGATCGATGCTGCACAACGCGGCATTGGAGAGGGGGACTCGGTAAGGATCTTCAATCGGCGTGGATCCTTCATTGCTAAAGCGCGCGTGACCGATAGAGCGCGACGAGGATTGGTGGTTGGCTTGTCCATCTGGTGGAGAAAGTTCGCCGCCGATGGGAGAAATGCCAACGAGGTTACGAGCCAACGCTTGACCGATATGGGCAATGCGCCGACGTTCTATGACGTACTGGTGCAGGTGGAAAAAGTGTAGGAACACGAATGAAGATGAAGTGGTGGCCCTTGATTTCATGTGGCATGGCGGTGTTGTGTGTCGGCTGTGCCCAGATTGGGTATTACGTGCAAGCAGCACACGGGCAATTCTCCTTGCTTTCGGAGGCTCGGCCAATTGACGATTGGCTCGCCAGCCCTGATGTGGAAGACAAGATCAAAGGGAAGCTTACGAGAATCAAGGAGATTCGTGCATTTGCAGCAAGAGAATTAGGTCTGCCGGATAATGGCAGCTATACCACTTACGCTGACTTGAAGCGGCCCTTTGTGATGTGGAACGTCGTAGCTACGCCAGAATTATCATTAAAGCCTGTGCAGTGGTGCTTCCCGGTGGCTGGTTGTGTCAACTACCGCGGGTATTACAGTAAGGAAGATGCGCAAGCCTATGCTGCAGAATTGCGCGCTCAAAATTACGATGTTGAAGTGTCAGGTGTGCCCGCTTATTCCACGCTCGGCTGGTTTAAGGACCCTGTGCTATCAACGTTTATTCAATATCCGGATGGCGAACTGGCGCGCCTAGTATTTCATGAACTGGCGCATCAAGTGGTGTATGTGCCAGGCGATTCGCGTTTCAATGAATCATTTGCCGTCGCGGTCGAAGAGGCCGGTGTCGAGCGGTGGATGGCACTTTATGGCGACGACAAGATGCGTAAGACCTATGCGGCTTACGAGAAACGCAAGCGCGATTTTCTTGCGTTGCTTGAGAGGCACCGCAAGAGCTTGCAGGCGAACTATGAGCGCGATGTGGATGACAGTGAAAAACGGCGCGAAAAGGCGGCCATCTTCCATGCCTTGAAAGAAGAATATCTGGCACTAAAAGAAAGCTGGGGAGGCTACAGCGGATATGATCGCTGGTTTGCCGAGCCGCTGTCGAATGCGCATCTTTCGGCGATCGCGACGTACCATGACTTTGTTCCCGGATTTCGGGCTATGCTGGTACAGCAAAAGAATTTTGGCCAATTCTATGATGCGGTCCGTGCGTTAGCACTGCTCAACAAAGAAGAGCGGCATCAACAACTGGCTCACTTTGCGCAGTCCAACGCGATGACCGCCGAAAACGCGCATGCTGTTGGGCATGACTAGTATGCTCGTTCTTCTAGCCTTATCCGAGCGAATGTTTCAAAAGACTTGCATGGGAGGGCTCTGGTCGATAGCATTTATAGCAACAAAAGGAAGCGGTCATTGATTTGTTTCGACTGCCAGTACTTTTCCTATTCAAAAGACAAGAGGCGGACAATGGAAAAAATTTGGCTGAAGTCGTATCCCAAGGGTGTTCCGGCGGAGATTGACGTCAATCAGTATCGCTCGCTGGTTCATCTTCTGGAGGAGTCGTTCCGCAAATTCGCGTCGCGCAAGGCGTACGTTTGCATGGACAAGTTTCTTACCTATGCCGAAGTTGATGCGTTGTCCAAACACCTCGGCGCCTGGCTGCAAAGTAAGGGGTTGAAGAAGGGCGCGCGTGTTGCCCTCATGATGCCTAACGTGCTGCAGTATCCGATCACCATCGCTGCCGTACTTCGTGCGGGCTATACGGTCGTCAATGTCAATCCTCTTTACACACCGCGCGAGTTAGAACATCAGCTCAACGATGCTGGCGCTGAAGTCATCATCGTTCTTGAGAATTTTGCGACAACACTGGAACAGGTCATCGATAAGACCAAGATTCAGCATGTTGTCGTTGCCAGCATGGGGGAAATGCTGGGTGGTGTAAAAGGCATGATCGTCAACTTCGTTGTTCGTCATGTGAAGAAGCTGGTGCCAGCGTTCTCCTTGCCGAATGCCGTGCGATTCAAGCACACATTGGCCGAAGGCGCGCGCATGACGCTCAAACCGGTCGAGCTTGCCCATGATGACGTCGCCTTTCTGCAATATACGGGGGGCACGACCGGCGTATCGAAAGGGGCAACGCTGCTTCATAGCAATGTGATCGCCAACGTGCTACAGAACGACGCATGGGCACAACCTGGACTTCAGCATGAGCCGAAGATCGATCCGCTCACGATCGTATGTGCGTTACCGCTGTACCATATCTTTGCGTTGACGGCGTGCTGTCTGATGGGCACGCGTTGGGGCGCGATGAATCTCCTCATTCCAAATCCACGCGATATCCCCGGCTTCGTGAAGGAGCTCTCGAAGTACAACGTCAATCTGCTACCCGCAGTGAATACTCTGTACAACGGCCTGCTAAACAATCCGGATTTTGCTAAGTTGGATTTCTCGGGACTGAAGATCTGCAATGGCGGTGGCATGGCGGTCCAGCAGGCGGTCAATGACAAATGGATGAAAGTCACCGGCCGGCCGATTATTGAAGGGTATGGCTTGTCTGAGACTGCGCCGACAGCGACCGTTAATCCGGCCGATACGACCGAATTCTCTGGCTCCATCGGCTTGCCGATTCCTTCGACAGAGGTAGCCATTCTCGACGACGAAGGTAACCCAGTGCCGTTGGGCCAATCCGGCGAAATCGCGATTCGCGGCCCGCAAGTCATGGCGGGCTACTGGAACCGCCCGGATGAGACCGCAAAGGTCATGACCCCGGATGGCTTCTTCAAAACAGGTGATATTGGCGTGATGGACGAACGTGGCTACGTCAAGATCGTCGATCGCAAGAAAGACATGATTTTGGTATCCGGTTTCAACGTTTATCCAAATGAAATCGAAGGTGTGGTCGCGGCGCATCCGGGTGTGCTGGAATGCGCGTGCATTGGTGTGCCTGATGCTAATTCCGGCGAGGCAGTGAAGCTGTTCGTGGTACGTAAGGACCCTTCACTGACCGTTGATCAGTTAATGAACTACTGCAAGGAGCAGTTCACTGGATACAAGAAGCCGAAATACATTGAGTTTCGCGATCAACTGCCGAAGACCAACGTCGGCAAGATCTTGCGGCGCGAGTTACGTGATGAAAAGACGGTTGCGTAGAACATCACATTTCAATGAAAAACCGCCTAGAGCGATTTGCCTGTGCATGAAAGGGGGCCATCTCGGGGCGGCGAGGCTCACCAGAGAGCCACGACGGGGGGGGGGCTCGG
>CBHCMF010000172.1:0-9297 GCA_965974465.1 uncultured Noviherbaspirillum sp.
CGCATATCCTCGATCATGTCAGGATTGCCGCATAACATGATGCGCGATGCGGTGTCGGTGATCGGTAAGTTGATCGCCTTTTCCAGAGTGCCGTCGTTGAGCAGGGTAGTGATGCGTCCATTCAATAGCAGGGGCTCATTCGGCATAGTCTTGTCGCGCGTCATCGACCGAATAAAAAACAGCCGGGCATGGGCATTGGGTGGCGGTTGCTGAACCAGTTTCGTGAGTTCGTCACGATAGGAGAATTCATCGAGGTACCGTACACAATGGACCAGAATCAGATTTCGGAATGTTTGCCAGACATAGGGATCGCGCAGCATCGAGATGAATGGCCCGATGCCCGTACCGGTAGCGAACATCCACAAGTCGTCGCCGTCTTTGAATCTATCCGGTGTCATGAAGCCATAACTTTGTCTGTCGACGAACAAAGAATCGCCTGCCTTCAAGGTCTTCAGTCGCCGAGTGAATAAGCCGCCAGAAACAATGACGCCGTAGAATTCGAGGAAATCCTGGTGCGGTGCCGATGTCATCGAGTAGGCCCGCCAGATAGGACCATTTTTGTCCGGTACGCCGAGACGCGCATACTGCCCTGGTACAAAAGTGTATGCCCCTGGTCGCGTCGTCGTAAACGTCAGCAACTTGTCATTCCACCACTGCACTCGTGTGACGGTTTCAATGGTGGCTTTCTCTGCGATTTGTTGCTCGGTCAGCATCCTGGCTCTGTTCTAAATTCGCTGTGCAGCACAACAGTAGAAATATCCTAATATGCATTGTAGATGAATCTCCCATAAGGGAAAGACCGTGGCAAAAATCGTTCTTCTGGAAAAAATTCATGCGAGCGCGGCAGTGCAATTGAGGGCAGAGGGCTTTACCGACATACGTCAGTTGCCCTTCGCTTTGCAAGGTGAAGATCTGAAATCCGCGTTGGCGGGGGCAGATGCTGTTGGCATTCGCTCGACGACGCGAATCATGGAGGAGGCGCTGAAGTCCTTGCCGAACCTTAAAACGATCGGCTGCTTTTGCATTGGCACTAACCAGGTGGATTTGACGACAGCCGCGGCATATGGCGTGCCGGTGTTTAATGCACCGTTTTCCAATACACGCTCCGTAGCGGAATTGGTGATTGCTCAGGCAATCCTGTTGTTGCGCCGCATTCCTGAAAAGAACGCACGCGCACATCGCGGCTTGTGGGACAAGACGGCGCAGGGAGCTTATGAAGTCCGTAACAAGGTGCTCGGCATCATTGGCTACGGCAATATCGGCGCGCAGGTCGGGATTTTGGCTGAGAACGTAGGCATGCGCGTCTTTTACTATGATGTCGAAAGCAAGCTGCCGCTTGGCAATGCCAAGCCGTTGGCTAGCTTGGAAGCCTTATTGACGCAGTCTGACGTTGTCACTTTGCATGTGCCTGGCGGTAGCGCAACGGAGAACCTGATCACAGCAGAGCGTTTGGAGCGGATGAGGCCGACTGCAGTGTTGATCAATGCGTCTCGCGGTGGCGTGGTGGATATCGCCGCACTAAATGATGCGTTGCGTGAGAAGCGTCTGGCCGGTGCAGCGCTCGACGTATTTCCTATTGAGCCGCGCAGCGAAACAGAGGAATTCATTTCGCCCTTGCGTGGGCTTGAGAATGTGATTTTGACGCCACATATCGGGGGCAGCACTGAGGAGGCGCAAGAAAATATCGGACGGGAAGTGGCCGATAAGCTGGCGCGCTTCTTGAAAACCGGCACGACAAAGTCGGCGGTTAATTTTCCAGAAATCCCGCATGTGGAAAAAGAGGCGAAGAGCAGGGTATTACATGTACATCGCAATGAACCGGGTGTGATTGCACGAATGAATGCTGCATTTGCTCAAGCCGGTTTGAATATCGTCGCGCAGCATCTGCAGACCCGAGGCCCAATTGGCTATGTCATGACTGATATCGATGCGCCGATTCCGGAAGCGTTGCTAGAGAGCTTGTGCAGCGAGCCTGCAACCATTCGCTGCCATTTGCTTTAATACGGATTTGAATACGGTTCAGAGTGGGTATCAACAGGCTTAGGAACGTGCACGGAATAAATCAGGAAATTATTCTGTGCACGTTCCTTACCGTAATTCAGTTGTTCATAACACCCTTGCGCTCTGTTGCGCTCCTTTAGAGTCGCTTGCTGGTGACCACACGTGCTTCTCCGCGATCACCTACGGTGTGGAGCGTGACCGGGCGACGCCAGATGCGGCCAATGTATTCGAGTACACGTTCGGCCCTGGCCAAGTCCACGCCGCGACCATCGCTTTGATGGTCATGCGTTAGCTGCAGGCTGCCGTCGACATGCAGGTTGCTGGCGGCGATGCGTGGGGCCCCGTAATTAAATTTTGGCGCGAGGATGGCTTCGTGCACGGCATGGACGTCATTTTCGGCAATGCGGATATCGCCATCGTCGCGGGCTTCGTAGACGAACAGTTCCAGCTTCTCGATCAATTCCTTGGTCAGATAGTTGCGGATGAAACCGAAATCATCTTCTTCCTTGACAATGCGGCGTGCAGTCTCAAGTCCGTGCTTTTCGATGATGTCTTCCCACATCGAAAAACCAAGATGATAGGGGTTCACCGCAAGCGCAAGCTGACGTTCCGCTGCGTAGGGACGTACGACGTCGGAGTGCGCCTTGATGGCGGACAGATAGAGGTCGTGTGGTAGGAAATCCGCCTCTCGTAGCAGGCGCGCGTGCCAATACGATGCCCAGCCTTCGTTCATGATCTGGCAGGCGAATACCGGATAAAAATAATAGGATTCTTCGCGCACGGCGAGGAAAATATCGCGTTCCCAGCCCTCCAGTTCCGGTGCATAGTGTGCAATGAACCACAGCAAGTCATATTCCGGCTGCGGCGGAATAACGACTCGCTTTGCGAGCGGCTGCGCCTCGCCAGCCACCTTCTCGCCCGGTAAGTTGCGGAAGCGCTTTTGGAATTGGCCGAGTTCTGGCTCTGATTCCGCTTTTGGGGCGTGTGTCGGATAGAGCGGACGGTGTAGTTCTCGGTTGATATCGATGTGGGGTTCCAGTGCAAGCGCGGCGTCGAGCACCGCTTCAACCCGTTCTTGCCCGTATTCCTGGATGGCGGTCTCGATGCGGTGAGCGCGTGCCGCCGCTTGCTCAAGAATGTGGCCGCCGGCCATTTCCATGAACTGGGCGAATAAATGGTTGTTTTTCGCAAAATCGGCATGGCCAAGTACATGGGCGGTAACGAGTGTGTTCTCGGGCAAGGTATTGCCGTTAACTAGGTAGGCACGGCAGGGATCGCCCGGGAACATCACTTCAAAAATGCGAGAATGCCCCATGCCTTGACGAATCAGTTGATGGATATAGCGCACACCGAACGACCAATGCGGCATGCGTACTGGTAGACCGTATACGGCAATTTCCATCATGAAATTATTCGGCACCACCTCGAAGTCGACCGGATAATAGTCAAGGCCGAGGTCACGCGCTAACTGTTCGATGCGACTCGAGTATTGTTTTAACTGTTCGATGGCTTCGGCGGAATTGGTCGTTGTGCACATGGCTTTCTTTACTCCGACTGTTGCTGCACAAAAAACTTGCGGATCGCCTTCCAGACATCGTCATGGCGGGTAAGGATGCTGCTGCCGACTGGTGCGCCAGTGCGCTCAATTTCGGCGCATAGCGTCTTCATTTCCGTTTCGCTGGTGCGTGGCGAGCCTGGCACGGTTTCGACATAACCGATGTAATTGAGCAGTGTGCTCAACTTGGACAGGTATTCGCTGGCAGCGGCCCGGTCTTCAGTGAAGTTTTCGCCATCGGAGGCGTAAAACAGATAGCCGTTGTATTGCGAGGGGTCATACTCTGTTTCGATCAATTCCAGTGCCAGCTTAAAAGCGGTCGAGGCGCCGGTACCGCCGGTGCCACTTACATTGAAAAATTCGCTTTCAGAGAATTCCCATGCTTGCGTGGTATGGGCGATAAAACGCGTCTCTACTTTGCCGTAGCGGCGCCGTATGCCTTGTAGCACGAAAAAGAAGAAACTTTTCGCCAACTTGCGTTCCGCATCGGTCATACTGGCCGACACGTCGAGTGCGAAGATGACGACCGCATTGGTGGCCGGCTTGCGCCGTTGTACCAGTTGCTTGAAGCGTAAGTCTTCATTGGTGAAGGGAACTGGATTTTCGGTGATTCTTTCCTGTGTTGCACGTCGTTTCACCGCTTCTTTCACGGTGCGACGACGGTCGAGGCGGGCGCGTGCGCCGTGCTTGTCCCAACCTTCGCGTACATATTCATCGTCGGTGACAGCAGTGTTGCGTTTTGGCTGTAGATCAGGCAATTGCAACTCTTCCCACAGCCAGTCGATGATGTCGTCAACCTTGAATTCAAGCAGCAATTTCACTTCACCATCGTTGTCGCCGCCTTCACCTTCGTCGCCACCCAGGTCCGGCTGCGCTTGCCGTAGCACATCCCCGGGCTTGCCTTGCCCCTGACCCGCGCTGGTGAAACTCTGTGATGACGAATCCGCCAAGCGAAAACGTGCATGTTCGAGCAGATGCACCGGCACCTGTACAGTGCGGTCCTGCGAGCCGGTGATGATATCCGGCCCGGACACCAGGTTGGGCAGGTTCTGCTGCACCGCCTCGCGTACTTTCTCGTTATGCCGGAGCCAGTCACGCGATCCCCGGGAGAACAGGTCATACCAGGGTGTTTCAGCAGAAATCGTAATGTGATCAGTCATGGTTTTCCTATTCCTGCGCCATCAGCGTAGTCACATAATTAAGCGCCTCACGTGCGCTGTGGCTGTCATAGCCGTACTCATCGACTAGACGTTTTTCGACAACGGAAATCTTTTGCCGGACTTCTTCGTCCGGACGAGCGCTCGAGCTCACCAGACGCAGCACCTCGCGTCGCTGTTCGAACAGGTACTGTTGCACCGCGTTATGCAACTGCGCATGGCTGTCGAGCGTAAATTTCTCGCCGCGCTTGTAGGCGCCCATTGCCTTGCGTACCACTTCCTGACGGAACGACTGCTTGCCGGAATCGGAGATGTGGATTTTTTCTTCTACTGCACGTAGGAAACGTTCATCCGGCTTGCGTTCCTCGTTGGTGATCGGATCCTTGATTTGGCGGTTGTCGAGCATCGCTTCCACCTCATCCAAATACTTGTCGAGCAAATCCTGTGCTTCCTGCTCAAAGGACACGAATAATGCCTTGTGCACATCTTCCTTGACCCAACGGTTGTAGAAATCCTTGCGGGCTAGAACCAAGTAGTCAATCCATTTACGCTTACGTTTCGGATCGATACGCGCATCGTTTTCGATGGAATCCTTCAGTGCCAACAGCACATCCATGGTCGTCAGGCTTTTGACATTGGTTTGGATGATCGCGTTCGACAAGGCGTTGATGACAAAGCGCGGGGAAATGCCGGCCAGTCCTTCGTCGGGTAGCTTTTGCTTCATGCGCTCGGCTTCCGCGTGGCCATAGCCTTCCACTTCTTCGTTGGCATAGAGACGCACTTTCTTGCTTGATTCCATTTCCTTCTCATCGCTTTCATGCAGGCGCGTGAGAATGGCGAAGACTGCTGCCGCATGCAATACATGTGGATCGAGATGCACTTCACGGAAGGCTGGTGCCGCGGAGGAAATCAGTTTCTTGTAAATTCGCGCCTCATCCTTGTAATTCAGCGTATAGGGCACTTGGATGATTACCATGCGGTCGAGCAGCGCTTCGTTTTCACTCTCTTGTAGGAACTTGCGGAATTCCGCAAGATTGGTGTGCGCGAGAATGGTTTCGTCGAGATAGATTAGTGGGAAGCGCGATACCTTTACATTCTTTTCCTGTGTCAGTGTCAGCAGCAGGTAGAGGAATTCGCGTTTAACCTTCAAGATTTCAATCATCTCTAGCATGCCGCGGCTGGCGGCATACACTGCACCCGACCAAGACCATGCGCGCGGGTCGCCTTCGTCGCCGTATTCGGCCACTTTCGAAAGGTCAACTGACCCGACCAAGTCGGCAAGATCCGCCGTCGTCGGATCGTGCGGTGCGTAGGTACCGATACCGACTCGGCCTGCTTCGGAGATAAAGATCCGCTCCACGGGCATACGTAGAAAATCACCGCTATAGTCGTTTTCGAGGCGCGTGCGGCAATGCGGGCATATTTCGCCTGTGATGTCGACGCCGTAGATGTCGCGAAAACGCGGACGCAGTGAGTGAGGTACCAGATGCAGTGGCGATTCATGTACAGGACATCCCTGAATACCATAGAGCGCGCCAGCATCGGTGTGGCTGTATTCTTCCATGCCTCGCTTAAGAAGGATCACGAGGGTTGACTTGCCGCCCGAGGGCGGACCGAGTAGAAGCAGCAGGCGGCGTCCGACTTCCGAGCCGGCTGCTGCCGCCTTGAAATAATCGACCACACGGTCGATCGCTTCATCGACACCGAACAATTCTTGCTCAAACAGCTTGCAGTGAAAATTGCCGTCCGCATCTTCTCCGCCCATCCAGCGGATCATGTCCCACATGTACTGATGCGAGGTGCGTGCAGCACCTTGCGGGTCTGTGCTCATGACCTTTTCAAGAAATTGTGAAAGGGACCCAGACCAGTGGACTGCACGATGGTCCTTGGTGAATTCGACCAGGCTTTTCAGAAGATCTTCTTGCTGCTCGGTACGGTTGACGTCGTTATGAATGATCATTGCAAGTGCTCCCCGCAAGTTTGTCGAATATTCCAATATGGACATTCGAAATGAGTTTATGTTTCCGCCGTCGCTCGGTGACACGTTCAATTCAAGTATAGGTCGCTGCCAGAATGCCGAATGATGAGAACGGTCAATGAATACCGTTCTCTTGCCTTCTATCCCATCGTATGGGCAACGCATATACCGAGAAGTAGCAAGATGCATGCGAGCATATGGGGCATGCATCTAAACGGAGCCATGGACTCCGACAGCAGGGTAGGAGAAGGGGTTCAAGTGCTTGTGTACGATGGGAGATAAGCACATCGATCGTCGGAGTGCTTGACACAGATCAATGTACTTGGCAGGGCGCATGCGTTGAGAAAGTTTTGTAATGTGCTTATAGCAGTCCACACGACTTTGATCGAGGGGAGGGAATGGGAAGGCTACTGCCCGAGTTCAAGCGCTGCTGCACTATCGCCACACCTTCCAGCGAATCAGCGTAGAGCGATTGACATTTGATGCAGTTTTCGCTGGAATGAAGACGTAGTTAGTCGCTAGAAATCTTTAACGATTGGAATAAAGCTTGCATGACGGGCACGATCCGGACAGTATTGTTTGCCAGTCGTTAAGTTGTCGGCTCGGCTGTCGATAACAGTAATGAAGGCTTGCAGTTAGATGTGCGTGTTTTTTACCTGTTTTCCTTCGCTGAAGGTGTTTGAGGAGTTTTCATCATGACGATCACACTCGCCCGTTCTCATCCTATCTACAGCATGACGGCAGTCGAAAGTGCTCAGGAACGGGCACGTGCACTGAAGTCGCCGGAGCTGGAAGCTTTTTATGAGGACATGCTTGAAATGGGGGCGGAACGTTTCGTCACCACGCCGTCCTCCACTAGCGCGCTCGACCCCCTGTACGAAGATTGTCCGAATTTTAGCGAGGTGCTGGATGACTTAACCCGTTACCTCGGCCTATCGATCGCTGGTGGTGCAGGCGTCAATGTGATGCCGGTGCTGCTGCTGGGTGATCCCGGCGTCGGTAAGACCCATTTCGGTAAACGCCTGGCAGCCGTGCTCGGCACCGAATTCGAATTCATCAGTATGAATGCCTTATCAGCCGGCTTTGTCATCACCGGCAGTTCGTCTACCTGGAAGGGAGCAAAATGCGGCAAAGTCGCCGAGCGCCTGGTGCGCGGCAAGTTTGCCAATCCGGTGGTGCTGCTTGACGAGGTAGAGAAGGCAACCGGCTCCACGCAGTCCGATCCGATGGCCGCGCTGTACCAGTTGCTTGAACCAGAGACCTCTCGGGCCTTTCATGACGAATTCATCGACGTGGATCTTGATGCCAGTCAGGTATTTTGGGTGCTCACGGCCAACAGCCTAGACGGCATCCCACCGGCGCTGCTGTCGCGCATGGCGATTTATGAAGTGCCGGCACCAACACCGGATCAGGCGGCTGGCATCGCTCAACGCATGTATATCGGCTTGTTGCGTGAGCTGAAGCTGCAGAACATCGAGGAAGATTTGTCGCATACCGTGCTCGACAAATTGTCGGAGGTTTCCCCTCGAGAGATGCGCAAGGCGTTGTTGGACGGACTCGGATACGCAGTGGCCGCCGGACGGACCGCATTGATACCGGAAGATGTGCGCGTCAAAGCCGATCCTTGCAAGCGCAAAATTGGTTTCTGAGCCACCCTTTAGCCTTTTAAATTTCTTTTTATCCTTTAACGGCTTGCGGTAAAACGCAGGCCGATTTTTCTTTTTCAGGTGGTTACACTCGACACCTCCTAGAGAAGGATGATGACAATTACCCCCTTTCACGTCATCAAGGAAAGGAAAGCGGAATCCTACGTCAGCCAAAAAGAATGATTCATTGCAGCGTTGACGAAACTGAAACAGAGTTTGGCAGTCTTATCTGTTGGCAGCCGTGCAAGCTATTGCCTTTTGCAAATAGGGCACGGCAAGCTGTTAATGAACGACTTAAGGAGGCAACAATGAAGAGAATATCTTTGGCAGTTTTCGTTTCCCTATTGACGCTGGCTGGTACAAGTTATGCACAGACCGAGTCGCCAACGACTGAGATCCGGGAAAGCACTGATCCAGAAAAGGCTGCGCAAGTCGAACAGCGTGCGGCGGAAATCGAGGCACGTCAACAAGCTTCACAGCAACAAATGAGTTCGGGAGAAAGCGAAACCGATTCCATGGAGAAAAAGGCTGGCAAGCGTGCCCATGCGAAGAAATCCTCAAAGGCTGCTGCAAAATCCGGCAAGAAATCCAAGGGGGAGACCTCCGAGAGCACTTCCGGGGCCTCGACGGATACCGATATGTCTTCCGAACAGGAAACGGAATCCACCAACAAGTAGAGAAGTTACTGGGGCGGTTTCACTGCGCGTGCAAGAGGGAAAGGCAGGGTGGAGAAACTCCCTTTTCACGCGCAGGCAAATCGCTCTAAAAGGTGGATGGCTCCCAAAGTCCTACGCTGCCGTCCCCTTGTAGCACTGCGTTCAACTAAGGAACGTGCACGGAATAATTAGCCGATTTGCTCCACGCCTGATGGGCGCACTGCGGCGTTGCTCGTCGTCGCCATAGCGCGCTATGACGCCTTCTCGCCCTTGCAGGGCGCGTCTGCGCTTGTAAGCGCAGACC
>CBHCMF010000173.1:0-9216 GCA_965974465.1 uncultured Noviherbaspirillum sp.
GGCTTGCGAACGCATCGCTTTACGCAGGAAGGCTTTGGCTGCCGCCACATTCCGCCTGCGGCTCAATCGAAATTCCACCGTTTGTCTGCCACGATCGACTGTCCGATAGAGATACACCCATTCACCACGGATCTTGACGTAGGCCTCGTCGACATGCCAGGCAGAACCGGCTAACACGACATAGCGATTCCAGCATTTTGCGAATGCCGGCATAAAGCGTTGCACCCAACGCAGAAGGGTGGTGTAGGCGTGCGACAAGCCGTGCTCTGCCATCATCTTGACCAAATCGAGGTATGACAATTTATATCGCAAATAGGCACTGTCAAGTTCCCGAAAGAGGTGAAAATCGGTAGGGTTGCTGGATGATTCAATGTGGCCTGTATCGCGGATTTCGCTATGCTGCCGTCAGCATCAGCCATGTGGTGTAGCGCTATTTTCGCTTTTCACTGAGTTTTCGAGCTGTCGAAGAATTTACGGCCAACCGGGGGAGTTTCGTTACGTACGAGCGCATCCGGCAATGGACCTTGAAGTTTGGGCAGACGTATGCCAGTGCCCTGCGCCGGTGCCTGCCCAAGCGCGGCGACAAATGGCATCTGGACGAGGTGGTGCTGGCCTTTGATGGTTAGCACCACCCAAGGTGAACCGATCAAGATCATTCAGCGTAACTATGTCGTGCCGGGAACTGCGCAAGGTGGCGATTCACAAGAGGTCTTGAATCCGGCAGTCATCGTCTTTGATCGGAATGCAGGGTCGGCGAGCCACTGAGGAAAGTGGAAAAGTGGCGGCCTGTATCTGTTCTTAGAAAGAAATTGAGCCATGCGTTATACATGGCAAGGCTCAAAAAATCACTCTCTGTTTTGCGTTAATGGACGCGGTGCTGTCAACATGGCGGGTTGAAGAATATCGTCCAGCTGTGCTTTGGATAGCAGTCCTTTGGACAGGACCAGGTCATACACGCTCTTGCCACTTGTTAGCGCTTCCTGCGCAACTTCGGTGGCATTGCTATAGCCGATATACGGATTGAGCGCGGTGACGATGCCGATTGAATTTTCGACGATGGCACGCAAACGATCATGGTTCGCGGTAATGCCGCGTACACATTGCTTCTCCAGTGTCAGGCAGCCGTTGCGCAGATGGGTCACGCTCTTGAAGAGGCTGTGCGCGATGATGGGTTCGAAGGCGTTAAGCTGCAATTGTCCTGCTTCGGCAGCAAAACTGACGGTAACGTCATTGCCGATGACTTCGAATGCAATTTGGTTGACAACTTCCGGTATGACGGGGTTGACCTTGCCTGGCATGATGCTGGAACCGGCTTGCATCGATGGTAGGTTGATTTCACCAAAGCCTGCGCGCGGACCGCTGGACAGCAGACGCAGATCGTTACAGGTCTTGGACAGTTTGACTGCGACACGCTTGAGAACGCCAGATAATTGCACAAAAGAGCCAACATCCTGCGTTGCCTCAATGAGGTTAGGTGCGGTCGACAGGGGGATGCCAGTGACCTTCGATAGGTGACGGCAGACCAGCGCCGCATAGTCTGGATGGGCATTGATGCCGGTACCGATGGCGGTTGCGCCAAGGTTGATTTCACAGATCAGGCTGGAAGCTTCTTTCAGACGTGCTTCATCTTCCGCCAGCATCACGGCATAGGTGCTGAACTCTTGCCCCAACGTCATGGGTACCGCGTCTTGCAATTGGGTACGTCCCATTTTCAGCACATCTTTGAATTCCTCTGCTTTCGCTTCGAAAGCGCGACGCAGCACGCCCATCGCATCAACAAGCCCATGAATGCCAAGATAGGCGGCGACCTTCAGTGCAGTCGGGTAGACGTCGTTGGTGCTTTGGCTCAGATTGACATGTTCGTTCGGATGCAGATACTGATATTCGCCACGTTTGTGACCGAGCAGTTCCAAGGCGCGGTTGGCGATCACTTCATTGGCATTCATGTTGGTCGACGTACCGGCGCCCCCTTGTATCACGTCAACCACGAAATGTTCGTGCAGTTTGCCTTCGCGAATTTCCTCGCAGGCGGCGACGATTGCTCGCATGTGGCTTTCGTCGAGCAGGCCGAGTTCATGATTGCTCAACGCGGCTGCTTGCTTTACACAGGCCAATGCATTGATCAGATCGGGATAGATGGAGATCGGTGTGCCGGTGATAGGGAAATTTTCTATCGCGCGCAGGGTATGGACGCCGAAATAGGCTTCATTTGGAATGTCGCGGTCGCCAAGGAGGTCGTGCTCTGGTCTGTGGCTTTGGGAATGCATCGCTATCCTTTCAGTTGACGTATGAAACTCCTGTTGCCGCCGCGTTGGCGAGGCATCTAGTGCGAAGGAATTCTACGCCGCTGAAAAACAAACGCTATGCCGCTTTATCATCGTGTTATGCATGAATGACATAGATTTATATAATGGCAAGCATTGCGAAATGTCGCTCAAATTGCCTCCGTCCATATAGAAGGTCTTCCCATTTCTGCCACAATGCTTAAAAATTTTTAAGGCTTTGCTGCCTTCTTCCGCTCATAGACTTCGAGTGGGCGTATTGCGACTCAAGCTAAGGTGGACCCGCACCTCCCGAGGTATACCAATGGCCTTTACTATGATGCTCCTGAAATTAATGGATAACGCTGGAATGGAAATCGGCGAAGTTCGTGTCACAGAGGAGGATGACGTGGTTCTGGGGGAATTTCATCCTACATCCGCTTTTTCAATGTATGCGTCTTTGTTTAAAAGCCATGAGCAAGCAGTCAATGATCAGCTTTTCGTTGAAGTCAATCGATTGGAAGCGGCAATTGATTCATTCGGCTTTTATGTGATCGACCCTCGTAACGAGAGGAAGAAAAGCATTGCTGACTTACAGATAATGGGAGCCGGTATGAGCTTTCGTTGGATGTAAAGCGCGGCATATCACTACTTCGCCGCTTGTAAAGGAAGGATGAGAAAGAGGGGCCGCCGGAAGGGATAATTATGAGCAGCCAATCGAGCGCTGCAAAGGTCATCAGTCATGGTAACGAAGAAAGCTTGCCGATGAATTCAGTGAGTGATATTGCAGAGTAAGCCAAGTAAAGAACGAAGTCGTGAAAGGATGCAGAAGATGGGAACGGAATTTAAGGTATCTGCAAAAAGTACCAATGTCTTTAACGAATTTTCGGTGCAAACCTTGAAAACCTATTGCGGCGTGACGGAGATGGGGACTAGCAAAATGTATTCTTTAGGCTGTCATGCTGATTCTCATTGGGTGGATCTCACGGTCTGGGAAAAAGAGGGTGCGCTGGGTATCACTATGTATGAGGGAAGAAGTGATGCCGGGGATGAGGTGCATGCCAGGATCTTGGAATTAAAGAAAAAAATCCCTGATCTGGAAATAACCGACTGGGATTCGGGCGATGATTTGAGCGAGGTATTCTTCAGTGATTAGCGCCATGTCGATGGCAGTGAAAGCGAACAATGCGGGCTATCGACATAAAGAACAAAGGATATTCAACAGGTGGGAACAGGCCTTAGGAGAGGGCATACATGGGGGATTGCAGACATATTTTCTTTGTTGATGCGAAAGATAAAGAGGCGGCGTTTGATGTGATCGCGCAAACGCCGGAGGCCGTCCTCATTCAACCTGGTGTTGTGAAGATCATTGATGCCTCTTCTCCCAAAGCAAATAACTTTGTCACGAATATGAGTGACCGTTTAGAGGTCGATATTCGAGCCAAGACGCCGTTCATATCGCATTTCTTTTATGAAATATTTTCTGCGTATTGCTGCACACAGAAGGAATGTGAAGATCCCGAAGATTATCCTAGTGAATCGATCGCTTCTTTCTTCAAGGCAAGATAATTGCCGAGAAAAACCACGTTAATTTCCCGCCTCTTCGCCATTACAGTCGCTCCGCTAGCAGAAGGTTTCATGGCAGCGCTTATTGTTATAAAATTGCAAACTTTGGCGGGCCGTGAATAGACAGGGCGAGTCTAGAAGCCTATTTACTTATATCAATAGAAGGCGCGCCAAGAGGCTGGGTGCCGCAATGTACCAGCCAGCGTTTTACGAATTTTTCGCTTTATCTGGGGAGCAGATGACTATGTATAAAAAGAAATTACTTTGTGCCGCTACAAGCTTATTCATGATGGCCTCGGTGCAGGCGCGTGCGCAGGGCGATGAATCGTATCAACCGTCAAAAATCGATCTGAGCAAACTGGTGCAGTGTGGCTATACCATGCAGGACATGTTTAACTTTGGTTATAACGTTGTCAATGCGGAAGCCGAAGAGAAAAAACTCAATCTTCGGAAGGTTTCTGCCCCTGATTTTTACATGACGATTTACGAGTTGAAGCAGCCGATTTCCGCCTTTGGTTTTCAGTCCAAACTGATCGCGTTTGAGGGGCTACAGGCACTTGCTGTTCTCGATACGCCGACGGCAGCGGAATTGGCAAAGCGACTCTCGCTCGCACAAAATAAGGAAGAAACCTACGGGACAATGTTTTCCAAAGTAGTCAGCACTGAGCCTAGCCGAGTTCCTGGTACAACTGTGATAACGAAAGCCCTTGTTGTCATGGACAAACCTGATCAACCGGGCAAGACCTTTGTCGGATGTGATTACGACTACGCTGAATAATCGGCACAAACTTTTTTGTCGCTCGCATTAGGTTTAACGCGGATTTTCAAGAAAAAGCATGCAAGTCCAAGTGTCTTGAAACGATGTTGCCTCTGTTGTTTCGGACCATAGGAAAATTCGACTGCTTCAAGACGAATTTGCATGCGCCATCCATCGCTCAACGACCATAGCGCCTAATGTTTATGCATGGCGCCATCGCGTCTTTCCGTTTCTATACGCACTATCCATTATGAACGCCCCTCTACAACAACTTTCCTCTCCTTCTATCGTCCTCAATGAGAAGAACAGACAACAAGTAAGCAGATGGCTGAGAGAGCAGCAATATGAACTGCTGGAGCAACTTTTCGCAGAAAAAAGAGTGCGGTGGATGGAGGGCGACGTCTTTTGCCAATATGGCTATAACTGGATTTGCTCAAACGATGGGTTGTTCGATCCGGTTGAGACGCGCACTTTGCAGGACAAACTCGTCCTATTGAAAAACTGGGTGCAGGCATGTCCGCAGTCTTATCACGCGCATATGCTATTAGGAGAGCTGTGGACGGATATCGGCGCGGAGATTCGTGGCTATGGCTGGGCGTCTACCGTGACTGCGGACCGCTGGGCAGGGGCACGGCTGGCACGCGACGTCTCTTGTGTTTATCTGTTGAAGGCCATTTCTCTGGATGACAGTCCCGGCATGGCCTTTCGTAGCTTGATGAAAATCGCGTCGTATCTCCAAGAGCCTGAGTGGCTGGTGGATCTGTTTAAGGGAGAAATTCCGCTCCCCTATGAGGTTCCCACTGACCCGGAAGAACGGGCCATATGGGAGGCGGGAGTAGCGCACCTGCAGCGGTATGGTGGTGAATTGATGTCGTTTCCTAAGCAGTTGCCTGCCGGCTTGCCGCCGCGAGAGCCGCACGAATTCGAGGAAGGCCGCCTTTACTGGCTACACCGCGCAGTGCAGGTCAACCCACGCGATTACGTAACGTTGCGTAGCGCTGTTTATTATCTCTACCCACGTTGGTTCGGCGATCATGAGCAGATGGCGGCTTTCATCAATGGTCCGCTGTGCTCTGCATTAAGCGAAGCGGAACGCGGCGTGCTGTGGGCGGAAAAAGAATGGGATATTTTGGATGATGATCCCGATGTCGAGGATGTCGAGAGCGTTGAGGCGCATCACCAGAGATGGCGGGAATTGTTAGCACGCCCGTTTTTGCCACACGTGCGTTTTTGGGTGGTGGGGTCCTATGCTAGCTTTCTAAGCCACATAGGGCACATTGAGGAATGCTATGAACACTATGCGCAAGCAGCGGAATTGGCAGAGACCACCGAGGTGGCAAACTCTTATCTTGGTGCGAGCCTGGTGGAGCATCTTGCTACCCATGTGATCCGAGATGGTTTGGCCGACCCACGCCAAATACTCTATCGACTGGCGATGAAAGCGGTCGAATTGGAGGAAGAACCGTGGCAATTGGCACTTGCTGCGACTGGCCATCAATTCGGTTTGTGGGGCTCCCCTCAGCAGACGGAGAATGTGGCTACATGGATTGCACGTGCGACCACGCTCATCAAGGCGGGAGAGGGACCGCGGGGGATGGGGTACAACCTTCCTTGGTTGATGTGGAAAGGCAATCATCTAAAGGCTGCCGAATGGTTGGCTAGCCAGTTGGCGCAGCATGATGAAGTGGAATCAATGCTGTTCTTGAGCGATATGTACATGGACTCGTTCAACCCCTTGACGCCGCCTGAGATGGTCAACCGTCAGTTGGCAGAACAGTGGCAGCGGCGAGCGGCGGAGCTCGGCTTCAGCCGCGCCAAATTGGGATTGGCCCGGTTCTTTTTGCTGGCCGATGGTTATGAAGTCGAAGATAAGCAAAAATTCGACGAGGCGCGTCAGCTTCTGCAAGAGGTATTGGAAGACGGTGACGAACGTGCTCGCCCCCACCTGTTCTATCTGCTGATCATGAATGGTTCGGAGGAGCAGAAAGTATGGGCGCACGACACGCTGGTTCCCTTCTTATTGCAGGATGAGGATCCCGAAGTGCAAGAGAATCTCGCACAATACCTTGCCTATATCTACGAAAATGGGAAGGGGGCACCGATCAATTATGCATTGGCCTGTGCGTGGGCAAAACGTGCGTTGGAGTTCAATGAAAATGATGAGATGGCACGCCACATTGTGGAGGCCTCCAAAAAATTGACGTGGTATGGCCTGTTGGGGCGTGTGCTCAATTGGCTGGACAGAAAGAATCTGAAGAAAGCGATTGAGGACGGCAAGGTCTTTGCGCCAGAAGGATTTGCGCCGTGAATCACAGCGATTTTGTCCTTCGCATCAAGCAATTGGAAGTATTGGGGGCGGACGACGACCAACGCTTCCAGTGGCGCATTGCGGCCTGGCTCGCGTTGGGGTATGCCTATGTCGGTGGATTTGCCGCTTTCATGATTCTGCTACCTTCGGTTGTGCTCATTGCACTGGTGATGTCGCACCATTTGCTTACGGCTTTCGCGTTGAAGGGCGTGTTGTTCGCGACCATGGGGTATGGGTGGGCACTGGTCAAGGTGTTTAAGACTTCTCGGACTGAGAAGGAGCAAGAAAGGCGCGCATTGGCCCGCACCGATGCGCCAGCCTTGTTCGCCTTGCTGGATACGATCAGAAGCCAGCTACAGGCGCCCGCTTTAGCGGCGGTCTACATTGACAACGAGCGTAATGCCAGCATTCGGCAAATTCCACGTTTTGGGTTTTTACTGGGTAGCAGAAACGAATTGACACTCGGTCTGCCCTTGATGCAAACGCTATCGAAAGACCAGTTTGCGGCAGTACTGGCGCATGAATTTGCCCATCTGAGCGGGTCGCACGGCAAGTTCGCATCGCGCGTGTATGCAATGCGGCAGGTATGGGAAAACCTGGAGCACCATCTGCAAGCGCATCGTTCGTGGGCGAATGCATGGTTGCGCTGGTTTCTGCGCTGGTATGTTGCGCGTTTCAACGCAGAGACTTTTGTGCTAGGACGTGCCAGTGAATATGCCGCCGATCGCATGTCGGCCAGTATCGTCAGCAATGCCACCATGGCCCATGCCTTGCTGGCCTCCAATCTGACAGGGCGTTGGATGAGCGATGTATTCTGGCCCAAGATCTATATGAATGCGGACCAGCACGCGCAGCCGGTGGGGAATCCCTATACGCAACTGGCGCAGCTATATGAGGGGAGGGACGTCCACATCATTCCCGAGGTATCAGCGCCTGTCTCCACCGTGCAGGCGTGGGGCCGTTCAGCGCAAGAGGCGCCTGCACAGACAGAGCAGTCATCCGTGCCCATGAAGCCGGATTCACGCGAGATCCACTCGTGGCAGCACTTCCTCCAACAGACCAACACATGTGCCGAGGCCACGATATGGCTGCACGAAGAACTCGCCATTCCCACGAACTATAACGACACCCATCCTTGTTTGCGTGATCGCATTCAGGCGCTTGGCATGGACCCCACCATGCCGGATTTGCCGCCAGTAGGAGAGGTGTCCGCTGCCAGCTTTTTGCTGGGAACCATGGAAATGGCGCTAGCGGCAGAAATGGATGAGCAATGGCGCCAGGAAGTCGCGTCCTATTGGACCGACAGGCATGCTTACCTCAGCGAAGGGCGGCTTGCGCAATACCATAGCCTATTGCGCAAAAAAGCGACTCAGGCGTTTTCCGCGCAAAACTGGTATGAGCTGGCGTGCGAACAAATTGCGCTCGGTCATCCAGCAGCAGCGTACAACGATTCTCTACAACAAGCGCTGGCACTTGATCCTTCCCACGCACCGACCCATTATAAGTTGGGACGGCTGGCGCTCGAGGATGGACGCTTGCAGGAGGCAGCGGCCCATTTTGAGGCAGCGCTCAAAAGTGATCCCGACTTCGTCACCACCTATCATGATGTTCAGGCACAGATCGCATTGCGCAAAGGTGATCTGGACGCTGCAAGAGAGCACTTGCTGGCCCATGACCACCATCTGCAAAAGCATTGGGCCGTGCGACAGGAGATGAATGAGGTCAAGGCAAGCGATCAGTTTGCACCACATGGACTAAGCGACTACCAGATCAAAACCTTGCGGGAGGAATTGTCGTCGGTTCAAGCACACATTACCCAGGCCTGGGTCGTCAAAAAAATTCCCCGCAATGACGAACGCAAGGCGTATTGGGTCATTGTGTTGCAGCCTCGCATGTCTACGCTGACGCGTTGGCTCGGGCGCTTCCACTATCTGCACCATCCTTATGCTGATGCCTGCCATGCCTCTCTGGCGCAGACGTCGTTGACGTTCCCTGGATATCATTACCGTTATGTAGCGGAACATCGTGCTGATGCGGTGATGGCGCAGGTGCGGAAAATAGGGGGAGTCTTGTACTGAAGGGTTCTGGTGCAAATTTCCGAAACGACTAAATGATCGGCGTTGTGACGCTGGGCAAATCATGCTGCCAGCGCTGCTTCCCACACAGCAGGTGCAACTTGACCCTGACCGCCCAGCCGGCTTAGTGCGAATTGGCCTTTGCGGATGCGATGCATCAACTCGATACCTGCGATCGTGGTGGCTGCTGATTTGAACTGTTTGAACCCGAGCATGGGCTCCAACCGCAGCTTGATATTGCGATGATCC
>CBHCMF010000174.1:0-9144 GCA_965974465.1 uncultured Noviherbaspirillum sp.
ATGCGCCTTCCAGTCAAGTTGAGGGCCGGTCTGGTGAAATATCCGGGCTAGTGGTTCATTCCGATGAATATGAGGCCACGGAAATGTACGGCTTCAAGTCCAATCCTTCTTGTAGGGGGAGTGTGAGGGATGAGGCCAACGGTGGTAGCGATTATTTTGGCGCATTGCACGCTTACCACCTTTGCCTGTGCAAGGCTAATTTTGCACAGCTATCTCAGGACCCGGTATCGAATCTCGATGTGACGTGGTCTATACCCCTCCGGCCCGTGCCACGGCATTTGTTGAGAGTAGGCAACATCTTGATTTCGCGATCATCAAAAGCTAGCGAGTCGCGCCCTTGTGGCTGACGGCCAAAAAAACGGTACGCCGTTGCCGACATACGCTATGTAAGCATCCCCGTAAGCATCTCTGAGTCGTGCTTCCTCATGGGCTGATCCAAGAATGAAATACACGGTGCTAACCACATTGAATCCAAGACGGCGCGTTGTCATATGCGGGGTCAGCCAGAAGATAGGAAGGCCGGAAAAATTGAGCGGATGCCTGCTCCACCGAAAGGGCCCGTTCGCGACGAGCAGGCCGTTGTCCATGATTTCCGGTCCCTGCGCCACCGGTCCGAATGGAATCGGACGGCCCTCACGGTAAGCCAGCAGATTTCTTATCCCTGCCCAACGCGTAAAGCCAATTTCACGGAGACCGGCCAGCAAATGTAGCGCGCCAGCTGCCTGCCCAAAGCGTAGCAATAGTTTTGATGGGCCGGTGATCCGATAGACGGTTCGTTTGGGCAAGCGTGCTGCATAGACCATCAGTGCTGTAAAACTCAGTAGCGACTGAACGACGAAGAAAGCACGGTATCCGGCATCGCGTCTGGTATTGCCAACGGCATTGCCGGCAGCATGCTTTGCCGTGCGCGTCGCCAACGCGCTGTGGATAGCAGCAAAGGCAATGGTGGCGACTGCTGTTTTGATGATTGTTTGCATGTTCACCCTCTTGAAAACGATCATGATGGAATCAGCTAGGCAGACCGAGGAACGCAAGCAATACACGGTTCACTTCTTCGGGGGCTTCGTTCTGCACCCAATGACTGGCACGAGGAATGCGATGAATGCGAACGCGCGGCGCATAGCGTTCGACACCATCCAGCAGGAATGTGCCCAACGCCGGGTCCTTTTCTCCCCAAATCACTAGTACTGGCGCATTGGTCCAAGCCGAGCGTGCCAAGGCCATTCCATCTGACACCATGTTTTCACGGTAGTAGGCCAGGGCTGCCTTTAACGCGCCAGGATGCGATAAGCCTTCCACGTACTGTGCGATATCTTCATCGTTGAATGTACCTCTGTGCGTCGGGAGCGACTTGAACATATGCCGCACCATGAAGAAATTTCCGGCAGACAGCATGCGTTCGGGAAGATACGGTAGTTGGAATAATCCGATATAGAAACTTCGAAGCAGCTGCGACGTCCACCACACTTTTTCCCCATACACTTGCATATGCGGTGCATTGAGGATGACAAGCTTGTCCAGCCATGCCGGGTAGGCGCCAGAAAACGCCCAGGCAATGATTCCTCCCCAATCATGACCGACAATACTGGCTTGTGCATGTCCAGTCGCAGAGACGATGGCCGCAACGTCGTTGATCAGGTGACGCAGATGGTAGTCGCCGCGCCGGAGAGAAATGTCTGAAGGCGGATAACCACGCAGATTCGGAACCCAAGCGGAGAATCCGGCCGACGCGAGTGCTGGGACCTGGTGTTGCCAGGAACGGCCGTTTTCCGGAAAGCCGTGCAACAAAACAACCGGCGGGCCTTCTCCGGCAACAAGCGTATGCAGGTACAGCCCGTCTCCCTTGATGCGTTGATATCGCGTCGGCAATTGAGCCATGTGCGCCTCCTTATACAAAATGGAGGCAAGTCACATGCCCGAAAGGATTACAGCGAATTGACGAGTTTGGGTGGTTTTCTGGAAGCGTTCGGGGGTGTGAAAGCGTCGTTTCATTCTGCTTTGTACCGTGCCACCATGGCAGGCATGTAAAGTACGCTACCTAGAGAGTTGGCAACGGCTCAAAGTAATTAGCCAGAACGTCTCATTAACCAATACACCATGATGCAACGCTGGGCCAGAACGATATTTCGGCTTCTGACATCTGGAGACATGAAAATGCTGCACGACTGACTCCGTCGACCTCATATTAGCGAATGGTGGGAGCCTGCTCCGTCCTTTTACAGGCAGAATTTCTCCCTTAAACAGAAGTTACTACACTTGACGGAGCAGTTCTTCTCATCGTACAGGCTCGTGCCGGATCAACGAATCAACAAAGGCTACGCTCTGTAATAACAGCGCTCTTTACCGGTTCTGACACTGCTGACCGGACTGATATTCGATTTAGCTGCATTCGATAGCCAAACGGCTAACCGATTCCGCAAAATCGTCGACGTCTCTTTTGCTGGCACGAAATCGAGCGAATCAAGAATCAACTGATGTATTTGAGGGACGGTCTGCTTACGTTTTTTGTTCAGGTGTAGGCCAGCAGACGCCCACAGCAAATAACAGCAATCCAGAGAGTAAGTGATGCCATGGCGTGTCCCTTTGCGGCAGCTGGCGCGGGAATATCCTTGTTCCATTTTGCAACGGACCGGTATACCCCGAGATGAAACAGGGCGGCATTCATTCCTGCTGCGGCAATCAAAGTGAGCTTGATCTGAAAACACGGTTATGCGCGAAGTCCTGGGGGGGCGCGGAAAACATCATCAGTCCGGCCGGTACGATGAGCAGCAGGCCTGCCGCTGACCAACGGAGCAGATGCCGGCCGAGCGCTTGTACCGGCAGGTAGTTGGCAAAGCCGAGCACCCGCAAGTCAAATAGTGCGACCGCGCCAACCAGCATCACAAACCCTAGAATGTGGAAGATTTCCACTATCGGGTATAGCCACAGATTGTTTCGCATCGCCAGCGCCAACGGCGTCGCTTCAAGCCAGCCAAGAAACCCGGCGGACTCAAGCATTAGCGTAACTCGGTTGTCTTGTCGCCGATGATGATGCGCTCCGCGCGGAGCTCTTCAGCTTTGTTCCGATTAGGATAGCCATAAACGGATACCCGATTTCCCGGAGCGAGCATTTCCTTGTTCAGACCACGATTTTGCATGCGTGTGGGCGGCGCGAGAACAATCGTCCAGACTCGTTCATCGGTTTTCAACCGCACAAAGCCGTGTGGATGGACATAGCCCGAATTCTCAATTGTGCCGACCAGTTGTAGAGGCCGGTTATCGTCATATTCACTCCACCCATGGTGAGAGAGGACGGGTGGTGTAATCAGCAAGGCGAGAATGGCGAGGTGTTTCATGACGCAATCTCCAATTGGTCTTGTTTGCGAACAAGAAAATCGGAAGCAGAAATGCGCAAGCCTCGCCGCTGTGATTTTCCTGGCCTGGACCCATTTTATCGGCTTCGTCCTACTGCAACTGCCGTCATGGCATCGGCGTTCTCGTACAGTGACAGCCATTTGAGGATATCTTCCCGACGGATCAGCCCGCGCACTTGGCCGTTTTCAACCACTGGTATCTGGTTAACCTTGCCATCGCCAAGCAGTGACAGTGCCCTGTGCACATCGTCCTGAGGAATGACTTGAATCAGCGATCTAGACGGCGTCATGATGTCGCGCACAATCTTTGACGGCCAGAGGTTACGTTCCAGTTTGCGGACATCCTCCAGGCACACCATGCCGATCAGGCGATCGCCTGCGACAACCGGAAAACCGCGCTGGTCGCTATGTAGAAAATAGTCTTCGACCAATCTATCCACGGGCAGATCGGGCGGCACGGTCATGAAGCCGGTTTGCATCAGCCTCGTGACCGGAACGTTCTCAAGCGATTCCTTGATGAGCAGTTGACGATAGCTGAGCAGGGCTGCATTGTTGAGAAACCATCCAATGAAACTGATCCACAGGCCGTTGATAAAGCCGCTTCCGAATACCGGTATGCGAATCCCCAGCATCATTGCCAGACCGCTGATAATGAGAATCCAGGCAAACAATTGTCCGACGCCAGCGGCCCAGCGGGTCGCCTGCTGCAAATTGCCGGTGATGCCCCACAGCGCGGCGCGCAAGACTCGTCCGCCGTCCAGAGGAAAGCCGGGAACCAGATTGAAGAGAGCTAGCAAGATATTGACTTGCCCCAGCCATAACAAAAGCGTCGACATCGTGCCGAGATTTGCCAAAGTTCGTCCGAGATCGTCGGGATCGAAATTTGCCGGACTTGCAATGTAAGCGGCCAGTATTGCGCATGCACCGCCGATCACTAGGCTGGTGATCGGCCCAACGATTGCCATCCATAACTCTGCGCGCCAGTAGCGCGGTTCGTTTTCCATCTGAGCCATTCCGCCGAACACGAACAAGGTGATGCATTTGACCCCAATGCCATGTCGCCGTCCCACCAGTGCGTGGGACAGTTCGTGGAGCAGTACTGACACGAAAAACAGCAGCGCGGCCACCAGAGCCGTCGTCCATGAATGTGCAGGACTCCAGTCCGGGTGCCAGAGCGGAAAGAGCGCAGTGCCAAGCGAAAAGACGATCAGAAAGAAAACAATCAGCAGGCTCCAGTCAAGATGGACATCGATGCCGGCAAGACGGCTAATACGGAATCCTGGACCCATGTTTGCTCCTTATCGTCAGGACGTGCAAAGAAAATGCTTTTACGGCAATGCCCTCCAGTAAAACGATGCAGCCTAGGCCAAGCTCTTAGGTGCAAGCGCCGTGCCAAAATCGGCGACATGCTTTTTAACCGAAACAGAGGGGGAGCGAAAAAGAAGCTCGGCTTTGCAAAGGAGGATTGACGACATGGGGAGAAGATTGCAAAAAACGTTACAAAAATGTGTAATTTGTATTTGGTGTAATGTCATTTCTCTATTCTGTCGTGCGCTAGCAGACGAAATTGGGCGTAAAGGACAGGGGGCTTCATTAAGGTGTCGAGCGAGGAATTGGTTACGCCCGCCACGACTGGGGGGAGCGAAAATGCCGACCTAACATCAACCGCGAAGGCAGACTTGGCAATACCGATACCGAGCGGTGCGTTTAGCGAATGCCGATTCTTTGATCTGTCATCGGGCATTTAACTTGCGTTTATTCCGAGGAAAGATGCTTGATTCGTTCGCTAAAGGAGAAATGCCATGCCAGCTGGAGCCAGTCCCAAGCGCGAGCGTGAGTTCAAAAAACTCGAACATCGCTTTAAGCAGGAACGCCGTTATCCGGGTCGTGAGGAAGAGGTCGCCGCCCGTATCGTGAACAAGCAACGTTCGCAGTATGGAGAGACAAAGGCGGAGCGGCAGAAGGATGCGGAAGGCCGATCGCCGGATCGCAATTTGCCGTTGAAGGACTATCAAATGCTGACTATTCCGCAGATCGTCCGCCAGTTGGATTCCCTGTCCACCGCCGATATCAAGAAAATCCGTGCGTATGAGATGGCGCACAAGAACCGAAAAGGGTTGTTGCAAAAGCTTGATCGCCGTTTGAATGACGGGTGATGCGTGCTCGGCAGTATTGCTGGGCCGAACAAATAGCCGAGATTATTTGTTCAGCGTTGTCGATGCTATTGACAACCGATACGGTAAATCCTGAGGAACAACTGATATTGGCGTTGGCTCGATTTCGTGCGCAGGCCGGCGCTCAACAGCTCAACCCGGCGAAGAGGGAAAATTCAGCCGGGTCTCCTCATCCATTTCAGCAAAGTACATCGCGGATATGTCGAGAGTCGATTCGTGGCCTACGTGGTCTATATTACCCGCAATCCAGCGGCCCGCCGCAGCATAGCCGATGCCGTGCAGGTACTCAAGAAATGCCCACTCGGCATTGAACTTACTCGATACGCTCAGCTTCAACAACTCAGTGTCGGCGTTGATGCGGTGCAGCCGCATGTCGGTATAGCGCACTCTGTCCACATGTTCTTCATCGATCAATTTCTTCAGCAACAGAATGGAACTGATTTCCTTAATCAGGCTGACGTTGAAAGTGATCTCATTCAGACGGTTCATAATCTCGGTAGCACGGCGCGGCAGCTCGTTGCGCACGATCGGATTGATCTGGATGATAATTAGATCGTGTGCGTCCGTTTCATCAATCAGCGGAAACAGCGCCGGATTACCCATGTAGCCGCCATCCCAGTAAGCTTCGCCATCGATTTCCACTGCTTGGAAGAGCTGCGGCAGGCAGGCGGAAGCCATCACTCTGTCCGCGTCAAGCTCATGCCGCCGGAAGATACGCGCTCTGCCTGTGCGGACGTTGGTCGCGGAGATGAAGAGGCTAATTTCACCGCAGGCGCGCACCCGATCGAAGTCAACGAGCTGCTGCACAAGGTCGCGCAGCGGGTTGATGTTGAACGGATTGAAATCGTAAGGTGAAACCAGGCTGCCTGCGAGCTGCGTCAGCAAGTAACCCGGCGACTGGTCCAACGACCAGCTTCCCATCAGGCGATCCAACAGTGTGCGTTGCATCGGGCTAAATCGGGATGCTGTGCTCACGGCTTTCCAGAATGTGCGCAGCGCACGTTGGGCGCCAGCAGGTCCACCGCCGCGCGAGAAACCATCTGCCAGCACGACGGCATTCATGGCACCGGCGCTGGTGCCGCTGATGCCATCGATACGCAGGCGGTCTTCATCCAACAGTCTATCCAGAACACCCCATGTGAATGCACCGTGCGCACCGCCACCCTGCAGCGCAATGTCAATGCTTTTTGGTGGCAGCATCAGAACGCCCCCATCCAAGTACCCAGCGTTACTACTGCCACCAATGCCAAGACTGAGCCGATGATGGCGACCATGAAAATGTCGAAGTAGGCGGCACGATGCCCCAGATTACAACTCATGCGCGTGCAGGGCAATTTCATTGACAGGCGAACCTGGGCGGCAACGCACCTGATATGGGAGCTCCTCGGCATTGAGGAGTTGCCGTGCCGGTTGCAGAATACGTTCGCTCTTATCCGTTTGCCTGTGCCGAATTTTTTTATCCGATGAACCAGCATGTACTTTGATCGGAACTGGGTCTTGCATATGCAGCAATTTGATCTGCACGGCGAGTTGTTTGGCCAGCGACACGGCATATCTCACTGCGCGCAATGCATTCTCCGAACCATCGAAAGGGAGAAGTATTTTTTGCATGCTGTTTTCCTTCAAAACATATTAATCGATTGCGTTCATCGTGGCTGTGCAAATCTGCTCGGGCCTGCATGCCGTCCGCGCAGGCTACCGACGCCCCTCCAATATTCATTTGATCTGACTCAAGTCCCCTCAACTTCAGTACTCCTCGTTGTGTTGTTATGGAAGCTTACTGATTCAAACTTAAGTATTGGCGGGCAGCGATTAGTTTGGCCCACGACAGCGGGCTCCAAGGATGATCGGCAAACACGCCAGCGGCAAGCACGGCGATGCCGCTGACCACCGGTGGAAACAGCAGCAGCAACGCGGTCTCATGCCATTTGCGGCGCGGTAGATGTTCATCCGGCCATGAACCTGCAGGACGTTTTAACCATGCGCGATAAAGAATGGGCAGAAAATAGGCTGCATTCAGCACGCTCGACGTTATCAGCACCCAGTCTGCCCATACTGCGCCTATGGCAGAAGCGCCTTCCGAAAGATAATGCTTGCTGACATAACCGGCGGTGAATGGAACGCCGATCATGCCAAGTGCGCCGATGCTGAACGCCAGAGTGTTCATGGGCATGCGCCAGCCGACGCCGTTCATTTCGCTCACACGATGCACGCCTAGCGTTTCCGCGTAGTTGCCAGCGCAAAAGAACAGCGTGATCTTCATAATCCCCTGGTGCACGAGATGCGCTAGCCCACCCACCGTGCCGATCGGTCCGTATAGCGCCACGCCAAGAACAATGTAGGACACCTGACTAACGGTGGAGTACGCTAACCGCCGCTTGAGATCGTCCTGCCAGAGCGCGCGCAATGAGCCCCAGAGGATGGTGATGCATGCGGCGACCGCCAGCGGTTCCAGCAGATTCAACGCTTGCGTGAACTCCACGCCGAACACTTCATACACCACGCGCACCACGCCGAATGCGCCTGCCTTGACTACCGCCACCGCGTGCAGCAGCGCCGATACCGGTGCCGGCGCCACCATAGCTTGCGGCAACCAGCCGTGCAGCGGCACCAATGCCGCCTTGACGCCGACACCGGCGATCAGCAGGAAAAAAATGAACCGCAACTGTTCCGCATAAGCGAGCCCCAAAACCGATACCGAACCGCCAGGAACGAAATCCACACGGCCCAGCAAGCCATACAGCCAAACCACACCGGTCAGCAATACCGCACCGCCGGTCAGCGTGTACATCAGGTACACATTCCCGGCCCTTAACGTGGACAACGTGCCCCGATGCACCACTAGCGGATAAGTAGAGAGGGTTAGTAGTTCATAGAAAAAGAAGAAGGTGAACAGGTTGGCCGCCATCGCTACGCCAACGGTCGCAGTGACGCACAGGCTAAAGAAACCAAAGAAACGGCTGCGGTAAGGCGAACCTTCCAGGTAGCCGATCGCGTACACGGTAGTCAGGAACCACAGCGCCGCCGACAAGGTGACGAACAGCATGGCCAATGCATCGGCATGCAAGACAAATTCAAGCCGAGGCAGCACTGTGTAACGAAACATATATTGTTCGCCGCGCGTGACGCCCGCCAGCATAAAGCCAATGAAGAACAACTTGACACCGGCGCCGGCAAGATTAAGCGTGCTGCGCAGAAAGCGGCGCTCTTCGGGCAAGCCAAAGATGACCAGTCCTGGCAGGAAAGAACTGGCCAGGATCAGAAGTGGCAATGCCTCGTTCCAACTCATGGCACCCCCAGCAGGTTCAGCACGTCCTCTGCGCGCAACCCCAACGCCAGGCTGGCCAGCGCAAGCACGAAGGCGGGCCACTCCAGCATGCGCGGCAGTGGCTGAAAGTCTATGCTCTGTTCCGCGCGCAGAAATGCATGACGCAGCACCTTGAACACATAGGATGCAGTTAACAGACTGCCGGCAATCATGACGACAACCCAGACCCATTGACCGCTGGCGATTGCGCCGTCGATCAACAGCCACTTGGCAAGGAAACCCGCCGAAGGAGGCAGTCCCATTAAGGTTACGCCGGCCAGCGCGAAGGTGAACAGCGTCAGCGGCAAGC
>CBHCMF010000175.1:0-9071 GCA_965974465.1 uncultured Noviherbaspirillum sp.
AACTGATTATCTTACAACATGGGGTGCGTTTTGACCATACCTGTGGGTGATGTGGGGATGTGGGGCGGCATGCCCCCCGCCCACGCTTGCAAGCCTGGGTGCGCCCTGCAAGGGCGGTGAGCAGCGTTGGCCCAAAATGTCCTCCCTTCACACATAGGTAAATCGCTCTAGGGGTGACTTAATGCGCTCGATAACAGCTTAGCCGTGATGTCGACAATCGGGATAACGCGCTCATAGGCCATGCGGGTAGGTCCAATCACACCCAGCGTGCCGACGATCTTGCCATTCACTTCATAGGGCGCTGTCACCACGCTCATTTCGTCGACCGGTAATAGCTGCGATTCTCCACCGATGAAGATTTGCACACCTGTTGCCTTGCTCGACACGTCGAGTAATTGCATCAGGCCGGTTTTTTGCTCAAACAGATCAAATAGTTTGCGCAATGATGTCATGTTCGATGCGAGGTCGCTCACGCTGAGCAAATTCCGTTCCCCGGAAATCACAACCTCGTCTTCGTTATCCGCCATCGCATCGCTTCCGGCTTCAACCGCCGCCTGCATCAGGCGCGTCATATCGTCACGTAACTGGCGCAATTCGCTCTGTAACCGCGTCCGCACCTGATCAAAGCTCAGGCCAGCATAATGTTGGTTAATATAGTTGGCAGCTTGCGCCAATTGAGAAGGCGTATAGTCGACGTCGGTCAGCAGCAGGCGGTTTTGCACCTCGCCGTTGGGTGCAACAATCACCAGTAGAATGCGTTTTTCCGACAGCCGTAGAAACTCGATCTGCTGAAAAATCGATTCATGTCTTGGCGTCATTACGACGCCAGCAAATTGCGAAAGCGATGACAACACTTGTGCTGCATTGGAAATGATCTTGTGCGGAGAATTCGTCTGCAGACGCGGCTGCATTTTCGATTCGACGGTGGTTTCATCAATCGTCTGCACCGTCAGCAGTGTGTCGACGAATATCCGGTAACCGCGTGGCGTCGGAATACGTCCTGCCGAGGTATGTGGACTGCTGACGAACCCCATCTCCTCCAGATCCGCCATGATGTTGCGTACAGTGGCGGGCGAGAGTTCAAGGCCTGAAATTTTAGACAATGCACGCGAACCGACCGGCTGTCCGTCGGCGATGTACCGTTCGACCAGGGCTTTAAGCAGCGTTTGTGCGCGGGTATCGAGTTGCATGTTGATATTCTAGCGAGCCAGAAGAGCGAGAGCCAGTATATATTTCCTTAAGGGAATGGTTCAGTATTGTTGCTAAATCTTTGCCGTTCGTTCGGCTAGCCACTGCTCTAATTCATGTAGGGTGGTGAATATGGCATCAGGACGAACGTGCATGGGAAGAGTGCGTTCAGAATCCAGTTCCAGCCGGTTCATCCATATGCCGTGCAAACCGGCTCGTTGTGCTCCCTCTACATCAAGTAGCGGGTCGTCTCCAATATAGGCTGCTTCGCACGGCGCAACCCTTAGGGCGTCGCATGCCGCGTGAAAAATGGCAGCATTCGGCTTGGCATAACCGAAACGATGGGCGGCAACCGACGCTTGAAAGAAATGCGCAATGCCGATTGCATGCAGATCCGCAACGCCGTTCGAAATCGAACCTAGTGCAACGCGACCTTGGAGCCGCACCAGCGTCGGCAACACATCAGCGAAGGGCGTAACGTCATTGCGTGCACGTGAAAATACTTCCATTGCATGATCCACCATGGCGATATCCAGGCCGCTACTGGAAAACGCCTCAGTCAATACAGCATGACGCAATGCGTGCAGATCCAGTTGATAGACAGGGTCCGTTGCCATCAGCGCTTGCCGGCGTTCGCGCATGCTCTCAATCGTCACTCGTTGCGCCACCGCAGGCGCGTGCACTCGCAACCAGTCGTACAGCAAAATTTCGGCACGCTTGATCACCGGCACAATTGGCCATAGCGTATCGTCAAGATCGAACAGCACTGCTTTAATAACAGACATATAAGCACTAAAAAAGTGGTTTCAAGTCGACGCAGTGTAACGGGCGCCAAATTATGGTCTAATCTGCAGCATGTTGCCTTCCAAATCTTCCATATTCAAGACCGTTGCCATTATCGGTAAGTACATGGCGGCCGGTATCGAACAGTCATTGTCCGATATCGCCGAGTTCCTTTCCAAAACCGGACACACCGTCGTGCTGGAGGCCGAAACCGCACAGAATCTATCCCTGCCCGGCGTTGTTGCGATGATACCGGACGAAATCGGCAAGCATGCCGACGTGGCCATCGTGGTCGGCGGTGACGGCACGATGCTGGGGATTGCCCGTAAGCTCGCACCTTACAACGTGCCACTGATCGGCATCAACCAAGGGCGCCTAGGTTTCATGACCGATATTCCGCAGGAAGGCATGATCCAGGTATTAGCCGATATGCTCGACGGAAAGCTGGAATCCGAGCGTCGTACTTTGCTGGAAGGCGCCGTGCTGCGCAATGGCGAATCAATTTTTCACGCGCTTGCATTCAATGACGTGGTAGTGTCCCGTGGTGCAACGAGCGGCATGGCGGAACTGAAGGTCGAGGTCGACGGGCACTTCATGTATAACCAGCGGTCAGATGGTCTGATTGTCTCTACGCCTACGGGTTCCACTGCCTATGCATTGTCTGCAGGGGGGCCGTTGCTGCATCCAAGTCTGGGCGGTATCGTGCTGGTGCCAATTGCCCCACATGCATTATCGAATCGGCCGATTGTCATTCCCGATTCCTGCACTATCGTGATCGAAATTATGGGTGGACGCGATATTAGTGTGAATTTTGATATGCAGTCCCTAGCCAGCTTGCAACATCACGATCGCATTTTCATCCGGCGTTCGGCGCACACCATTACTTTCTTGCATCCAAAGGGATGGAGTTATTACGATACGCTGCGAGAGAAGCTGCACTGGAATGAATATCCCTCCGTGGCGGGGCAGTTAAAATAACGATAAGTGACTGCCTGTTGGTTGCCAAGAATCGCCTTAACCCACCATTTCACCATGCTTCGCACACTATCCATTCGCGATTTCGTGATCGTTGATTCAATTGAACTCGAGTTTTCACCAGGCTTTACCGTATTCACCGGAGAGACCGGTGCAGGGAAGTCCATTCTGATCGACGCACTTGCTCTTGCGCTCGGCGGTCGGGGCGATGCCAGCGTGGTGCGTGAGGGTGCTACGAAAACCGATATCACGGCTGAATTTTCGACCAACGGCGAGGTGGATGCCTGGTTGACCGAGCATGAATTCAGTAATGACGATGGCGGTGTGCTGTTGCGTCGCGTCATCGACAATGCAGGTCGCTCAAAGGCCTTCGTCAATGGCATTGTTGCAACCGCTGCGCAATTGCGTGAGCTCGGCGAAATGCTGGTCGATATTCATGGTCAGCATGCGCATCAGTCGTTATTGAAAACCGATGCGCAACGTGTGTTACTGGATAGCCAAGCAGGTTTGTTGGGCGAAGCAAAGTCGGTCGCTGCTGCATTCAAGACATGGCGCGCACTTGCCAAGCAACGCGAGGAATTTGAAGCCAATGCCCGAAACGTTTTGCTGGAGCGCGAACGGCTGGAGTGGCAGGTTGGCGAACTGGAAAAGCTCGCTGTCAAGCCGGGTGAATGGGCTGAAATCAGCAATGAGCACAGTCGTCTTGCCCATGCGGCCAGCCTTATTGAAGGCGCCCAGGAAGCGTTGAACGCGATTTCCGAATCGGATACCAACCCAATGTTATCTCAGCTGTCTGCGTTGACGCTGAAGCTGGGCAAGCTCGCCGATATCGATGCCGCGTTGAAGCCGGTAGTGGATGCGCTGGAACCGGCGCGTATCCAGTTGCAGGAAGCGGTCTACTCACTTAATGCTTACCTCGGCCGCGTCGAGCTCGATCCTGAGCGCCTGCATGCCGTCGAAGCACGCCTTGACGCTATCCATTCGACCGCACGCAAGTTCCATGTCGCCCCTGAAGATCTGCCGCAGGAGTATGCGACCCTGTCTGCCCAGTTGCAGCAACTTGCGGATGCCAGCGATCTGGAGGCTTTGCGCGTTCAGGAAGAAAAGCTCAAGGCGGCTTACATGAGCGCCGCACAGCATTTGTCGAAGTTGCGTGCTAAGGCTGCCAAGGCATTAAGCGAAGCAGTCACTGCGGCAATGCAGGATTTGAGCATGGCCGGTGGCCGTTTCGAAATCGCGTTGAATCCCTGCGAACCCGCTGCATACGGCATCGAGCAGGTGGAATTCATGGTCGCTGCTCATGCGGGTACGTCCTTGCGGGCCCTGGCAAAAGTGGCCTCTGGCGGTGAATTGGCGCGTATCTCGTTGGCCATCTCGGTCATCACTTCCAGCGCAACAGCGACACCAACATTAATTTTCGACGAAGTTGATAGCGGCATTGGTGGCGCTGTTGCTGAGGTGGTCGGGCGTTTGCTGAAGCGACTTGGTCAGGATCGTCAGGTGTTGTGCGTAACGCACCTGCCCCAAGTCGCCAGCCAGGCCAATCAACACTTCCAGGTCAGCAAGCGCAGTACTGAAGGTAAGACGATGTCGAATATCGATGCGCTCGATGCCAAATCTCGTATTGAAGAGATCGCTCGCATGCTGGGCGGGCTCGAAATCACAGCGACCACGCGCAAGCATGCGCGTGAGCTGCTTGCGTCTTGACGTACTGAGGTCCGGCATCACGGCTATCGCATACGAAAGGCAAGGGTACAAAATGCGTCCCAAGCAAGAACCGCCGTATACCCATGGCACGCTGTCGAAGACCGCTGTCGTGCTGGTCAATCTTGGCACCCCGGACGCGCCTACACCGTCCGCTGTTCGCCGCTACCTCAAGCAGTTTCTATCCGATCCGCGTATGGTGGAGATTCCAAAGGTAGTGTGGTGGCCAATCCTGAATGGCCTTATTTTGCCGTTTCGCTCATCGAAGTCGGCGGCAAAATATGCGACGATTTGGACGCGGGAGGGCTCGCCGCTCATGACCCATACGCAAAAGCAGGCAGCATTATTGCGTGGTTATCTGGGTGAATGTGGGCATGATGTGATGGTCGCTTACGCTATGCGCTACGGCACGCCTTCCTTGCCACAGGTGCTGGCTAAATTAAAAGAGGAGCGTTGCGACCGCGTCTTGATTCTGCCCGCTTATCCGCAATATTCGGCAACCACCACCGCATCCATCTTCGATGCAGTGTTCAGCCATTATGCGCAGGTGCGCAATGTGCCGGAGCTGCGTCTGATCAAGCACTATCATGACCACGAAGGCTACATACAGGCGCTCAAGAAATCCATTCTTGCTTATTGGGGCGTGCACGGCCGTCCAGAAAAGTTGGTGATGAGTTTTCACGGTGTGCCCAAGCGTACCTTGCTGCTTGGCGATCCGTACCACTGCGAATGTCAAAAGACGGCACGGTTATTGGCTACGGCATTGCAGCTGCCACCGGATCAATACCTCGTCACGTTTCAGTCTCGCTTCGGAAAAGCCGAATGGTTGCAGCCGTATACGGCGCCAAGCCTTGTTAGACTTGCAAAAGAGGGCGTTAGGCGCGTCGATGTGGTGTGCCCGGGATTTACCACCGATTGTCTGGAAACGCTCGAAGAAATCGCCATGGAAGCCAAGCAGGACTTTCTGACGGCAGGCGGCAAGGACTTTCACTACATCCCATGCCTGAACGAAACGCACGCTTGGATTGAAGCCTTAGCTGAGGTCGCTGAGCAGCACATGGGTGGCTGGTTGACCAAGCTGACACCACAAATGCGTGAAGAGCGGCGAAAAGAAGCGGAAGCGACACATAATCGCGCTGTCGTGATGGGTGCGGCAAAATAAGACAGCGCTACGCACACCAATTTCATCTACCATTGATATGCCTGTTTAATAATAGATTCCACTGAATAAACCATGGGCTTAATTGACAGCATTATCCACAAGACGTTTGTCTCGTTCTTCCTCGGCGGCTTGGTAAGCATGCTTACTATTACCAATCCGTTATCTAAGATTCCGCTCTTCCTGACATTGACTTCGGGGATGGACTCGAATATCAGTCGCCTTCAAGCTCGTAAAGCCTGCATCTATGCGTTCAGCATTCTGGTAGTTAGTCTGTTTGCGGGCGTATTCATTCTCCAAGGGTTTGGCATTTCCTATGGCGCCTTGCGCATTGCCGGCGGACTAACTGTCGCGGTCCTCGGCTATCGCATGCTGTTTCAGACGCAGGATGTAAATCCAGCGCCGCACCCCAGCAAGCGTGAAATAGCCTTCTTCCCAATGGCTCTGCCGAGTATCAGCGGGCCAGGAGCGATTGCCGTTGTTATCGGAATTTCGACTGAAATAGCCGAACTGAATAACGGCGTGCAGAAGATCCTGGCCTATAGTGGAACGGTCTCATCCATTTTGCTGACCTGTTTCCTGATCTGGTTGACTTTGCGATCAGCCCAATATGTATCGAAAATCATCGGACAGGCCGGTATGGAAGCAATGACCCGCTTGATGGGTTTTCTGTTGATCTGTATCGGCGTGCAATTCATCGGTTCTGGCGTGCGCACATTTGTTGCCGGAACATAGCGGATGCGTGTTTATCAACCCCTCCGCTCGGCATGTGATCTATGTTGCCGGTATCAAATTTGACATGACAAGCATTAGAGCGATTTGACTGTGCGTGGAAGGGGGGCATCTCGGGCCTGCAGTGCTTGGCGTACCGCTTGTACAAGTGCGCTCCTCGGACGGAACTTGGCTCTCGTGTCGTGTAATGACCCTCAAACCGCCGCAATCGACGGCGGATGGGAAAATACGCTTTGGCGATGAGGTTCAGTGCCGAGTTGCCACCGGCGCTGGCATCTCTTTCGCGGCGAGCTCGCGTACATGTGGAATCAGCTTGTTGACTGAGTCAAGGAAGGCGGCGGAGATGACTTTGCCTTCGTTGGTATTGCTCCAGCCAGCCGCACCGGCACCGCCGAGCGAGCCGAATATCAGTCCTGCGGCCCCAAGATCGGTCGCCTTGGCCGAACCTTCGGCAGAAACCAGTTGTTCGGTGGTTTGCGTATCGGTTAATGTGAGTACTACTTGAGCTTCCTTGAATTTCACGTTTTCGGCAGCGCCAGCGAACTGGTTGATGACCGGAATACGTGACAGAATGCCTTCCATTCCGCCGCCTGCTTTCTGTTCGGAGAATGCTAAGGTTGGTGTCAGCACGTATTGCGCTTCAAGTACATTGCCACGCGGGTTGACTGTGGTGTTTTTTCGCGTCAGGCCAGATTCCTGCAATTCCAGCTCTTGTCTGGTTCCTTTGAGCCCCAGATTGCGGTCAACGACGCGGAAGCAGCCGCTTTGCTGCAGCATCATCCGTACTAATGGAACTGGTGATTCCGGCAAGTTGCTATAGCTACTAGTGTAGGTATAGCCGTTGGGGTTTTCGATCACGCCGACGGTGGCGATCGGCGCCTCACATTTTTCAATTTTGCGCGTTTCACCGGTGGATCCTTTCTGGCCGGCGGCACCGGTAACTAAACCGCCAGCGTTGCCGGTTTCAATACTGCTCCCGGGTTTGCAAGCAGCAAGGACGAACAGGGCGAGGAGAGGAAGAACGTGTTTGGAATCCAGCATGGTAAAAATGGATGACATTACTCAAGGCAATGCATCTTAACGCATGTTGCATAAATGGCAAAGCTGTTTGCTGCTTCCTCTCATCAACTATCTGCGCCCTTACTACCGTGTTCGAGAAATGGGTCACTTACGTTGTTTCTGGCGCTTCCGATTGAGGTACCTTGGTTTTCGGAAATGGTAATGAAGTTGAATAGAAGAAAGATTCGCTCTTCTTAAAGATATGGGGAGATATGAAGAAGATGGGGAAAGAAGGCAGAGTAATGGTGCAAGATAAGCATTAACCTTTTGTAGAGGCTGAACGGTGTTATCCATTCTGCTGACCATGCGGTCGGCTTCCTACTCTGTATTGAAGCTCATTGGATAGGGCAGAATAGAAGCAATGCCCCACCTCATAGGGGGCTATTGATTTGTATCGGTGCGCAATTATCGGGACCCGCGTGCGTACGGTTATTGTTATTGTTAAAACGTAACAAACCGCACCCTGAATATCACTCTACAAAGTAAGAAGGTTGGTTTGGCAAATCCATATCGTCACAAGCACTGTGTATGCGACTACGGACGCTGAAATTAAAGGCAGTTTCATCATGCATTCTCCTTGCACCCAGGTAAAAAATGGTTGCAGCCTTAATAAGAGCATCCTAGTATGCCGAGCACGAAATTGAAGCCCTCGAAGCCGTAAAGTGTGTAACAAGGCTTTACGCATTTAGACGATGACCTTGCTACTAAGTAGAAATGAAAGGATTCCTCTTGAAAAAGAGCGGCTTACCCTCATTTACTATTTCAATTAACGGCAAGTCATTGATTGTTGGAGACTTTTTGTAATGGAAGACCAAGAAAAGATGCAGGATCAAGTAGATCAGGTTTCACCGCCCCAAGCAGCGGCAGATGTTGAAAACACCGAAGAGGTACAAGCTGCGCCTTCCTTGGAAGCAAAACTTGCTTCTGCCGAAGCTAAGGCTGCGGAAATGCAGGATGCCTTCCTGAGAGCCAAAGCAGACGGTGAGAACATTCGCCGTCGGGCCCAGGAAGATGTGGCGAAGGCCCACAAATTCGCCATCGAGAACTTTGCGGAAGCGCTTGTGCCGGTAAAGGACAGCCTGGAAATGGCGTTGAAGCTCGATACGCCTTCGGTGGATTCGCTCAAGGAGGGGGTCGAGATGACCCTCAAGCAATTGTCTGCAGCCTTCGATCGCAATCGTCTGCAGGAAATCAATCCGCAGCCGGGCGAAAAGCTCGATCCCATGAAACATCAGGCGATTTCAATGGTGCCGGCTGAGCAGGAAGCCAACACCATCGTTAGCGTGCTGCAGAAAGGGTATATGATTGCCGATCGCCTGTTGAGGCCTGCTTTAGTCACGGTAGCGCAATAAAAAATCGCAAAACGGCTGCAAAGGTGCTTGAAAGCGGCACTTTGTTCCATATATTCAACACATCAAGAACACTCGCTTTTTAAAGGAACATCATTATGGGCAAGATCATTGGCATTGAC
>CBHCMF010000176.1:0-8980 GCA_965974465.1 uncultured Noviherbaspirillum sp.
AACTGCTGCTGCGCCCCGCTGGCGGCAATGCATGGAGCGAAATTGCGCGCGGCACCAGCGCTGTGGCCAATGGCGTGCTGGGTAAGCTGGATCCTACTCAGCTGTCGAATGGCATTTACGAGATGGTACTGAACGTAGTCGACGCCAATGGCCGGCAGCAGACGCAAATGGTGACGTTAGATGTTTACCGTGACCTGAAGATTGGTCAGTTTGCATTGACCTTCGAGGACTTGAATGTTGAAGCATCAGGCATCCCGATCCGCGTGACGCGCACTTACGATTCACGACGCAAGAATGAGGCACTGGACTTTGGCTATGGATGGAGTGTTGACTACCAAAGTGTCAAATTGCAGAAGAACATGGTTTTGGGACTGCAATGGAATGTCGTTGCACACTCGCAGGTACTCACGCTTTGCATCGTGCCATCAGGAAAGCGAAAGATTAACCTGACGCTTCCAGATGGGCGTGTGGAGAGGTTTGTCGCAAAGAATCGGGATGAATGCGCTTTTGTCCAGGTGCCACCAGTCAATATTGAGCTACATCCCTTACCTGGCACTAACAGCCGGTTGGAAATCATCAATGTGCCAACCGTCATAGCGCAAGGCGGACAGCTGTACGACATGGATAATCTGGAGACCTGGAATCCGAAAGAGTTCAAGCTCACCACGGAAGATAACTATGTCTACTACATCCGCGAGGGTGTTGGTATTGTCCAGATCAAGGATCCAGTTGGTAATGTCCTGACCTATGGCCAGAACGGAATCTTGCACAGTAGTGGGCAGTCTGTAGCGTTTTTACGCGACGCCAAGGGGAGAATCGCGTCGATTACCGATCCTGCCGGTAAAGCCATCCGCTATACCTATGATGCCAGTGGAGACTTGACTGCGGTATCGGATCGCGTGGGCGCCGTATCGCGCTTTAGTTATAACCGCACCCATGGCATGACTGAATACACGGACCCGATGGGGGCCCTCATGTCCCGCTACGTCTATGACGAAGAAGGCCGGGTCATAGCGGTGTTCGATAGCACCGGCAAGGCGATTGAATTGAACCACGATATCGCCAACAACCGCGAAGTGGTCAAGGACAGGCGCGGCAACCAGACATCGTATCAGTATGACGCGGCGGGAAATATTACTGAAGTCATTGACGCGTTGCAGAATAAATCGGTCTTTACTTACGATGCCAACGGTAACCAGACGAGTGCTGCCGATCCCTTAGGCAACGTCACGACACGGACGTTCAGTTCCGGCGGTAAGCAACTGACCGAAGTGAATCCCCTTGGGCATACCAACAAGTGGGAGTATGACGGGTCAGGTACTCTGCTGATGACGACGGAAGATGCGCGCGGCAACAAGACGAGCTTCAACTACGGAGAAAATGGCTACGCCATTTTTGAACCCCTGGGAAGGACAAGCAGCGTTGGTTTCGGCAGCCAAGGCAACATCGCAAGCATGAGTTTGGTCAACGCCACCACAACTTTTGCTTACGATGCCAAAGGCAATCCTGTCAAGGTTACCGGCCCCGACGGCAACGTGCGGACATCAACGTTTGATGCCAACGGAAAAGAGTTGAGCCGTTCATGGCAGCGTAAAGTGGCCGGAAAGACCGACCCTGTGATCGAGGGGTATGCCCTGAAACGCGATGCAGAGGGCCGGGTAGTTGAAGCCACAGACGCTATGTCCGTCGTGACGAAAGCGGAGTACAACGCTGGCGGTTTGCTGACGGCATCGATTGATGCGGCCGGCAGGCGTACTACCTTTGAGTACGACGCGCGCGGAAAGCCGGTGAAAAAGACGTACCCCGACGGTACATGGGAGGCGCAATCCTTCGATGCGGAAGGAAACCGCGTCAGTATGACTGACCGTCAGGGTCGCGTCACCCGCTATGAATATGACGCGCTGAATCGCCTGGTTCGCACCACCTATCCAAACGGTTTGAGTGAGGGTGCTGAATATGATGCGGCCGGTAGGATAGTTGCCAACATCGATGGCGCGGGACGGCGGAGCACCAGCAAGTTTGACGCTGCTGGCCAAGTCGTTGAAGAAACCGATGAAGAGGGACGGACCAGCCTTTATGCCTACGATGCAGCCGGTAACCGTATCTCCGTTACCAATGGCGCAGGTGAAGTAACTAACTACACCTACGATGCCCTTAACAGGCCAGTCAAAGTTACAACCTCTTCCGGGGAATCGAAGGAAGTGTCGTGGGCAGCGAACGGGGCGAAGTTGGCTGAAGTCGCCGCTGATGGCAGCCGTATCGAGTACGAAAACGATGCACTGGGGCGCCTCAAAAAAGTGCGCCAGACCGTGGGGCAAACTACTCTCGCCACGACGTATGAATACGATAGCGTGGGGAATAAAGTCGCCCAAGTCGACAGTGAAGGCCGGACTACCACCTGGGAGTACGACGCCAAAGGTCGCCTTCTCGCTCATGTCGCGCCAGGTGGGCAAAGGCGTGTGTTTTCGTACGACGTGCACGGCAATCTCGGTCAAGTCATTGATGCTGACCAAGGAGTGACCCAGCATGCGTATGACGCCGACAATCGACTAATCTTGACCGTCCGACCCGACGGCGCGCGGATTGCACGCACATATTCGGCTGCCGGCATGCCGTTGACAATCAATGTTGCCAACGTCGGGAACTCTGGTTTACGTTCAGGGACCACAAGCTTCCATTACGACCAGCAGGATCAGTTGGTACGGCAGGAAAATCCCGACGGTAGTTATATCGCCTATGCGTATGACGCAAACGGCAACGTGATCGAACGTACTACCAAAACTGCAACGGTGAGATACACCAATGACGCGGCGGGTCGCGTATTGGCCGTCACCGATCCATCTGGCGGCAAGCATTCATACGTCTACGACGCCGCAGGGCGTGTCGCTTCCTTTGTACGGCCGAACGGGCTGACTACACGTTATGCCTACAATCAAGCCGGACGCATTATCCAGATAACGCATGTTGCGGCCGATGGGTCCTTACAGTTTGCAGTGCGCTATACGCTGTCGGCAAATGGCAAACGGACTGCTGTCCAGGAATATGACCAAAACAGCACCCTGATCGGTGATGATTTGAGCTCTCCTGCGCGCACCTTGCAATATGCCTACGATGGCGCTGGTCGGTTGGTCCAAGAGCGCGTCACAGCCCGAAACGGCACAACGGTTCGCACTAGCGATTATGCATATGACACGGTTGGCAACCGGCTGAAAAAAGTAGAAACGACCGAAGCCGGCTCCGAAGTCACTAGCTATATGTACGATGTCAATGACCGTCTGTTGTCTTCGCAGCGTTCGACACTAAGCGGCAGTACCGTGCAAACTTCTTATGTTTGGGACCCACGCGGTAACCTGCTGAGCAAGATCACCGGCACGAACGGTCAATTTTTCAACTGGGATTCGGGTGGGCGCCTCATCGAAGTCCGGCAGGGTGCCAGTGCCGGCGCCGCGAAGACGGTTGCGCTATTCCGCTATGACGCGGATGGCAACCGCGTTAGAAAAATCGTCCCGATTGACGGTGGGGAGGAAGCGGTTACCGACTACCTGGTCGATAGCACGTTCGACTATGCGCAAGTACTGGAAGAGGACCGAGGCGGAAGTGAAGTGCTGCGCCATATTTGGAGTAATGAGCTCATTGCCGACCAAGGTGCGCAACAAACATACTTCCTTACCGATGCCATCGGCAGCGTAAGGCAAGTTGTTGGCTCAAATGGTGCGCTTAAATCCAACCATGAGTTTGGCGCTTTTGGCGAACGCACTGGCGCATCGCAGTCTAGTAGCGGCTACGGCTTTGCTAATGAGTATTTCGACGCCGATATCGGGCTGCAATACAACCGTGCACGCTGGTACAGCGCCGAGGAAGGTCGTTTCATATCGGTCGACCCATATGAAGGCGACCTTGACTTGCCATTGTCGCTGCATCGCTACGTGTACGCTGCTTTGGATCCGATCGCGAACACTGATCCGAGTGGCGAAACGAACAGCATGGAGCTGAGTGCGGTCAGCAATATACAAGGCACGATGTCCAGTTCGGCCACCGCCATCATGCAGCACATGGTCCGGAAATTCCTGATCGGCGATCCGAAGAAGGGTGATTTCGGCCTGATCGGCGAGCTTGTCCTTGAAGCGTGTATCGGGGCAGTTGACGACGCAATTAATAGTACGTCCGGGCAGAAAGTCTCAAAGCGGAAGAAAGGAACCTTGGCACACGCGTTCTTAAGCCGTGAAATCGAGCGGCTGAATAAATGGCTGGCAAATGGAAGTATCACTCGCAACATCTCTGTATTTGCAGAAGTGTCGCGTATGTCAGGGGGGCGCAGTGCATATTATGGACAAAAGGGTTCATATCGTATCGATGTCCTGGTTTACTATAAGAAGCGACCAGCCGTAGCCTTCGACTTGAAGACAGGGGCTGGAGTACAATCCGGCATCGGCAATTTGGGTATGCCGGGCGCGAAGCGCGCGGAATATCAGCGCAGGTTCAAGACACGCGTTTATACGGTCGGTGTCGCTATTCCATGACTGAAGAGGAAAGTTCGTGACGACATTTTCGCAACTTGATAAGGTCGCAGAGGGAGGCTTTAACAACAAGATGAGGCGCAGGGGCTTCGCTGTTGAAAAGAAGTTCTATTACTGGAGAAAGCGTGGTCCGCTGTACGATGTACTCTGGTCGGAAATAATCGCGGGCGGGGCGCACTTGCGAGTGTACGTGACGATCCTGAGTCCTTGGATTGATGACCAGGAGACAGGGCAGTTCCAGGAGTTTCCCGTCCGTTTGGGCCTGATCGGAGGCACCTTGTCGGCGGATTTTCCCGAGCGTCCGCAGGCGGGAATTGTGTTCGAGGTTGAAACACACGAAGAAATTTGCGCGTCGCTGGATTTGATCCTCTCGGCCATTGATCAGAACGCGATCCCATGGTTCTCGTCGATCAACTCTCCTGAAGCCTATTTTGCTTACCTTGGGGCCCGAGGGTTTTATCCCGATCGCGAACTGCGCGAGCAAATCAAGCGGGGAATTGAGATCGGGTTCGCCCGCGAGCCGAAAGATTGGTAAACGCTGCACTTTTCGCGAGACTATATGAACGACCAGTTCGCATTCATTTCCAAAGGCCGCGTACCTACTCCGGCTGATTGGCAGGCAGCAATCGACCAGACCGGCTTTGACTTCCAGCTAAGTGCTTCCTTTGAAGCGATGGAACATTCGGGCTACCTGCCATGTACTCTTCTTGGACAGCCCGCCGGCTTTGAGCTCCAGTACGAGAGCGCGCGCGAGATCATCGACGATGCCGAACAGCTTGCGCTCCTGGCAGGAGATCGCGACTATTGCATTACGATGAGCTGGGGCGGAAGCATGCGCGATTGCGTGGCCGTGATGATCGCCAGCTTGGCGCTGGCCAAGCACTTCGACGCACGTATTTCGTATGGGGGTGACGAGCCGGATTCGTTGGAAGAGCTGCAAGAAGAAACACAAGACCTGTACGAGGAAGTCAAGGACGGCGAGGCCGAATAGTATGGTGGCCTTTTGCCGAGTGCCGGACGGCAAATTCATCGACGGGGCAACTTCATGGCGTTAAGCGTTGTTCGCACAGATATCCTTTTCCGTGACTATCTGCAGCTTGGTGTGACCAGACTGCATTCATTAAGGAAGGATGGAGGTGTGCATGTGCTCTCCCCCAGCATTGACGAAGCAGGCTTTCGTATTGCCTTGATGCTCGCTCCGCTCGGGCAGGCCTGGGGCATGCAATATCGTCATCCCGTGAACCTGCATGCGGTGATGGAGGACAGATTATCGGACGATGCGGTCGCAGCGTGTGTGAAGCATGCGCTGGGCGAGGCTGGCATACCGCAAAGATGGTGCCGCCCATGTTGGCGGGTACTGAAACGTTTGGCAGTGATGGGCAACTGGTATTCGGTCAGGGGATCGCTGACTTGCCGCGCGCATTCTTCCGGCCCGTGCACCTTCCCGATGATGAATCGGCCATGCATTCCTTCTTGCAGCGCTTGCAAGAGCATATCCGGGAGCTTGATGGCTATTTCCTTTTGCCAGTTCCTGCAAGAGAGGACAGTCAGGCATGGTGCGAATCGGTCGACCCTCGGCTCGATGAGCTGTTCAACACGCGGATCAGACCATCGCGAACTGATAACACGCAATCCCATGTGCAGGCATTGACGGAAGCGCTGCATTATTTTGATGCGCACACGGTCGCTGCCTGGTTTACTCCGCACTTCGTGGACTGGGAACCGGTGCGGCCCAACTATCCGCTTCCTGTCAGCATTGGGTTATCCTCACTTGCGCGCCGAGGTATATACACGTGAGAGCATTGCGCTCGATGAAGCCTTCATCCCGGTGGGAGAATTGTGCGGAAATCGCTGGTCGTGGGAAATCAAACGCCACCAGCTTCCACCACCGGTTACCCCAATCGATGTGTTCGATGACTACCGCGGACTCACTGAAGCGGAAGCCGAGCAAATCATTCGGCCTCTGGTTGACGATATGTTCAATACCCTCAAGCTCTGTGGCGCGCCCTTTATGCGTGAGCTGGCGGAGTCCATGTGCGGAGGATCAACCTTGTTTTTGCATTCAACACCTGAGGTGTGAAACGACGAATGGCAAATTCGACATACCTTGACGACCTGCATGCCGGCTACCTGCGGACAGGTTCGATGTTCGCAACGATCGTGGACTCCGGACTTTCAGGTCACGATTTGTTGCGTGCACAAGTTGCATGCCTGGCTGGCCTGGCGACGTCGATGCAAAGTGCCGGCAGCATGCGGCTGTATGGTTTGGAGAGGGATATTGCACGGCCGCTCTCGCATGACGTAGCACAATTCCTCGTTGAGTCCAATGGTGCACACGACCTTGATTTTGTGCCTGCGCCGCGCTTGTTGGAATTCCTTGCGGATCGCGGCCGTCTGATCGTGCGCATGCTCGGCCTGCCGCAAGTCATGCCAGCTTATGGCGACTTGCTGTGCTTCTTTTCCAATTGGGAGACCGTCCCGTTTTCCTGGCTTGCGCGGAACCCGACCCTGCTGTATTACGTCAATCCGACAAAAGGCATGGACAGGCGAGCAGTCGCGGAACTGAAGAAATTCCTGAAGTCCAATCCGGATGGGTGCGTCCTCTCGATAACAATGGAAGCGTTCCGCAATCATGTTGCGGTATTCCCTGGAACCGAAGCGACCGGGCACGTGTGGGATTTCATGACAGCTAACAGGTATGAATAAACTTTACAGGAAAGTACTTGTGTCCTTGGTGGACGAGGGGATGAAAGCCCGCTTCCCCGAATTCAGGCACGAAAAATTCGACAAGCACCCCTTGCGGCGCTCGTCCAACCGCGACTTCCTGTGGACTACCGCGGCTTGACGGAGGAAGAGGCGTTGCGGTTAATCACTCCCATGGTGAACGAAATGTTTGACGCGCTGGAGCAATATGGCAGGCCGGTCATCCGTGACCTGGCTGGCATGCGCAAGGCGACCGGATGAAAGACATCGAACCCAAATTCCGATGCGCGGTCTGCACACGTGGCGTGTTGAACCGAAGCGCTGCGCGATGCCTGTATTGCGGTGCCGACTTGCCACCCGAAGTGCGGTTGGCACCGGAGGCGATCACGCAGCGGGAGGCCGGGCACGCGCGCTTGGAAGCGGCCCGGGCGCGTTTGGCGCGGCAGGCGCCGCAGCCAGCGGATGGCGGCGGGATCAGCCCAATGGACGTCATCGACGGAATCGGGGCGGGGGCAGACATCGTCGACATGCTGGGAGACGGCATCTCGGCAATTGGTGACTTGCTGAGCTAGAAACGTATTGCTTTGATAATGACGGCATGGCACGATATTGATCCCGCCAAGCCAATCATTAAAGGAGCTGTCATGTCCCTGCGCATCAACGATACCGCACCGAATTTCAAAGCCCAGACCACCAAGGGCCCTATCGATTTCCACGAGTGGATTGGCGACCAGTGGGCCGTCCTGTTCTCGCATCCGAAGGACTTTACTCCCGTCTGCACTACCGAGTTGGGCTATATGGCCAAGATCGAGCCTGAGTTCACCAAGCGCAATACCAAGATCATCGGCCTGTCGATCGACCCGGTCGAAAACCACAGCAAGTGGGCTGCGGACATCGAAGAAACCCAGGGTGCTGCGGTGAAATATCCGATGATTGGCGACACTGACCTGAACGTGGCGAAGCTGTATAACATGCTGCCGGCCGAAGAGCCCGGCACGTCCGACGGCCGTACCGCTGCCACCAATGCCACCGTGCGTTCGGTGTTCATCATTGGCCCGGACAAGAAGATCAAGCTGATGCTGACCTATCCGATGACCACGGGCCGCAACTTCGACGAGATCCTCCGTGTGCTGGACTCGATGCAGCTGACCGCCAAGCACAAGGTGGCGACGCCGGTGAACTGGAAGGATGGGGACGATGTGATCATCGCCGGCTCGGTCAGCGATGAAGAAGCCAAGTCGATCTACCCGAATGGCTGGAAGGCGCCGAAGCCTTACCTGCGCATTGTCAAGCAGCCTTCCTGAAAACCGGTAAGGCGGGGTCAGACCCGAAGGGTCTGACACCCAACGGTCTCGAAGCCGCGGGTTATGCAAAGCACCCAACCTTGACCCGTGGCTGATGCGTTGACGGTGTCAGACCCTTGGGTCTGACACCGGTTTACCGGTTCTAAAGCGCATCCGCCCCCGGCGCCCCAAACAGCTGCTCCTTCAAATGGTGCAACTGATCGCGCACCTGCGCCGCCTTCTCGAACTCCAGATTCTTCGCATGATCGAGCATAAGCTTCTCCAGCCGCTTGATCTCCTTGCTGATCTGCTTCTCGCTCATGGCCTCGTACTTCGCAGCCTCCTCGGCCACTTCCAGCTGCTCGCGGGCCGCAGCGCTGTAGACGCCATCGATCATGTCCTTGATGATCTTCTTCACCCCACGCGGCACGATACCCATCTTCTCGTTATAGGCAATCTGCTTGGCCCGGCGCCGCT
>CBHCMF010000177.1:0-8971 GCA_965974465.1 uncultured Noviherbaspirillum sp.
CGGATCACGGAAAATAAGTACTGCAGCGTCCTCGCCCAAGGTCTGTCATTACATGCCTTGCTACACTTACTTCGCCTGGACACGACGGCTGTTGTCAACGATTTTCATTCGCTCACCTGACGCCTATACTGTATTGCATGTAATGTTCCAATGCTCATCAAGAATAGGTTACAAATTTCCATGAACCTCTTTCTGAAGCATTTGCCATACCAGTACTTATGATCAACTGGACGGACATTACCAATTTCGGCGATATCACGATTACCTCGCTGGTTGCCTTGGCGATTGCCGCATGGCTTTTCGTCGACGATGAAAAGCGGCTTGCGTTGTGGTGGACGCTTCTATTTGCTGGCGCAACGAGCATCGTCATCGCAACCAAGATGGCGTTCATTGGCTGGGGTATCGGCATTCGCGCGATTGACTTTACCGGCTTCAGCGGTCATGCCATGCGCATCGCAGCAGTGCTGCCTGTTCTGTCCTATCTCATTCTGCAACGCACACCTTTCTCGGTGCGTATAGCAGGCGTAGCAATCGGACTCTTGTTCGCTGTTATCGTTAGCGCATCACGCGTAGCCGTACATGCACATTCTGTTTCGGAAGTCGTTGCCGGGTGGCTGTTGGGCAGCATGGTCAGCCTCACCTTCATCAGGATTGCTTACGCTTCATTGAACAAGCATATTTTCAAACCGGTGCATATCGCATTCAGCATACTAGCCTTGCTTCCGGCTCCCTATGTGCATCCTGCACCAACGCAACAGTGGCTGACCCAGATTACCCTATACGTCACCGGCCACGAGCACCCCTATCCGCGCAGCGCTTGGAGACAACCACGTCCACCTCGCCGACCACCGACATCCTGACCTGCACCAATGAAAAAGCGCCTTGACGGCGCTTTTTTGATCTCCGGGGTGCAAGCTGCCTCACGCCGCCAGTGCCTTCTCAAGCAACTGATGCAAGGCGGCAAAGTCAGGTTCTCCGACATAACGCTTGATAATGTTTCCTCGCTTGTCAATCACATAGGTGGTCGGTGTCAATTTCACATCACCGAAGGACTGCGCCACAGTACCCTGGGTATCAAGGGCAACCTTGAACGGCAAGTTCCGCGTCTGCGCATAGTTCAGTACATAGTTTGGCGGATCATAGCTCATCGCCACAGCGACAAATTCCAAACCGTTGTTCTTGTATTTGTTGTAGGTCTGCACCATTTCCGGCATTTCCTTTATGCAGGTCGTGCAACTGGTCGCCCAGAAATTCACCATCACCACCTTGCCACGCAAGCTTTGCATGGGAATAACCTGCCCCGTCAAACTGGTAAAGGTGACATCCGGTGCTGCTTTGGGAGCCAATAAGGAAAAATAGCCGAGGACTGCCACCACAAGTACCACGATGGCACCGATTGCCTTGAGTACGTTGCGCTTGTGGGCAGAGGAAAGGATTTCAGATTGCATAGAGATTCCGCCAACATTGTTTGCGTCAATCCGCACATTATAGTCGTACCTAACCTTCGTCACCGGCCTATGAAACGACCGAAAAGCCGTTTTCGGGAATGTGCTGCCCGTCATGTGACCGGGCAAGAATTACCAATGATAACGTGTATAAGTTGCCGCTACCGCTGAGGGAATCGGCGCTTCCAATGCGGCACACATGGCGCGCAACAAGTCAGCAGTCACAACTGGCATCGGATTAGCGTCACCAGCGGCAGACAACAATGCCTTGATCAGTATGGGTTTAGCCAAGGGGGCGAGCGCATGTGCATGATCCAGGGCGATCTTCACGCGTGCATAATCTAATGTCACAACGGGTATCAGGCTGGCCGAGGATAAATCCGCTTGCTGACAACGTCCGGCCCCTGCAGTAAATAGGGCATCGGCGCTTACCTTTGCCGTCGGCGCTGCAACATGTGCGACCAACGACAACAGCACAACACAATCGTCCCGCAAAGCGCTCAAATCTGGATAACGGACCGGCGTAGCACGTCCCGCATGGGGATCGAGGCGGCGCGTCAGAACAGTTTGCAGCACGAACTCAGCCAAGGTAAGTTTGCTATCGGCAGCAACCAAGCGGTCAGCGGTAGCAAGCAATGCCGTACGCTGCGCGCCGGATAACTGTTTCAGCGCAGGCATCGCCAGATCAAGCAACGGCAAGCGCGCACTTTTCGGCAAACGTCGAATGGTGTCCATGAGAAAAAGTGCCAATGCCGCTTGCTGCTCCGCGTCGCGCTTCAGAATAGCAATCTGTGCATCGTCCCCTTCGCTATCCAGCAACAACGCATAGACGATAGCGCAAGCCGCTTCCGGTTCCCGTACCGCACTGTCGAGTTCGGGGGCGAGTGCGGTTTGCTGCGTATCGTTATTGCCGAAGACAAGCCAATGGGGCGACGATTGAGGTTGCGCAGCAAGTCCCGCTGCGACATAGGGGATATCCGGCAGTGTTTGCGTGCCAGTTGCATAACCAGCGGGCATTTCAGGAGCATCCAGCAGATCGATATCCCGTCCGAAGATACGGCACAGTCGTTCTCTGATCGGCGGATGCGTCGCGAATAACCCGTCAATCAAACTTGGCTTAGGGGCGCCGAGAAACAAGTGTGACAATAGCTCGGCGTTCGGATGTTGGATGCGCGAACCAAGCTGCATAGTGCGCGACAAGCCGCCAATCTTACGCAATGCACCACCGATACCGTCAGCATTGCGAGTGAATTGCACGGCGCTTGCATCGGCAAGAAATTCGCGCTGGCGTGACACGGCGGCCTTGATCAGGCGGCCGAAGAATACACCGATATAGCCGATCACCATCAGTGCCATGCCTGTAACCAGCAAGCCCATTCGTGCTGACGCCCCCTTGTCGTTGCGGTCACGAGCGCTCCACGTGTGCGTACTGAAATCAATCAGGTGTTGGCCGAAGCCTGCAATCATCTGAATCCCGAACAGAAGACCGATCAGGCGTACGTTGAGACGCATGTCGCCATTCAGAATATGACTAAACTCATGCGCGACCACGCCTTGCAGTTCATCGCGCGTCAGCCGCCTGAGCGTTCCGCGCGTTACCGCCACGACGGCTTCGTCCTGGTTGTAGCCCGCGGCAAAGGCATTAATTGCCTCTTCGCGATCGAGTAAGTAGACCTTGGGACAGGCAATGCCGGAAGCAAGTGCCATTTCCTCCACAACATTGAGCAAGCGGCGTTCCTGCACATCGGTCGTTGCCGGCGATACCGGACGGCCGCCGGCCATTCTGGCAACGGCATCACCACCATCGCGCAGCTTAAACATTTCAATCAGCGAGCCAACACCGATCAGCGCGAGGGTGATAGCCGTGTTGGTGACGAAGAAGCCTCGCGGATAATCGTGCATACCGAGCACGTAGCCAGTCGTTGTCCAGCTCCAGACCAGTGCCATCGTGCCGTTCACCGCAGCAACAATCGCCATCACAGCCAGCGCGAACAGGAGAATGAGCGTCCTGGTCTGGCGACGTGCGTGGTCTTGCTGTTGAAAGAAATTCATGTCGTTACGTAGTGACAGACTGCACCTGCGTAGAAAGCTGTGTCGTCGCGTCCGCTCATCGGCTACTCGACCGCACTACTTTCATCCCATTACGCATCCTAGAGCGCTCTAAGAAGGAAGGTGAGAACAGAACAAGTGCGCAACGCATCCAATCAGAATGACACCTTCACAGCTTTGCGTTCCTCCGGCGACTCTGTGGACTGCAACAACTCCGCAGGTTTGAAGGCGAACATACTGGCAATGATCGAGCCAGGGAATTGCTCTCGCGATGTGTTGTATTGCATGACGCCGTCGTTATAGGCCTGACGTGCGAATGCGATGCGGTTTTCAGTGCTGGTCAGCTCTTCGGTGAGCTGCATCATGTTCTGGTTGGCTTTGAGTTCAGGATAGGATTCCGACAAGGCGAACATTCTGCCGAGCGTCGAATTCAGCATCCCTTCTGCCGCAGCCATCTGCTGCACGGCATGGATATCCATTGGATTGGCCGAGGCTTTTGCGTTAGCGTTAACCGCCTGGTTGCGCGCAGCAATGACTGCCTCGAGCGTTTCACGTTCATGCTTCATGTATCCCTTGGCGGTTTCCACCAGATTGGGAATCAGGTCGTAACGCCGTTTCAATTGCACATCGATTTGCGCAAAGGCGTTCTTGAACTGGTTCTGCAAACCGACCAAGCGGTTATAGGCACCGACGGCCCAAAACACGAAGATCAGGATAAGCACCAGGATGACGATGAATCCAACCATTTTTTCCTCCAAATAAAAAGGCCGCACATCGAAACGACTGCGGCCTACTATAGCACTTGGAATTACGGTTTGATCAATTTTTATTCTGCGCGTCTGGCGCCTTTGTCAACTGCTTCAGGTCGTCCTCCGAAATATATTCAAACACCTTAACGACCTTATTTACGCCGCCGACAGTGCGGGCCACCTCAGCCGCTTGCCGGCCTTCACGCTGTGTGACACGCCCCATCAGATAGACCACGCCGCGTTCTGTCACGACCTTGATCGAATTGGCATACAAGTCTTTCGCATCCACAAACGAAGCCTTGACCTTACCGGTGATCAGTGAATCGTTGGAGCGTGAAGTGAAACTGGAGACGCCTGCGATCTCCAGCTCGTTGACAACCGACTGCACGCCTTCGATGGCGGCGACTTCCTGTTCGACCGCGGCTTTCATTGCCTCGTCACGCACTTCACCAGTCAATAGAACCTTGCGGTTAAAACTGGTGACGTTAACATGACCAGCGTTGCCAACCAGGTTGGGAACACGGGTCTCGCCCTTAAAAACAATCGCCTTGTCTTCCGTTTGTGCGCCGAAGGTGCGGCGGTCTGTTGCTGCTAACGTTCCAATTACGGCTGTACCAACCGCCATTTCGACGCAGCCTTGCAGGCTTGTCACGACAGTACCGCACAATACTGCGGCAACCAAAGGACGTTTCAACCGCGTCCAATCAATCATTCGCTTCCTCCCCAAACAAGGCGACATCGATACCGTCGCATAAACAATGAATCGTCAATAGATGCACTTCTTGAATCCTTGCAGTGCGATCATGCGGCACACAGATATGCACGTCCGCATCGGTAATCCGCTTACCGATCGCACCACCGTTCTTGCCGGTCAGCGCAACGACGCGCATGTCGCGTTCCAGCGCGGCATCGACCGCCGCAAGTACATTCGCTGAGTTCCCCGATGTCGATACCGCTAGCAGGATGTCTCCCGATTGACCGAATGCCTGTACTTGTTTGGCAAAAATGTCTTGGAAGCTGTAATCGTTGCCCACCGCTGTCAGAATCGATGTATCGGTGGTCAACGCCATTGCCGGAAGTGGCAAACGTTCACGTTCGAAACGTCCCACCAGTTCGGCGGCAAAATGCTGGCAATCGGCAGCAGATCCACCATTTCCACATGCAAGAATTTTATTTCCATTAGACAATGCCATAAACATAAGTTCCACTGCTTGTGCAATTGGCTGCGCTAGCAGAGCGGCTGCCTTCATTTTCAATTCGGCACTTTCTTGAAAGTGCGCCTGGATGCGTTGGTTTGTCATAGTGGTTGCGATTATAGTGCAGCAGACGCAGGGAAGCGTCGCCAAGAGGAAATCTCGCAGCGAGCAATAGTGATATGACAATCAAGAGAAAGGCGCTGCCCCAGATTCAAAACCTGTTCAGGTTTCAATTGCGTTCTTGATCCATTCCACAGCACCGGCATCGATTGCAACGACATCGAATCGGCATGCCGGCGACAACTTGTACCGCTGTAAAAATGTTTGTGCCGCAATAATAAGGCGCGCTTGTTTGCGTACCGTTACACTGGCTGCCGCTCCGCCATAATGGGTGTCTGCACGCTTACGGACTTCCACAAATACCAGGGACTTTCCTTCTCCCATGACAAGATCGATTTCCCCACCCTTGCAGCGGAAATTACGTTCGATCAGCGTCAGACCACGCTCCTGTAAAAAGTGCAGAGCATGCTCCTCGGCGACGTCACCCTCGATCTGCCGGGCGGTGCGTGTTCGGCGAAGGGCGTCCAGCACACCCATCAACGCGCTTGGTCCATGGTCACCACAATGCCGTCTCGGTACTCAGCCTGCTGTGCCGTACGTTCGAAATGCGCATTTGTTTGATCAAAACGTACTGTCAATTGACCGGTAACGCCATCCAAATCGAAGTGGGTGTGTTGCAAGGCAATCTCGCGTGCCACACGATAGGCGTCGATACCTAGCGCATACAAACGTTCCAGGCTGGCGTTGCGCTTTTGGTCAGCACTCACCACGAGACGTGGATACACCATAACGGCTGGATGCTCTGGTTGCAGTTGCCAAGGAATATCAAGCAAGCGCGTGCCATCCATTTCAATCACGCGGTCAGCATCGAAACGGTCAGACAACGCCACAGCGTTGAGCTGTGAGGTGCCATACAAGACAATATCTTTCCCCATGATAGCCCGCACTTGGCGCGCCTGACGTGCATCGAGTGCGAGAAACAGAAGGGCCGGCTTGTCGGCATCGAGCTGTTTTTTAAGCTGCAACAGCGGCCTTCCTTGAAGGAAGCCATCATTGGCAGCAAGCTCAATCGATTCCACGTCGCGGCCTTGATGGTGCCATTGCATTTCAAACGCTTTCGCTGCGCGACGTTGCCATGGGGTCGCGGTAAACAACACAATCGCCTTGCCGGAAGTGGGTTCCTGCGCGGCCCAATCAGCTATCTGCCGCGCCTCATCTTCAATCGACAAGCCGATAACCAGCATGTGTGGCGGCAAACTTGCATCACCACCATCCGGATGGTCGGGCGCTGTGAGCGCAATAGTCGGCTTGGACACTGCTTCACTTTGGACAACGGTCGTCACACCGGTGCGGGACATCGGCCCGACCACAATATCGTTTAGCGCGCTAGCCTGTTTATAGCCAGAGAGAATGTCTTGCGGCGCATCGCTGGTTTCGACGATGTTAATCACAATGTTGTCCTGTTCGCGCTCGTACGCTGCCTGAAAACCTGCTCGTACTACCTCGGCGGGCTCGCGCAAGGTTTCAGAACGCAAAGGAAGTAACAACGCAATGCTGGTAACCCTTTGGGGAGTGCCCAGGTCGACTGGCGAAGTGACGACAGCGCTTTGCGCGGCCATTGCTACGGGGACTGCATGCTCTGACATAGCGGGTGCAGTTGTATTTGCCTGCACAGGCAGGCACAATCCACCGAGTACACTACCCAGCAATACCAGTTTCAGCCATTGGCCCAACATCCCATTCTCCTCATGCCATCGCCTACATTCAACCCGCTAGTCCTCGAACCAGTCCTGCAAGAGATTACGCAACAAATTTATCCTTTTGCCACATTATATGTGGTGGCCACCCCCATCGGAAATGTGGGCGACATAACATTGCGTGCATTCAATGTCTTAGCGATGGCCGATGCAATTGCATGCGAAGACACGCGCAATACTGCACATCTGTTGACGCGCTATGGGTTGAGTAAAGAATTGATCGCCGCACATGAGCACAACGAGTATGAAGCAGCAGACAAATTGATTACACGCTTACGGGCAGGACAACGCATTGCACTGGTATCCGATGCTGGCACACCGGCGGTATCTGATCCGGGGGCTCGCATTGTTGATGCAGTACATAAGGCAGGACTGCGCATCATGCCAATACCAGGTCCCTCGGCAGGGATCAGCGCACTGTCTGCCAGCGGGCTTACGCAGGATCGTTTTTTCTTCGTCGGTTTTTTGCCTTCGAAGGCAAAGCAGCGCGACACGGTCTTGCAAGACCTGGTGGATATCCCTGCCACGTTGATTTTCTATGAAGCACCGCATCGGATCGTCGAGACGATCGACGCGCTTACGACCAGATTCGGTCCAAGGCGGCACATCGTGTTCGCGCGCGAGCTAACCAAGCTCTTCGAAGAAGTCCATCGCTGCACCTTGGCGGATGCGGCTGCCTGGATCGCAGCCGACACCAACCGCCAAAAAGGTGAGTTTGTGATTCTGGTGGAAGGCGCAACAGTGGCTAGCGATGAGGATGATGCGGAGGCAGACCGCATCCTTAGCATTCTGCTGGCGGAATGTTCAGTCAAACAAGCCGCATCACTGGCAGCACAGATTACCGGCAAAAAAAAGAATGCGCTCTACGATCGCGCGTTACAACTGAAACAGCCGTCATAAGCAGCGCCCCTAGAGCGGTTTGATTGTGCGTGAAAGGGAGGTCAGCTCGGGCCGAGAAGCGCAACCATACGTGAGCTACGATGAGCATCGCAGGCCCGAGATGGCCCCCTTTCACGCACAGGAAAATCGCTCTATCGTTGCACAATCATCGACTTAATACTGCTTGCTTCCTGCAATTGGAGGGCGGCGGCAGCCGCTTCGGCGCGCGTAGCAAAAGGTCCGCTATACAACCGATGGACTTCGCCTTGTTCCACCACTTCCAACGGTGGCAATGTGAGCATGGCAGAATTCTGAATCAACCGCGCTCGCGCCGCTTCTGCATTGGTTGCCTGCGTGTAGGCGCCAAGTTGTAAATAGAAGCCTTGCTTTGATACTGCAGGGTCGGCTACGACAACCGTTTGCGTGACGTCTGCTTGACTATCCGTGCCACTCACCTTGGCGAGGGCGGTAAGCGGCGGCGTAGTGGGGGCTGCAGAGGAGATTGCAGGAGCCGTCTCTATAGTGGCGGTCACTTCCGGCGCCGATCCTGGCTGCCCCTCCTTATTTTTCGAGAGGAGTGCAATGTCTTCCGGCAGCAGGCGCTCAACTTCCAAGCGACCACTGCCCTTCCCCACATAACCGAGCTTTAGCGCAGCAGTATAAGAGAGATCACTGATACGGCCCGCATGGAAGGGGCCGCGGTCATTCACGCGCACAATGACTTGTTTGCCGTTATCAAGGTTAGTCACACGAGCATAAGATGGGATGGGTAGCGTCGGGTGAGCTGCCGTCATTTTGTACATGTCATACAGCTCGCCGGAGGAAGTTTTTTGACC
>CBHCMF010000178.1:0-8959 GCA_965974465.1 uncultured Noviherbaspirillum sp.
GGTGGAAAAGAGATAACCGATCGGATTATTGATCTCATGCGCGACACCAGCTGCTAGCTGACCGATGGAAGCCAGCTTCTCCGACTGAACTAATTGTTCCTGGGCCATCGAGAGCTTGGCATTTAATTCCGTCAATTCTGCGTTGCGCTGTTCCAGTTCGATTTTCGTCCTCCGCAATTCGGCGATGGCTTCGGCCATTGCCGGGGCATCGACCGGCATGTCGACGGTGAACTCATCGGAGGCATTCATGGCTTTCTTTGGCAAGCAGATGGCCGATGGTCGAAACAGCAAGTGCTTGGCATCGAGTATCTCCTTTCCGATCTGTGGCACCGCGTTCTTCGCAGTGTTCCTTGAATGAGAAGACATTGCTTAATAACAATAGTCCTGTCTCATGGTATACCCAAGGAATTCGCTGAGGGATACCATAATCATGGTATTTTCTGTATGGGGCGGCATTTCATTCCCGCAGCATGTGATGCAGACGCACCACGTCGGCAGGCATCACCTTACGCCTCGCCCGGACCCATTTCAATTCTCGCAGCGCGTGTAGCATGCCCGTTCTCAATGCGCGAATGCTATGTGCTGATCGCGCAATTCGCCACGTCTCTTTCAGCGCGCTGCGCCATGGCAAACGTAACCAGGCGACCCACAGGGCATTGCGAATGACGATGTATTGGCGCTCAGCCACATTGCGTTGTGGAGAAGGATAGTGATGCACCGTCAGTCGCGGCACATAAACCACTTTCCACCCATCGCTCACCAGATCCATCGTTAACAATTCTTCCTCGCCACCGACGAAAAATTTCGGATCGTACCCACCGGCCTGCAGATAGGCGTCGCGCCGAAAAACCACCGCGCAAGCAACAAAGCCAAGCAATGCGGGGCCCGGTAGGCCCTCCGAGGGCAAAGGACTTGCCGCCATGAGAGCGCAGATCGGGTCCTCTCGCTCCTCTTGTCCCAACAAAATACGCGCACATACAGCAGCCACTGACGGATAGGTATCAAGAAGCGCAACTGCTTCTTCCAGAGAGCCTTCCGCCCAGCAGGAGTCGTCGTCACAAAATGCGACATAAGGCGTGTCGACCATCTGCACGCCGACATTGCGGGCGGCAGCACCCATGTTGTTTTCCATGACCACCAGCTTCACGGATGGAAATCGTTGCTGCACTAGCGAGCGTGTGCCATCCGTCGAGGCATTATCAACGACAACAATGGGAGGTGGGTCCGGCAAAGCCAGCAGGCGCGCCAGCGTTCGGCCCACTTCATCGGCACGATTGTAAGTAAGAAGGATAATCGACAGGCGATTCCGTAAGGCAGGCATGTTTGGCCGCAAGGAATGACAAAGATACAAATCAGACTTGGCGATGGGCCGAAAGATTCAGCGCATAGAAATTGCGTAGTGTTTCAAAGTGCGAGAAGGAGTCATAGCGCGCTATGGCGACGACGAGCAACGCCGCAGTGCGCCCGCCAAGCGTAGAACAAATCGGGAAATTATTCCGGGCACGTTCCTAAGCCACCGCCACCACTTCCGCATTACCATCCTTACGGATCACATTCACGCCGACATTATTCGGATAACGCTGCAGTAACAGATCGACGGAGGCGCCATTAATTTCCAGATCGCGAATCTCTACGAATTCTAGAAATGGCGGTAGTTGGGGATGGCGAAAACGGATTTCCCGAATCTGCGGATCGAAAGACAGTCCCAGACAGGCCCGCAACAGGGAAAACACGCTGGCAGCAGCCCATGCCTGCGGCGAACATGCCACTGGATATAGCGTCGGCCCTTCATCAGGACGCTTCTCAAAGCCACAAAATAATTCTGGCATGCGTCTTTGGTCCATATACAGACTGGCCTCGCGCAATCCGCTGAATATCTTCATCGCCTTGTCGGTAAAGCCGTAGCGCGCCATGCCCTTGGCGATGAGCGCATTGTCATGCGGCCAAACGGAACCGTTGTGGTAGGCCATGGGATTATAGCGGGCCTCTTTTTCGGGGATTGTGCGTATGCCCCAGCCACAGAAGAACGTGTCGCTTAACAACTGTTCAGCCACGCGTGCCGCATATTCCTGCGTGGCGATACCGGACCACAGCGCATGACCGGCGTTCGAGGAACGCACCTCGCATTGCCGCTTGTGGCCATCCAGCGCCAGTGCGTAGGTACCAATGCGTTCGCACCAAAATGCTTCGTTGAAATTATTCTTCAGCCGACGGGCTGCCTCCATGAGCGTTTGCGCAAGTATGCGGTCGCCAAGCAATTCGGCCAACTGCGCAGCGCGCAGCTTCGCCTCATAGACGTAGCCCTGTACCTCGCATAAGGCAATTGGCGCGTCGGCAAGCCGACCATCGCTGTGAAATACCGAATCGTGTGAATCTTTCCACCCCTGCTGCGCAAGTCCTGATTCGCTGTAGCGCGCGTACTCGACAAAACCATCGCCGTCGCGATCGCCATAGCGGTCGATCCATTCCAGTGCGCGCAGCACGTTATCCCAGATGCTGCGAATGAATTCCAGATCGCCGGTGCGTTCGTAGTAAGCGCCAGCAAGACCAACGAACAACGGTGTCGCGTCAACGGTGCCGTAATAATGGCGGAACGGCGTCTCATTGAGCATGGCCGGTTCGCCCTTACGCGCTTCATGCAGGATCTTGCCGGGTTCAGCGTCACGTACCGGATCGAATTCCGTCGACTGATGCGCAGCAAGAAAAGCCAGCACACCTTTGGCGAGACTCGGATCAATCCACAAATATTCGCGCGCAGTCAGGATGCCGTCGCGACCGAAGGTGGTCGAATACCACGGCAGGCCGGCAAACGGATAGTCGCCCTCTTTCAAGGTCGTCGTGAGCATGACCAGATCCGCCGTAGAACGATCGATCCAGTCATTGAAAAGCGGGTCTGAGGTGACAAGCTTGCAGCGCTTCTTTAGCCGCGCCTCCATGGCATCGTTGACCTGAGTGAAGGCAGAAAAATAGTCGGTCAGATGCGGGGGAGGTTCGCCTTCCGGTTCGCAGCCAATGGTGACATAGAAATGCGTCTCCCCCTTGGAGAGAAGCCGCACATTGAAGTCAACACGCTCCGCCGTCAATGTATCCGGCGCTGGATCGAAACTAATGCGTGTCCTGCGTATGACCTTGTCCAGACCGCGATAGCCGAGCAGTAACTCTTTCTCATCCACTTTCGGCGATAGCTTTTCACCACGTCGGGCGCGTGCATAACCACGCACTTCAAAAATATCCTTGTAGTCCGCGCCAAATTCCATCGAGAGCGTCGTCTCAACCGGCTCAAGGCCGAAGTTGACAATGCGCACATGCTCGTAGCAAGCGTTGTCCCACAGTAGTTTGGCACGGAAAATGTGCAGCACACCTTTGGGAATATGGCCGCCGCCATTGGGATAAAGATCCGGATTCATCAATTCGATAATGAAAAGACCGTTATCGTCCTTCACCGTCGAATTCAAAAACATCGGACGACTGCCGTCGATTAACAGCTCTTGATGAGAAAGAAAACACGTGTCACCGTGATAAATGCCCTCCTCCCCCATGCCAATCGATTGAATATCGCCGAAGCGGTCAAACAATCCGAACATGTCATCGTGTTTAAGTACACGTCGTCGTTCATCTGCTGGGGATGCGGTGGCAAGGATATACCACTGTTCGCCCAACTGGATTCTTTCAACCATAGAGTTCTCCAGTCGATTGTCCTGATGACATTCGCCAATAGGCACCCAAATAGTTTTGGGCCATATGGGATGCAGTAAAACGACGTTCGAATACTTTTCTGCAAGCTAGTCTGTCGATGGACGTAACTTTCTTCGCTGCACGTACCGCTTCTTCCTGGTTCGTCACGACAAAACCGGTGATGCCATCCTCCATGATTTCAGGGACGGCGCCGCGCGGATAGGCAATGACTGGCGTACCGCAAGCGAATGCTTCGATCATGACTAATCCGAATGGCTCTGGCCAGTCGATGGGAAACAGCAGCGCGCGCGCATGCTGGAGTAATTCGCGCTTTTCTTTCTCATCAATCTCACCGAGAAAGTGGATCAAGGGATCGCGTAGCAATGGCTTGAGGTATTCGTTGAAGTATGACTCATCTGCCTTGTCGATTTTCGCGCCGATATAGATAGGCATGCCGCATTGTTTCGCGATATCGATCGCTCGATCAAGACGCTTTTCCTGGGACACTCTGCCGATAAAAACAAAGTAATCCGCTGGTTCCGCTTCAAAGGAATACAAGTCATCCGGCAATCCATGGTAAACCGTCGCACGCCAATTCACCCATGGTAAGGGACTGCGCTGGCTGTCCGACACCGAGATGAGAGGTACTTCGTGGAAATGCCGGTAAAGCGGGACCAGATGCGGCAAGTCGAGGCGCCCGTGCAAGGTGCTAATGTGAGGAGTATTGAACGTTCGCGCGATGGGAAAGTGCAGGAAATCGGTGTGGAAATGAATCACATCAAAAGTAGGCGCCAAGCGGGCCACAAGGTCCATCTGAATCGCATGATATGCCAGCCAATCCGGGTGCGTATTGTCCTCTCTCACACTCTCCGGAATTGCAGAAATCAACCGTGCATTCGTCACCGAATCACCGGAAGCAAACAAGGTGACATCGTGCCCTTGTCTGACAAATTCTTCTGTGAGATAGGAGATGACGCGCTCGGTACCACCATACCTTTTAGGTGGAACGCTTTCGAAAAGCGGAGAGACCTGAGCAATTTTCATGCCTTAGCAAAAGCGCCAAAGGAGACGCTTGAAAATGGATAGGCTTTACGGATGCTTCCTACAATAGGACTGGCTTTTCGACGTTTTGTGCCGACGCGGCAAAAGTATTTTTCTGGTCTAAATGATCTTGAGGCAACTCCTGAGATGACACAAACTGCTCGTTTCCAATCAACCCAAGCTTGGTCACACCAAGCCGTTGTGCCGATACCATCACGGCGGCGACCGCTTTGTACGGCGCCATCTTGTTTGGTCGCAAATGAATTTCCGGCTGGTTCGGCATTGTCGTCACCGCTTGAAGCCGGGCTTCCAACGTAGGACGATCGGCTAATGCCACACCATTCCATCGCACGCCTCCATCGGAATCGATATCAATAGTGATGACCTCCGGTGGCACGGTTTGCGGAGGCGGAATATCGACGGGCATCTGCAGATTGACTGCATGATTTTGCACCGGAATCGTAACAATGAGCATGATCAGCAAGACCAGCATGACGTCGATCAATGGCGTGGCATTCATCTCGATCATCACATCCGCTTCACCAGCACTTCCTTCGGTTCCGATTTGCATGGCCATGGCTTCTGCTTACCCCTCTCCACGCGCTGGCGGTTCAGTGATGAAACTTACGTGAGAAATACCGGCACGTTGTACGGTCATGATGACTCTGCCAACAAACTCATAACGTACATTCTCGTCACCTCGAATATGCACTTCCGGTTGCGGTGTTAAAACGGCGATCTGCTTTAAACGATCAAGTAGCGCAGAAGTATCCGGCACATACTGTTCGTCCCAGAAAATATCGCCCCTTCTGTTGACGGCGATATTGATATTCTCTGGTTTAGTTGTGTACGGTTGATTGCGTTCTTTCGGCAGCTGCACCGGTATCGTATGCGTCACTACCGGAACGGTGATTAGAAAAATGATCAATAGCACCAACATGACATCCACAAGGGGAGTCGTATTGATCGTACCAATCACGTCCTGTTCTTCTTCGTCAGCAGTATTGAATGAGATTGCCATGACGCAGTGACTTCTTCTTTAACTGGAGTGGGGGCTGTTGTTGGAGAGCAGCACCACATGCAGATCGCTGCCGAAGGCGCGTACCTCCTCCATCACAGCCTTGTTGCGGCGGAGCAGCCAGTTGTATCCCAACACTGCCGGCACGGCAACAGCCAGACCGATGGCCGTCATGATGAGTGCTTCACCGACCGGGCCTGCAACTTTGTCGATCGAGGCTTGGCCGGCTATCCCAATAGCCGTCAGAGCATGGTAGATCCCCCACACGGTGCCGAATAGGCCGACAAATGGCGCCGTCGAACCCACAGTGGCGAGAAATGCGAGCCCTCCTTGCAACCGGCTTTGTACTCTTTCAATGGCACGTTGGATCGCCATCGCAATCCAGGTATTCAGATCGACTTTCTGCTGTAAGGCATCATCATGATGTTCAACGGATTTTCTGCCGGCTTCGGCAATGAAGCGAAACGGGCTTCCTTCCTGCAAGCCGACAATGCCTTCGTTGAGCGACCCTGTTTTCCAAAAAGCAGCATTCGTTGCCTTCGCCTGACGCATCATGCGAAATTGTTCGACCAGTTTGGCAATGATGATGTACCAGCTTCCCATCGACATAATGATCAAAATGACCAGTGTGCCGCGCGTGACAAAGTCGCCGCGCTTCCATAACGCATCAAGACCATAAGGATTTTCGATCGTTTCCTTGACCGCTGGTAAAGAAGGCGGGATCGGCGCTTGTGCGAAAGCGGCTGGTGCAGCGATGCCTATGATCAGCACTGTCACCGCAGTCAACACCACGGTGAGTAGAAAAACGCGAACAAGGATGTGCATGTTTGCTTACCTCCTGAGCGAAAAGTCGATGTCATGCCTATATGTCATGCCTATATACAGCACTATGCCTCCTCAAGTTTCCAGACATAGGTCAATTTGTGCCAGGACTGCTCCGGTTTGCCGTCCACGGTTCCCGGTTTGAACCGGCAGAGACTGAGTGCCTGCCGTGCGGCTTCGTCGAGCCGTTGATATCCACTGGACGATTGGATCTTGCTTTGAATGACACGTCCATTGGCATCAATCAAGAAATTCAGCACAACCGTCCCGCTCTCTTCAAATCGTCTCGATGCTGATGGGTATTCCGGCTTTTTACAAAAACGTGAGTCCACGACAGGCGCGGTACGGATGGGAACCTGCGGTGCAGGTGTTGGTGCAACTGAGGCAAGCGGTGTCTCTTTCTCCGGCTCCGGTGCGGGAGGCGGCTCGACGTTTGTCACGGCTGCCGGCGCCTTGGGTAACGGTGCGGGCCTTCGCACGACGACCTCCGGTGGCGGGATAACGGGCCGCGGCTTTGGCTTAGGAATGCGCTTCGGTGGCCTCGGCCGCGGTTGTAGTTGTGGTTGCGGTGGCGCTACCTCCTCCGGCATGGGCTTCATTTCTTGGATGATTTTTATCTCGATAGGTGGATGAACCACTTCGACCATCTTGCGCGCAAGGCCCGTTGCGAGCGCATAGATGACCATTACATGAAGAAAGAGAACGGAAATGAAAATGCCAATGCGTTTTCTTGGCGTCTTTCTCTGATAGAAAAAATCGACACTCTCTACGAGTGGGCCGGATGATGCGAAATTGAGGAATCTCATGAAGCCGGCTGACAGATCCATTGAAATGATGAGACCAAAGCAATTGAGCAAAACAGTACAGCCTACTCAATCGAGAAGACTTCATCGATTAGCACATCGAAGCGATCAGAAACAGTCCCTGCATGATCACACAGGTATGGAAAAATTCTATGCGAAACAACGTCATGATCAAGAAGTATCCGATTGCCGTCGCAGTATCCGCGGCCATGCTGCAATTCGGCATTGCAAGTGCGCAAGAAACTATGGAGAACACGCCGGAAGATGGGCAGAAGATTGCGCAAGCCAAGGTGAGTGGCGGTGCTGACGAAAGTGGGGTAGCGACTTCGACCGAAACAGTCGTTGTGACAGGGACATCGCTACCACGACGTACATTCGATGCAGCTTATGCCAACTCGACACTATCGGAACAACAGATTGAAATCTTTGCACCGCTTAGCACAGTAGACCTGTTCTCCAGGCTGGCTGGTTTTGGCACCGAACCGTCTGGCGGAGAAGGCGGCAATAACGTGAATGTGCGCGGACTGCCGATCAACAACTTCCTGTTTGTACCGATTCTTCAAGATGGTCTGCCGGTTTTCCAAGAATCGCAAGAGGACTTTCTCAACGCGGACGAATTGACCCGCATCGACTTGATGACGGACCGCGTCGAAACAGTGCGCGGCGGCACTTCACCAATCTATACCTCGAATGCACCAGGCGCCACTATCAATATCCTGTCGAAAAAGGGAACCAAAACGCCACAGGGTGCGCTACGCGCGACTTTGGGCGACTACGGCTTGGTCCGATTCGATGGACAATGGTCGGGGCCGGTCAGCAATGATTTGCTGGTCAGCATGGGCGGTTTTTATCGCGTTGACGATGGCTTGCGTCCGACTGGCTTCAACGCCGACCAAGGGGGACAATTTCGAATCAATGTCACGCGGCTCATATCGGACGGTGAAGTCACACTCTACGCCAATCGCCTCGATGACAAAACCGTCTTCTACTTACCTATTCCGTTGGCCGATCCTCGCAATCCGGCAATATCGTTGTCACACCTTATCGATCCGAGAGAGGGAACACTGACGTCGAGTGACTTTCAGTACGCGCGCCTACGCACGCTGAACGGCACGCCTGGGGGTACGACCGTCAATGAAGATCTCTCGGAGGGCATCCATTCAAAGGTCAACATAGTCGGCGGCAGTCTCGATCGGAAGTTCGGCGATGGCTGGACCGTCTCGGACAAAGTGCGATACACCACAGGTAGCGTGAAGTTCAACTCTCTATTTTCGCTTACCCCTCCGGAAGATGCTGCGGCCTTTCTGTCCGACCTGTTCGGCGATGCGCAGGCTGGATTCGGTCCTGGCGTCACCCGCCTGGCCTATGCGCTGGCGAATTCGCGGGGTCCAGGCGGCGCTCGCATTTTTTTCGACCCAGCCACCACGCAAGGCTTGGTCACACCGGGCGGATGGTGGAGTGTGGATAGTCATATTACAAACTTCATGAACGATTTTCGACTAACGAAGAGCTTGTCCGGTCTTGGCCCTGGCAGTCATGAAGTTACCGGCGGTCTCTATTTCAGCGATTACACGTTCAGACAGTCACGTCTTTTCAACAC
>CBHCMF010000179.1:0-8942 GCA_965974465.1 uncultured Noviherbaspirillum sp.
TCGGCCAGCAATTCTTGCGGCACGGACGACGAGCCGTGCATTACCAGATGGGTGTTCGGGATACGCGCATGGATTTCCTTGATGCGTTCGATCGCGAGAATATCGCCGGTTGGCTTGCGCGAAAATTTGTACGCACCGTGTGAAGTACCGATCGCGATGGCCAGCGCGTCGCACTGCGTCAGCTTAACGAAGTCGGCAGCCTGGTTGACGTCGGTCAGTAACTGTTCGCGGGTCATGGTACCTTCCGCGCCGTGACCATCTTCCTTGTCGCCCTTCATCGTTTCCAGTGAACCGAGCACCCCCAATTCCGCTTCAACGGTAACACCGATCGCGTGAGAGAACTCCACTACCTTGCGCGACACTTCGACGTTGTATTCATAGCTGGCGACCGTCTTGCCATCTTCCGTCAGCGAACCATCCATCATCACGGAGGTAAAGCCGGATTTGATCGCAGCCATGCAGACGGCAGGCGATTGGCCATGATCCTGATGCATCACGACCGGAATGTGCGGATAAGCTTCGACTGCGGCTTCGATCAAGTGGCGCAGGAAAGCTTCGCCGGCGTATTTGCGAGCGCCTGCAGACGCTTGCATGATCACCGGTGCGCCAACTTCATCGGCAGCCTGCATGATGGCGGTTACTTGTTCGAGGTTGTTGACGTTAAATGCGGGCAGACCGTAACCGTTTTCAGCAGCGTGGTCGAGCAATTGACGCATGGATACGAGAGGCATAATGTTCTCCAAATAATAAATAGAAACTAGTATTCGCCGATCTTCATGATTTTGAGGGCGTTCGTCCCACCGACCTGGCCCATGGGTTCTCCCCAGGTAACGACGATCATGTCACCTTTTTGAACCACACCTTTGGCGAGAAGCAAATCTTGCGCAGCTTTCAGCACAGCTTCTCTGTCTGTGGAATGCGCCAGCTCAAAAGTCGTTACGTTTCGGTACAACGCGGCCTTGCGTTGCGTCCCTAGAATCGGCGTAATGGCGAAAATCGGGACGTCGATATTGTGCCGACTCATCCACAGTGCAGTTGAACCAGATTCGGTCAGCGCAACGATGGCTCTCACGCGTAGATGATAGGCTGTGAACAAGGCACCATAGGCGATCGACTGGTCAATGCGCGTGAAAGTAGCATTCAGAAAATCCGCATCAAGTTTGACCACATCGGACTTCTCGGCTTCCAGACAGATCGCTGCCATGGCTTCCACTGTTTCGACGGGATATTTGCCGGACGCTGTTTCTGCCGAAGTCATGACTGCATCGGTCCCGTCCAGCACAGCATTCGCCACATCAGAAACTTCTGCACGTGTTGGAACAGCATTGACGATCATCGACTCCATCATCTGTGTCGCCGTAATCGTCAGTTTGTTGGCAGCCCGTGCCATCTTGATCATGCGCTTTTGCAATGCCGGCACAGCGGCATTGCCGACTTCGACCGCCAGATCGCCGCGTGCCACCATGATGCCGTCGGAGGCATCCAGAATCTCCTGCAGCAGCGGAATCGCCTCCGCGCGCTCGATTTTGGCAATCATCTGCGGCTTGTGCTTGGTCGACTCGCCCGCGATATTCGCAAGCTGACGCGCCATAATCATGTCGGTTGCATTCTTCGGAAAGGACACCGCGATGTAATCCGCCTGAAAGCTCATTGCCGTCTTAATGTCTTCCATGTCCTTGGCCGTCAGTGCCGGCGCGGACAAACCACCACCAAGGCGGTTGATGCCCTTGTTATTAGACAGCTCGCCACCAATCTTCACCGTGGTGTGGATCGCATTACCGGCGACCCTATCGACCACCAGCACAATCAGGCCGTCATTGAGCAGCAGCACATCTGCCGGCTTGATATCACGCGGCAGTTCCTTGTAGTCAAGTCCAACCTGTGCTTGGTTGCCCAACGCGCAGTCTGCATCAAGAACAAACTTACTGCCATTTTCGAGAAAGATTTTGCCACTCTCGAATTTGCCAATACGAATCTTCGGCCCTTGCAAATCGGCCATGATTGCGACTTCTCGCCCACACTCAGCTGCCGCTTTGCGCACTAGACCGGCACGGTCGATATGATCCTGCGCCTTGCCATGGGAGAAATTCAGTCGCACCACGTTCACACCAGCCTTAATCATCTGGACAAGAATGTCCGGATCACTTGAGGCGGGACCGATTGTGGCAACAATCTTGGTGGCTCTGATCATATCAATATAAAACCCTTAGGCGAGCGACGAAAGCTGAGTGCATCGTGAGACTGCTTATTTTGCCCGTTGTTGCAGAATATCAACCGCTGGCAGCGTTTTACCTTCCAAAAATTCGAGGAAAGCGCCACCGCCGGTAGAGATATACCCGATCTTGTCGGCAATGTTGTACTTCGCGATAGCCGCCAACGTATCGCCGCCTCCCGCAATCGAGAATCCTTGGGAGTTCGCAATGGCCATTGCCAGCGTCTTGGTGCCTTCGCCAAATTGGTCGAATTCAAACACGCCCACCGGCCCGTTCCAGACGATAGTGCCAGCTTGTGCGATGCGCTGCGCCAGTTGCGCAGCTGTCTTCGGACCAATGTCGAGAATCATGTCGTCATCGGCGACATCCTTCACGTCCTTGACTGTCGCCGCAGCCGTTGCCGAAAATTCCTTAGCGCACACCACATCAACAGGAATAGGTACCGATGCGCCACGTTTGGCCAGCATATCAATGATGGCTTTCGCTTCGTCGACCAGTTCAGCCTCGACCAGCGACTTGCCGATCTTCAGACCTGATGCCAGCATGAAGGTATTAGCAATTCCCCCGCCAACGATCAAATTATCCACTTTGTCGGCCAGTGACTTCAGAATAGTTAGCTTGGTTGATACTTTAGAGCCGGCAACGATCGCGGCCAAGGGGCGAGCTGGCTGACCAAGTGCCTTGCCAAGCGCATCGAGTTCAGCTGCTAGCAGCGGCCCTGCGCAAGCCGCCGGGGCAAATTTTGCGATGCCGTGGGTCGTTGCCTCAGCGCGATGTGCGGTGCCGAAGGCATCATTGACGTAGATATCGCACAATTTCGCCATTTTTTGTGCGAGTTCGTCACTATTCTTCTTCTCGCCCTTGTTGACGCGGCAGTTTTCCAGCAATACGACCTGACCAGGCGCAACATCAACGCCGTCGACCCAGTTCTGTTTCAATTCAACCGGCTTGCCGAGCAAGTCAGACAGGCGCTTGGCGATGGGCGCAAGCGAATCTTCCGGCTTAAATTCACCTTCGGTGGGGCGACCGAGGTGCGAGGTCACCATCACGGCGGCACCGGCTTGCAATGCCTGCTCGATTGCCGGCACCGAGGCGCGAATGCGCGTATCTTCAGTGATATTGCCCGCATCATCTTGCGGCACGTTGAGATCGGCTCGGATGAAAACGCGTTTGCCCTGGAGTTGATTGCGTGCGATGAGATCGCTCAGACGGTTGAATTGCATGGCTGCCAGACAAAATTGAAAGAATGGAAAAATCGCTATTTTACCGCACCCGCACTCCACGGAAAAACCGTTTTCAGCCTAGAGCATAGCCGGTAGGGACACACTGTCATGCATCGAAGATGTCCATGAACATACCCAAACGTCATTCTACCGATGAATTTTCCGCACCGTTGGAGTGCGCTAGAATCGAGGTTTTGCATCATTTTTTGGAGATCTCAACATGTCCATGGCCGACCGTGACGGAAAAATCTGGAAAGACGGCGAACTGATCGATTGGCGCGATGCGACCATCCACGTGCTGACGCATACGCTGCACTACGGCATGGGTGTTTTCGAAGGTGTACGCGCATACAAAACGCCACAGGGCACGGCGATTTTCCGTTTAAAGGAACACACACAACGCCTGTTCAATTCGGCTAAGATCTTCCAATTGAACATCCCGTTCGACATGGAGACGGTGATGGAAGCGCAACGTCAGGTCGTTCGCGAAAACAAACTGGAATCCTGTTACCTGCGTCCACTGGTATGGATTGGCTCCGAGAAGCTTGGCATCTCCGCCAAGGGCAATACCATCCACGTCGCCGTCGCAGCATGGCCCTGGGGCGCCTATCTCGGTGACGACGGAATGACCAAAGGCATCCGCGTGAAAACCTCGTCCTTCACCCGTCATCACGTGAACGTTTCATTAGTGCGTGCAAAGGCATGCGGTTACTACATCAACTCAATTCTTGCCAATCAAGAAGCGCTGGCCGATGGCTACGATGAAGCACTGTTGCTCGATACAGAAGGCTATGTCTCCGAAGGATCGGGTGAGAACGTCTTCGTCATCAAAAACGGCAAGATCTATACACCGGATCTCGCCTCCTGTCTGGATGGCATCACCCGTGATGCGGTGCTGACGATGGCGCGCGACCTCGGCATCGAAGTGATTGAAAAACGCATCACGCGCGATGAAATGTACTGCTGTGACGAAGCCTTCTTCACCGGCACCGCCGCCGAAATTACGCCGATCCGCGAACTTGACAACCGTCAGATCGGCGATGGCAAGCGTGGCCCGATCACGGCACAACTGCAGGCACTGTTCTTCGATGTCGTCGCAGGTAAGGTGCCGCAATATCAGCACTGGCTCACACTCGTCTAATTACTTCTGAAAAATTCCATGAACCAAGCACAGAAAAACACCAGCTACGTCGAACTGGATGGCAACGACTTGCCAGCCTATTGCCCTAATCCCGCCATGCCGATCTGGTCCTCACATCCACGGGTATTTATTCCATTGGAGCATGGCGAAGGCAAATGCCCCTATTGCGGCACCAGTTATCGATTGAAACCTGGCACAGTCATCAAAGGCCACTGAAATACAGCGCTGTCTTCATCTGCGGCCCGGAATTCCTCATCGGTTCCGGGCCGCCGGATTTTCCAGCCTCGTCCTTACTCTATACTGTTCTGATCCGGCATAAAGATCGGGCCGCACAAGTCACTCGGAACTGTTCTATCTGGAAAGGAGCACTGGCCTATCATGCCCAAGCCAAATAAAATTTTTGAAACACCAGAAGAAACCGAAGCCGCATTCTATGAGGCAATCAGTCGCGCGGACGTCGACGGCGTGATGTCACTCTGGTCAGATGAAGAAGACATTGTCTGCATCCATCCCGGTGCGCCCCGCCTCGTCGGCCACACGTCCATTCGCGCCTCCTGGGAATCGATATTCGAACAGGGCGGCGTCCATATCCGACCGGTTCAGTTGCACGTCTCGCAAAACATGATGACATCTGTTCACAACATCATCGAAGAAGTGCATCGTACCGTATCACAGCAGCAGGATATCCACATTCTAGCAACCAATGTCTATATGAAAACGCCGCGCGGCTGGCGCATCGTCACCCACCATGCCTCTATCGTGCCTGGCGAAGCACCCGCGACTGTCTCTGTGTCTGCATTACTGCATTAACAGAGGACTGAAGTCCCGATTTACAATGAAATACGCAGCTCCGACATGGTTGCCGGGCGGCCACCTGCAGACGATCTTTCCGGCAACCTGCATCGTCAAACCCAACGTAGCCTATCGTCGTCAACGCTGGCGCACACCGGACGGCGACTTCATCGACGTTGACTACGTTGATGGCCAACCGGGACAACCCTTCATCGTCTTATTCCATGGCTTGGAAGGATCGTCCGACAGCCACTATGCGCGTGCATTGATGGCCCAAGTCGCCAAGCTCGGCTGGTCGGGTGCCGTTCCTCATTTTCGTGGCTGTTCAGGCGAACTGAATCACGCGCCGCGCTTCTATCATTCGGGTGATGCACAGGAAATCGACTGGATCATCCGACGCTTGGTCAGCGACCACAAGAAGGAACCTTCAGCGAAGTTCTATGCTGTCGGCGTATCGCTGGGCGGCAATGCCCTACTACGCTGGCTAGGTGAATCACAGTGCCAGGCCAAAATCGTGGATGCAGCCTGCGCTATCTCTGCTCCCCTCGACCTTGCAAGCGGCGGCGCTGCACTCTCACGTGGTCTCAATATGCTCTACACGCGTGCGTTTCTACGAACCTTAAAACCGAAATGCCAGCAAAAACTCCAACAGTTTCCTGGCCTATTCGATAGGGAAACCATGCTCCAAGTCCGCAATCTGTACGAGTTCGACAATGTCGTCACCGCGCCTTTACACGGCTATCGGAACACCGACGATTACTGGCATCGAGCGAGTGCCAAGCATGTTCTCTCAGACATCACTGTGCCGACATTAGTCCTGAACGCGAAAAACGACCCATTCTTGCCACCACAACACCTACCCCGCATCGCATCCCAGCATGTCACATTGGACTACCCAGAGCACGGCGGGCATGCTGGCTTCGCCGCAGGGAGACTACCGGGACACATCAATTGGCTACCACAACGCCTATTAGGTTTTCTTGAGAGCGCAGTAAGATAAAAAATGGATGAGATCGTCAAACAAGCAATGGCAAAGTGGCCAAACGTACCGCACTGCTACGGCTGGCTGGCACTCGATGCACGTGGCAACTGGCGTATACGTGATGAACGCTCTCAAACCATGAATCTTGTAGGAGACAAGATTACTCACCCGGCGCTGCGGGACTTCATCAACCGCAACTATCAAAGTGATGCGCAAGGCCAGTGGTACTTCCAAAACGGGCCGCAAAGGGTGTACGTCAATCTCGAAGCAGCACCTTACATTGCACGTACCGATCCTCTCCACGGTTTCGTGCTACATACCGGCGAACCACTTGCGACGCTCGATGCAGCCTGGCTTATCGAGACGGGACAGCTGTTATTGCAAAGTGGAAAGAAAATTGCATTCGTTGATGATCGCGACACCATCCAATGCCTTCCTCTCCTGCGTACAGCGGAGGGAATTGCTGACGACACGCACCTATTGGCATGGCTGAATCAGCAGGCAGATGCGACACCTCTCCTGCTGCAATACGCTAGCAAACATCTGCCATTGCAATGCATCGAACGTAAAACCATTCCGGACCGGTTCGGCTTTGTACCAACACCCCGTCCTGATGGTTACTGAGAAATGCTAGCGCTCCCTCTGCCCGTCTTTTAATTCATCCATCCAGCGCGCTTTGAATTCGCGTTCACGCGCATCAATAACCGCCTGATCATAGAATGATGCATCGGGCGACCGCCGTGCGATACCGAGTTGATCAATCGCCGCAGGCAAGCTCCCAGACAGAGCATAGGATTCGGCTAGGGCAAGATGTTGTAATGCCTGCTTGCCTTGCGCCGCATAAGCTTTGGCCAATTGATCTTGTAATTTGGGTTCCTGCCGATATAACTGCACCTGATCGCGCAGGTAATTTACGGCATCATCGTAGCGACCATTGGCAATCAATGCATCCGCATACTGCCTCGAAATCCCTCGTGATAATGGAAACTTCTGACGTGCAGCCTCAGCGTCCTTTAAAGCTTCTGTAACCTGGTTTGCAGCAAGTCGAATGTCGATCCCAAGACTGGCCAACATAACCGAAGACGATCCTTGTGCGGCAGCATAAGCCTCACGCAGCAATTCTTGCGCTTTGGCTGGCACGCCCTGTCGAAGCGCAATGAATGCCTGTCCATAACGTGCAGCAACCATTTGCTGGCGCGTCTTCTGCTGCAATTGGGTTTCAAACACAACCGAAGCCTCTCGCAGCCCCTGCGGCGACAAATCCTGTAATACGCGCAAACGAGCACGCACGAGATGAAAATCAAGGCTATCGGCGCGCTGTTTGTATCGCTGATCACGCGTACGTGCCTGGATATCGGCGATCCGTTCTGTCGTCAACGGATGCGAACGAAGATAGGCCGGCGTCGAATCCGTATAAGCGCGCGTAGCCATCTGCATGCGACCAAAGAAAGCGATCATTCCTGAAGTGTCAAATCCCGCCTCGCGCAGGATCTGCAATCCGACCCGGTCAGCTTCGCGCTCCACATCACGACTGAAGCTAAGCTGTCGCTGAATAGCCATTCCTTGCGCCCCCATCAGCACGGCGGCCGAGGCATCCGAACTTCCACGAGACGCCAACGCTGCCAAGACCATCGCCGCCAGAGGAATGAGTGCATCCTGCCGCTGCTGGCCTAGCATGCGCGCAATATGCCGCTGCGCGACATGGCCTATTTCGTGTGCAAGCACAGAAGCCAGCTCCGACTCGTTCTGTGCAGCCAATATCAGCGCAGAATGCACGCCAATGAATCCTCCCGGCAATGCGAACGCGTTCAGCATCGGATCACGCACCGCAAAGAAGAAATAGTCGTAACCGATTTCCCCGCGCGCCTCGGGCCGCACAGCCAACAAGCTGTTGCCGAACTCGTTAAGGTATTCAATCACTGGCGCATCGTCCAGATAGTCTCGGTCGCGGCGAATCTCCCGCATGATCTGTTCGCCGAGTTTGCGTTCCATCAGCGGAGATAGTTCCGCACGCTCAGTGTCACCAAGCGTGGGTAAATTCTGCGCCATCGTTACCGAAGGCGCCACCATGGCCGGCAACGCGCCTATAAAGACAAGAGCAGCAATACCCGACAAGCGTCGGACTGAAGCCAAATGGCAAAAGCTAAATTTAGAGTTCACGGTGCTATGATACCTTCACTCGCCAATCGATCAAAAATCGTCATATTGCCTTACCAATGAGCAAAAAACAAAGCCCTAACGCGCCAACAACGGCAATCCAGGAACTCACGCATTTTAATGAAGCTGGGCAAGCCCATATGGTCGATGTCGGAGCGAAAGAGGAAACACACCGTGTCGCTATTGCTAGTGGCAACATTCACATGAAGCCCGAGACGCTCGCGCTCATCCAATCAGGCACAGCAAAAAAAGGGGATGTACTGGGAATTGCAAGAATTGCCGCCATCATGGCAACAAAACGCACCAGTGAGCTCATACCGTTATGCCACCCGCTCGCGCTTACGCGCGTGGCAGTCGATTTCACCATCAATGAGAATGTGTCCACCGTTACTTGCACCGCCCGTGCGGAAACGATCGGAAAAACCGGGGTAGAA
>CBHCMF010000180.1:0-8907 GCA_965974465.1 uncultured Noviherbaspirillum sp.
TTATCAATCGACACGGACCAACACCTGCAGAAGGCGGCTCCGCCGCAGAAGGTGGTGGTCCGGTCATCTTCACGTTGAACGTCTGCTTTCTGGAGTGCTATAAGGCCGGTTTGGGTCGCGTCCGGCAGTTCCAGACTATGAGACCGATGGCTAAAACGTGGCGCAGAGGTGCCACTGCCGTCCTGTCTCAATGAAGCACATGCCGGCCAATTGCTGACGGTCGCGGTTACATTTCATGTGACATTGGTTGCAATATTCTTCTAGCGCTAGAAGAATGCGCGGATTAACACCTGAGTTAATCCGCGCTTCGAGACAGCCAAGCGTTTAGTTACAATTATTGTTTCTCTATGACTGCGTGCTTGGTCACATCAAGGCAAGTTCACCGTCCCAGTAATCTTGGCTCAGCCATATCTAATCGAGCGGGTCCGATTGTTGAACTTGGCAGAATTCATGGCAACCCAAACCGGACCATTACTCCAACGGCGCGGTGCCATATTGCGAACCGAGATAAATAGCCGTTAACGTCAGCACGATTCCGGCACATGAAACCCATGTCAGGGACGCGGAGAAGAACGGTTCTCCATAACGACGTGAAAGCGCGGCATTGTGATGACGTTACTGTGCTGCCACAGCGAGTTCCTGCCAGTGCTGTACATGCTCATACGCCATGATAGACTTCGCATACGTAGTCAGATCCGAAGGAATATCGATTCCATAGCGCCGGAAGCGAAACAGAACTGGCACGAACATGGCATCAACGATGCCGAACTGTCCACACAGGAATTGTGTGGAGCCGCTAGCCTGGCGAAGCGTACGCCAGATCTGGAAGATGCGCTCGATTTCCCATACGGTTTCAGGAAGTATGTTATCGACCTTGTCGCCGGTGGAAAGGCCGAAGGGCATCTGAGTGCGAAGGTTCGTAAAACCGGAATGCATTTCAGCTGCTGCAGCGCGCGCGAGGGCCTTGAGCTTGGAATCGGCAGGCCACAAGTGCGAATCCGGGTAGGACTCAGCAATTGTTTCGGCAATCGCCAAGCTGTCATTGATCGCAATCCCGTCCTTCAACAGAACCGGTACCTTTGCAGAAGGAGAGTATTTAAGAATATTGGTGGTTGTATCGGCTTGCTCCAATCTGACTTGTATCGCCTCGAAGGAAATTCCGGCTGCTTTTAGCATGAGCCAGGCGCGGAAGGTCCAGGATGATTTGTTGTAGTCGCCGATTACGAGGGTAGGGGTCATAAATAACATTTCGCAGTTGGTTATAAATCGAAAAAAATTGTATTTCGATTAGCCACTTACAATCTTGTACAAAACTGGACATGCAAGTAATGCATAACAGGAGCAAACAATCCGAGTCACAATCCGAGCATGATTCGCCGCGCTTCTGGCGCATTCCTGAAGGGGATAGCGAATTGTTGGTGGCAAAGTACACCGAGCAAGTGTTCGGCCGACATGCGCATGACAGATATGCCCTCGGCGTCATCCTCGATGGCGCTGAAAAGCTGTACTATCGTGGGACACATTGGTACGGGTCAGCCGGCACCGTGGTATCTATTTCCCCTGGCGAAATCCATGACGGCGCACCGGCCTCTGAGGAGGGCTGGACCTATCGCATGATGTATGTCGATCCGATCTGGCTCAACGCCAGCGGCCTATGCGGGCACTCACCGTCCGACCACATTCATCTGTTCCACGAACCCTTTCGTCACGATCCGCAGTTGGCACAGGTTCTGCTGCGTGCGCATAAAACAATCGAAGGCGCATGCTCTTCACTCGAGCGCGAGGCTGCGCTCTCCAATGTACTGGCGAGGCTGTTTGTAGGCATCAAGGCGCCCTTTTCCACAAACAAGGCCTCAGGAGAACGCGAGTCAGTACGAAAAATCAGGGAAAAACTTGTCGAGGAATTCGACAGAAATATCACTCTTGCCGAGTTGAGTGTACTGGCAAACATGGACCCGCTTTACCTGATACGAGTTTTTCGCCGAGAGACCGGCACGTCTCCTCATAACTATCAGTTACAGGAACGGGTAGCGCGCGCCCAACGCTTTCTGCGCGACGGCATGAGCGCTGCCGACGCCGCGCTCATGTGCGGATTCGCCGACCAAAGCCATATGCATCGCACGTTCAAGAAGATTGTCGGCATTACTCCAGGAAAATTCAAGCTTGGAAGAAGTTAGGTTGATTGACTTGTTCCAAGGAGCATTGAGTGGGGGCCTGAGGAAGAGCGCTTCAATCTTCGGCAATGAAGGGCGTAGTGAAGTCACCATTTCGTATTAGCCAGATGAGGAAACATCAGGAAATGGAATGCCCGTTCGATCATGTAATGGCTCAGGAACTTAGGGCGCAAGAAATGGTACGAGTTCTGCATTGTTTAAACTGCAGAAATTAAGCGTGAGTACAGGTTTAACTCATAACTCTGAAATTCGACAGACACTAACACGCAGGCATCCCGGTCCAATCGGGCGTTGAACGGCAGCTTTGGAGAAACATGATTGTCAACGATGGGTCGAACTCGGAAATTCACGCTCTGACACATCCCGTCAGATCAAATTACAATTTGTACATTTCAATTCATGCAGTCAATGCCACTTTCCCCGTTAGCAGACGCAGGCCTCGCCGCTCGGGGCGAACAATAAGCCCTATAAAGACTCATATGTCCCGAAATATCGAAATCAAAGCTCGACTCACAAGTATCGAGGCAATATTGCCGCGCGTTGCCGCCCTCGCTGATCAAGGTCCCATCGAAATCACACAAGACGACACGTTTTTCATTTGCTCAACCGGCCGTCTCAAGCTACGTATGTTTAGCTTGGACCAAGGCGAACTCATCTTCTATCAGCGCACCGATCAACAAGGCCCGAAGGAGTCCTTTTTTCTTCGCTCGCCAACCAGCGCACCAGAAACACTGCGTGAATCGCTTTCACTCGCGTACGGCCAAGCTGGCCGTGTTCAAAAGCACCGTACCCTCTTTCTGGCCGGCAGAACCCGCATTCATCTGGACAGGGTCGCCAACTTAGGAGACTTCTTGGAACTGGAAGTTGTACTTCGAGACCCTGAGCCATCCGCAGCCGGTGTGCAAGAAGCCCATGAACTGATGGCCCGGCTTGGCGTCGAGCCGTCACAACTTATCGAAGAAGCCTACGTCGATTTACTGAACAAGTCCACACCGGAGTGGAAGAGCGCCCTCTCCTCTCGTTCCGCCGCGCAATGAATCAGACGCCGCACCGATCAATTCGCTAGCCCCCTGGCAATACGCTGTGCAACGTGGGCCCATGCGGCCTGCAGTTGTGCCAGTAATTCTATCTAGTCAGGTCAACAACTTTTTCCATTTCACTATCAGACATGACCATGTCGATATCAATCAGTGTCAACATGCGGTTGTCCACGAGGCCAATACCGATCAGCGCACTGGGATTTTGCACCGTGTTGAGGGCTGAATGAAGCCTGATCTGATCCATGGTGAGCGCAACGACATCCACAATAGTGTCGACCATCAGCCCCACGATCTGTCCATCAATATGGACGATGACGATATCCGTGAAGCGCTCGCTAGATAGCATGCCAAGCTTGAGTGCGACTCGCATGTCTAGAATGGGAACCGCATTGCCAAGCAAGTCAATCACCCCGCGAATGATATCGGGCGAATGGCGAGGCCGGATAACGGTATCGTAGCTGCGCAACTCTTGAACCTTTTTCAGATCGATGGCGTATTCTTTCTCATCCAGGGTAAATACCAATACCTCCAGTGCCTGATATGCCAGCGATGGGATCTCGTCCCTGCCACTCTTCAGCATCATGCTCACTGACAATCCCCTTTCATGGCGCCGTGCATCGCACAGACCAATGGTCTTTCAGACTCATGCCCCTATGTTGTCCTTTGAGTGCGTCCTTAGAACAACCTAGCCAATCTTGCTGATATAAAGAAATCAGGAAGCTGGATGTATGCGCAGGATTTTCCCTATGCCTTGTCTGCCCTGTGCTAGAAAACTTAGCTAGGATAGGCAAAGGCGTCCATCATATTCTGTTCAACTTGGACCAATGCGGCCTGCAGTTGTGCCAGCAATTGCGCACACTGTTCCAGGTCATGCTCTTGTTGGCAACATTCGAGTGCATGCCACAAGCGTGCCATCCTTAATGCCCCGACCGCACGCGCACTCGACTTGTAACGATGCCCCAACGCCGACAATTGCACCAGGTCGCGCCGCTCCCATGCGGCTTGTGCTTCCGCTAACCCCTGCGCTGCTGTCTCCACATAGCGCAGGGCAAACTTACGCATCTTGTCCGGCTTGCCATCGAAATTCCGCGCCAGCACGGCTAAATCGAATTCTTCCGCGCCGTCGCTTTCGCTCCCCTGCGCCACCATCGTCGGCACCGCGGCTTCGCGTTCTTTTCCCAGATAGTTGCCAATGACTGCGTACAGCTTTTCCGGCGATATCGGCTTGGTGATGAAATCGTCCATCCCCGCCGCCAGACATTGCTCACGGTCTTGCACACTGGCGTTGGCTGTCATCGCAATCACCAGCGTTTTTGCCAATGCCGGATCTGCACGTAACCGCCGTGTCGCTTCCAAGCCATCCATGACCGGCATTTGCACGTCCATCAACACACAGTCAACCGGTTCTCGCTGCAGCAATGCCAGCGCTTCTTGTCCATTGCTGGCAATCGATACCCGCGCCCCCACTTCTTCCAGAAATTCAGCGGCCACTTGTTGGTTGAAGGCGTTGTCTTCCACTACTAGGACCGCCACGCCGCGGAATGCGCCCAGGTCTGTGGTACATCCTTTGTCCATGCCAAGGGCGGGTTGTCCGTCTTTTTCCAGCCGCACCGTGAACCAGAACCGGCTGCCTTGGCCTGGCCGGCTGTGCACCCCGATCTCTCCTCCCATTTGTTCCACCAGCCGCTTGCTGATTGCCAGCCCCAGACCAGTGCCGCCGTATTCGCGCGTGGTGGAGGTGTCGGCTTGGTAAAAGGACTGAAACAGTTTTCCGACTTCTTGTTCGCCCATGCCAATGCCGCTGTCTTCGACATCCACATGCAAGCAGCACCAGGCATCTTGTTCTTCCAGCAGCGCCACACGCACCGTCACCGCGCCTTCTGCGGTGAATTTGACGGCATTGCCGACTAGGTTAATCAACACTTGGCTCAGGCGCAGCGCATCGCCACGCAAGCGGCGCGGCACGGTCGGGGCGATTTCGCCTGACAGTTTCAAGCCTTTGGCGCTGGCTTTGCCCATCATTTGCGCCATGACTTTGCCCAGCACCATGTGCAGGTCGAAACCGGCACTTTCGAGCTGCAGCATGCCCGCCTCGATCTTGGAAAAGTCGAGAATGTCGTCGATCAAGCCGAGCAAGTGCTCGCCTGACATCAAGATTTTCACGACGTAATCGCGTTGCTTGGGATTGAGCTCGGTCTTCAGTGCCAGCAATGCCATCCCGATCACGCTATTCATCGGCGTGCGGATTTCATGGCTCATGTTCGCCAGAAAATCGCTCTTCGCTCGATTCGCCGATTCCGCCGCTTCCTTGGCGTGCGCCAATTCTGTCGTCCGCTCTTGGACCCTGGTTTCCAGTTGCTCGTTGAGTTCGCGCAGCGCGATTTCAGTCTGTTTGCGCTCGGTGATATCGCTGAGATAGCCGTGCCATAAGATACTGCCATCTGCCAGCTGCTCGGGCCGCCCGATCACTTGCCGCCACCGCTCCCCGAGTTCAGGTAGGCATACGCGAAACTCATAGTATGTCGACTCCATAGCGCGAGTGGAATCGTGCAGTACTGCCTTCAAGCCCGCGCTGTCCTCGGGATGTGCAGCGTCAAACAAAGGAGTCGCATCTTCTTGCAGTTGCTCTGCCGAGAGTCCCAGCACATCCGCAAAACCAGAACTGATATAAGGAAAGCAATGGCGCCCATCGGGATAGCGCCGATACTGAAACATCACACCTGGAATCTGCTCTGCCAGTTGGAACAACATGGTGTCGTGCTGTCGCAGCTTTTCCGCAAGTCGACGCGTCTCCGTGATGTCAACCGAAACACAAATCAAGTATTGTGGCCTTCCCTCACTGTCGAATACTGGCTTTTTATAGGTGTATAAAATGCGGTGTTCACCCATTTCAGCATTCCAGGCCTCCTCCTCCTGCTCAACCAGAGACTGCCTGCCGAACGCCTCATTGTCCTTGGCTCGGAATATCGCCATTCTTTCCGCAGTAAAGAAACGGCTGCCATCGGCGTTCCGTATATCGACAAACTTGACACCCAATTGCATTTCACTCGCCCGGTTCATCAACAAAAACCGGCCATCGACATCTTTAATAAACAGACCAACTGGCATGACATCGAGGATTTCCTGCAGGCGCTTTTCGCTCGTCTTCAGGTTTTCCTCTATCTTCCTACGTTCCGTCAATTCAGCGCGGATCCGTCCTGCAGTCTGCTCTGCGGCCACACGCCCATGTACCAGCAGACGCGTAAGGAAAAACAATAATAAGCTCGCCCCAAGGCCAGCAACGAGGATGTACCACGAACGCCCTGGGTGGACACCCGCAACAGTATTGAGTCTGTTGCTAATCAACATGGTCCACAAATGATTTGCGATGTGTATCTGCCCAACCCGTTGCAGGCGCGGTGCCCAGTCAGGGCCATGGCTGCCGCCAGAATCGAACATCAGTGTCTCTTTTGCCATTTTTTCGCCGTCGAAGATTTCAATATCGAGGTCTGAAAATGACTTACCGAGAATACCCATCATCAGGCGCTCCACGCGAAAGACGATGGTAACCCACCCTTTGAAGTGGGCGCGACGTCGCTCCACGGTGTCAAGCGTCTGTCCTTTTTCATATACTGCCAGATGCATCAAAAAGCCGGTTTCAACGTCTTTTTCTGAACCTGTTAATCGTATTGCGGAAGAAAGCACGATGTCACCACTGTCCCGTGCCTGGTCCTTGACGCCGCGCAGTGGAGACTCCGCGTAAGTGTCGAAACCAATCAATGCCGGCTTCCGCTCAAGTTGCGGCTCTGCATAGATGATAGGCGCATATTCATCGCGCTCCCCCTCTGGCCAGAGCACGTAGTCCCGAAACCCCTGCTTGCGCATGGCACTGACATGCTGTTCCTTGTCGCGGGCTGGCACGTAGGGCGTAAAGGTAATGCATCTGATGGCCGAATCGTGCCCCAGTTGCAACGCTTGGACATAAGCACGGAATTCCTCATGCTCGACATTGATGCTGGCATCGAACAAGCCTTGCACGCCACGCAGCACCTTTTCATAGATGCGCATCTGTTTTTCAAGATTGTCGACAGCCTCCTGTGCGCGAAAGTCGAAATGCCTTTGCACAGCATGGGCGGAGATTTCCTGCTCTGCTTTCCAGACACCGAAAGTCAACACCAGGGAAACGGCCACGATCAGCCACGGCAGTATCCTGCCGAAGGTGGGAAGGCCACTCCTACAGTCTCTACTGCAAATAAGGCCTCTCAATGAGGAGAAGGAAATCATGCTAATAGCACCTCATGCAAATGCAATCGGAAGCTGTCTCGTTACTCAACCAGACCGTGGGTCACACCATAGCGCACCAGTTCAGCGTTGCTACGAAAATTCATCTTTTGCATCAAGCGCGCCTTATGCGTACTCACTGTCTTATTGCTAATCGCGAGCTCATCTGCGATTCGATTGACACTTTTGCCACGCGCCAGCAAGCTCAAAATATGAAACTCGCGGCTAGACAGTCGTTCTTGCGCTTGAAACTGTCCCGGAGTATCGACCTCAAACACGATCTGTTCCACGAGCATTGCATCGATGAAGCGTCCGCCCGCAGCGGTTTTGCGGATCGCCATCATGAGCGTTTCCGGCTCACTGTCTTTGGTCAGATATCCGGTCGCTCCAGCCTTCAGCACGCCACGCGCCACTTGTGCCTCGTTGCGCATACTGAGGACGAGAATGGGTAATCTGGCATCGTGCATGCGGATACGGGTGATCAGGTCCACGCCGCAAATGCCAGGCATGTTCAGATCAAGCAAGACAAGGTCGAAAGCAGTCTGTCGTAACTGCTCCATGACTTGCGTACCATTCGTTGCTTCACCAGCCACCTCAACGTCGTTGGTCAAGGCAAGCAGTTGCTTCACGCCGCTGCGCACGATCGCATGGTCGTCAGCAATCAAAAGGCGAATCATGCTACTCGTCACGCAAGAGCCATTGGCGAAATTGATGCAAGGAGGCACGCTTTGACGGCAGTTGCCTGGTTCTTCGCGCCCTTCACCCCGACTAAGCAGCCTCTTATCATTTTTCCTGCTCCTGACTCAGAACCGTGATCGATAGATCAAGCCACGTTTCACCAATGGCTATTCTTTGATGAAGAAGAACATGTCTTCTATCCATCCATCATGCGCAAGCTGACATAATTTTTCCATCAGGCAATCTTGATTTTAGTATAGGGCGTAGACGCAAAATCGGTAAGGCAATCCCTACAATAAATAATAGAAGAACCCTTCGCCTAGATTGACAAGAGGGAAGAGCTGCCCCTACCGGACATTCATGCCCATACTCGATATGGCTTTAGCAACATCCCTATTGTGACATGCTGGCCGCATACTTCCCGCCTGGCCTGGACTCGCCCCCCATAGCGTGGAATGGATGAATGAAGCAGCACACCCAAGCAACGCCAACTTACTGAAAAACAAAGAAACTCGGAGCCGTTCGGCTTCTACTTGGCTACAGCGCTTGGATGCGCTGTTAGGTATATCGGTATTGAAATCGACAATGTCGTGAGAATTGCTGCACAGATGAAAGTTTGATAAGACGCGGGTCGAGCGACTTTCATGTCTTATGACGAGAGGGCCGCTCGCGCTTGTTGGTACGCTTATCTATCCCGAGCGGATTCGCTGATCGTTTTTAAGACCTCCGCGCGTGCCCTGAACTTCCCCAATCCT
>CBHCMF010000181.1:0-8727 GCA_965974465.1 uncultured Noviherbaspirillum sp.
GTTTGAATCCATTGAGCTTGACCAAATGCGCCGCGGCGTCCTGTAAGATGATAAAAAGCAAATCGGTGCATGCCAATGTGCTAACAGATCACCTCATTTTTTATTAACGAAGGAAAATAATGTTTCAACATCTCGATATCTATCCTGGCGATCCCATTCTGACGCTGAACGAAAACTTCAAGAATGATCCGCGTCCAGGGAAAGTGAACCTGAGTATTGGTGTATATCTTGATGAGGCAGGAAAACTTCCGCTGATGAGCGCCGTGCGCAAGGCAGAAGCATCGCTGCTCAATGTGCTCGGTACGCGTCCGTACTTGCCGATGGAAGGTGCGGCCAACTATCGGAAAGAAGTGCAGCATTTGTTGTTTGGAAAAGAGCATCAAGCAGTTGCTGAAAAGCGCGTCGCCACGGTACAAACCATCGGTGGTTCCGGTGCCTTAAAGGTTGGTGCGGATTTTCTCAAAGTCTATTTCAGCCAAGCCAAGGTCTGGGTCAGCGATCCTACCTGGGATAACCATCGCGCCATTTTCTCGGGCGCTGGCTTCCCTGTCGTCACCTATCCGTATTACAGCCCTCAAACGCAAGGGGTGGATTTTGCGGCGATGCAGGCGGCAATTCAAAATATTCCGGCCGGCGACATCGTGCTGCTTCATGCATGCTGCCACAATCCGACCGGTGCTGACCTGAACGAGCAACAATGGCGTGAGCTGGCGATCACCATCCGTGAGCGCAAATTGCTTCCCTTCTTCGATATCGCTTACCAGGGGTTCGGCGACGGTGTTGAAGAAGACACGTTCGCAATTCGCCACTTTGCGGCTGAAGGCATTCCATTCCTGTTGGCAAGCTCTTTCTCCAAGAACTTCTCGCTGTATGGTGAGCGTTGCGGTGCATTGAGTGTGGTTTGTCCAGATGCTAAGCAAGCTGATACCGTGCTCGGACAGCTGAAATTCGCAGTGCGCCGTAACTACTCCAGCCCACCTACTCATGGCAGCCGCATCGTATCGGCAGTGCTGGAAAGCGCTGAACTGCGTGCTGAGTGGACTGAAGAGTTGACCGCTATGCGGAAACGGATCAAAGCGATGAGAACAGGCCTATACACGCATCTGCGTGCTAAAAAGCCGAACCAGGATTTTGAGTACCTGATCAAGCAAAATGGCATGTTCAGCTATACAGGATTGAATCCGGAACAGGTCACACGACTGCGCGAGTCATTCGGTGTATATCTGGTTGGATCAGGCCGCGTTTGTTTGGCAGCCTTGACCGAAGAAACGATTGCACCTGCAGGCGATGCTATTGCTGAAGTGCTGAGCTAAGACGCATGGAAAAACTGGACTCGAATGAGGTGGCGGGGCAGCTGTCGACCTTGAAAGGCTGGGCGTACGACCACGAGCGGGGTGCCATTACCAGGGAATTTGTGTTCTCTGATTTCGCTCAGGCCTTTGCGTTCATGACCCAGATAGCGCTCGCAGCGGAAAAGAACAACCATCATCCGGAATGGTCGAACGTCTACAACAGGGTCGTTATTACGTTGACGACACATGATGCAGACGGCTTGACCCAACGCGATATTGATCTTGCCCGTTATACCGATGCCACCTTCGAGCAATTCGCTAGTAGGTGTTGACGAGCCGTTCTTCCACACAGCAATAGACTTTCGTTGAACGACAGCCGGGCAGAATTCTTCCCGGCTGTTCGTTTTCAACGCTGAAGATAAGGAAGCCTAACGTGAATTTCAACAACCGAACTGTTCTGATTACAGGGGCCAGCGGTAATCTTGGCCGAGCTGTCGCGAATGCGTTTGCCCAGCTTGGCGCCAATCTTGTTCTGGTCGATTTGCAGCGGGGAAGCTTGGAAAAAGCTTTCGGTGCAGAAGACATGCAACGCCTATTTGCCCCTGCCAATCTGCTCGACATGGAGCAGGTTAGGGCGGTCGTCCAAGCCGCCTGTCATCGGTTTTCCCGTATCGATGTATTGTGCAACATTGCCGGCGGCTTTCGCATGGGATCTCTAGTGCATGAAACCTCCGATCAAGACTGGAATTTTTTATTCGATATCAATGCGCGCAGCATGCTGCATGCCGTCCGCGCGGTCGTGCCGAAAATGCTTGAAAACGGCCATGGAAAAATTATTAACATCGGCGCCAATGCTGCACAGAAAGGCGTGGCGCAGATGGGGGCATACTGCGCAGCCAAGGATGTGGTGATCCGGCTGACCGAAGCAATGGCTACCGAACTGAGAGATAGCAATATCAACGTGAACTGTGTTTTACCGAGCATCATCGACACGCCGGAAAACCGTGCCGCCATGCCGCACGCTGATTCAAGCCGGTGGGTCGCTCCCGATGCACTGGCGGACACGATCGTTTTCCTGGCGAGCGATGGCGCGCGTGCGATTCACGGTGCCGCAATACCGGTGACCGGGCGAACGTAGGAATAAAAAGAGGGGAGGCGCATGGCCGGCACTAAGGAATGTGCAGGAATAATTACCCGATTTGTTCCACGCCTGACGGGCGCACTGCGGCGTTGCTCGTCGTCGTCGTCATAGCGCGCTATGGCGCCTCCTCCCGCCTTGCTGGACGAAAAGATCCATTGATTTCATCTGTTCCGTTATAACGGAAGATTGGTATTACGCCTGCGAATTCAATGCTTCTCCGAGCACGTTGATGAGCGCGTCAATCTCCGCGCGCTGGGCAACGAAGGGCGGGGCGAGTTGTAGCGTGTCGCCACCGAAGCGTACATAGAAGCCCTTCTTCCAGCAATACATTGCAATCTCGAAGGGGCGGCGGGCGGGTTCTCCTGGGAGGGGAGCAATTGTCAGGCCGGCGGCAAGGCCAATGTTCCGAATGTCGGTAACATGCCGGGCGCCCTTCAGACTATGCACAGCCTGTTCAAAGTAAGGCGCCAGATCCTGCACACGTCCCATGCAATTCTCATTTTCCAGCAAGTCAAGCGTGGCGAGCCCTGCCATGCAAGCCGCCGGGTGCGCGGAATACGTATAGCCGTGGGGGAATTCAATCATGTATTCCGATCCGCCGGCTTGCATAAATGCATCGTAGATCTCTGACTTTACGACCACCCCGCCCATCGGCATGCAGCCATTCGTCACCTGCTTTGCGAAATTAATGATGTCCGGCGTGACGCCGAAGGCTTCGGCGGCAGTCCATGCACCAACTCGGCCAAATGCCGTGATGACTTCATCAAAGATCAGCAGGATGCCATGCTGATCGCAAATCTCGCGCAGTCGCTTTAAATAGCCCTGCGGCGGTGGAATGACACCGGCAGAACCTGCAAAAGGTTCCACAATAACAGCCGCAATGTTGGAGGCGTCGTGCAGAGCGATCAATTCCAGTAAATCATCGGCTAAGTGTGCACCTTCTGTTGGTAAGCCTCGGTTGAAAGCGTTTTGCGGAAGCAGGGTATGCGGTAAATGATCCGTCTCGACACCTTGGCCGTACAGTTTCCGGTTGCCGCCAATGCCGCCAACACTAATACCGCCGAAGTTGACGCCATGATAACCTTTGATGCGGCCAATGAAACGCGTCTTGTTGCTTTGCCCTTTCAGCCGCCAATAGGCGCGTGCCATCTTCAGCGATGTGTCGGCAGCTTCCGATCCTGAGCCGACGAAGAAGACATGGTTCAGGCCGTCTGGCATGAGTGACTGAATGCGATCGGCAAGTTGAAAGGCAGGCTGGTGTCCGAACTGGAATGCCGGCGCATAATCGAGCGTAGTGATTTGGTGGCTGACCGCATCAACAATCTCTTTGCGGCCATGGCCCAATCCGCAAGTCCATAAACCGGACAGGCCATCAAAGATTTTGCGACCGTGCGGGTCGCGGTAATAGCAGCCCTCGGCAGATGCCAGGATGCGCAAATCCTTCTTGAACTGGCGATTTCCAGTAAACGGCATCCAGTATGCGTTCAATTGGGCGGCGGTGAGACCAGGTGCAGTGTCGCTGCTTGTAGGCTTATCCATAGGAAGTATAGGTAAGGAACTGACGTGGCTTCTATTGTGAAGATGCTGTATGTTTCGTTAAACCGCATCGTATCGCCGTTCATTTGCATCTCCATGAAACATTTATGGTAAAAAAAGCCTTGCTGGGCCAGGTTGGGGACACCGAAATCCGTTTGCTCCGGGTATTCAAGTCGGTAGTGGATTGCGGCGGCATGGCCGCCGCTGAGCTTGAACTCAACATTGGCCGTTCGACGGTGAGTCGCCACGTCAAAGATCTCGAAGAACGACTTGGTCTGGTGCTGTGTCGGCGCGGACGTGCCGGATTCGCGCTGACGGTGGAGGGGCGCCGAGTCTATGACGACGCTGTGCGTTTACTGGAAGCGCTGGATGCATTTCGCGCCGGTATTGGAGACATGCACGCCGAACTGGTCGGTAGTCTGTCGCTAGGCATTTTTGATAAGACGACAACGAATCCACAAGCCCACATCGATCGAGCTATTCGTGATTTTCGCCGTATGGCCCCGGATGCGACGCTTGATATTACGGTCGGCGCGCTGAACAGTGTCGAAAGAGCAGTGATGGACGGACGGATGCATGTAGGCATCGTGCCTGACCATCGGCGTTCGGAAAGCCTGGAATACCATGAGTTGTTTCGGGAGGCGATGTACCTGTATTGCGGTCGGCAACACCCGCTATTCGATGCAGACCACAACGCACTCACGCTGGCTGATCTGCAGGATTACGATTATGCCGGTCTCGGCTTTCATTCCCCCAATATGGAAGTGACGCATCGCTTCGGGCTGCGCCGCAAGGCGTCCGTCTCTGATCAAGAGGCAGTCGCGACTTTGATCCTGTCTGGCTGTTACATCGGTTTCTTGCCAGATCATTACGCCACCACCTTTGTGCGTGAAGGACTAATGCAGCGCGTTGATCATGCGGAGTGCATGTACCATGTCCAATTTGTAGCCATTCAACGCCGCTCACCACAGCCGCCCCGGATTGCCAGAGCATTTCTGGATATATTGTGCGCTGCACATCGTGATTTGCAAAGATAGCACCGGATCGCGCTTTGTCCCATTTTTCCTCTAACAAACATCGTATTGCTTCCTCTAAGCGTGCCGCCGTGTAACCGCTCTTTTATTTTTAAAATAAATTTGGATGAATTTATTCATTAATGAATAAATACTGGGACAATATTTTTATTATTAAATGTTTTTGCTGGACAATTGAATACAATAAAAACAGGGAACGCTCTAAAATCTCGCCGCATGAATATTGAAGTTTTGGGGGCGATTCTCTGGCATGTCCGAGGGGAAATCGATACCGTTATCAAGTATCTTCCTCATGCTTCAAAGCCGTTATTCCGGCGTCCTTCCATAAAAGAAGCAGACGTCACCTTTGCCCAAAGGCAGTTCGATCAATTTCACTTTTTTAGGAGATGCGAAGATGAGCAAGACCATATACACGCAGGAGCATGAATGGCTGCGCATTGAAGACGATGGTCTGGTTACCGTCGGTATTACCGACTACGCTCAGGACCATCTCGGCGATCTGGTTTACGTGCAGTTGCCCGAGGCCGGCAAGGAGCTTGCAAAGGGCGAGGAAGCCGCTGTTATCGAATCCGTCAAGACAGCTGGCGAAATCCTGATGCCCGCAACCGGTGTCGTGACTGAAGTGAATCCCACGCTTGCTGATGAGCCCGGTAAGGTTAATGCAGACCCGATGGGCGAGGGCTGGTTCTTCAAGTTCAAGGTAGGCCAAGCAAGCGACCTGGAAGGCTTTCTCGACGAAGCCGGCTATAAGACTTACATTGAATCGCTGGGCTGATGCATAGACGGGGCGCCACTGCCCCGCAGTGTCGGTTATCAACGACATAGGATCAACTGACATCCCCGCCGCAACATATCACATCATTTTTGTTTGAGAGGTAACCATGGTTCAGAAACGGGCTGCTTTCGAGGATTTGCAGCAGCGATCGGATTTCATCGAAAGGCATATAGGGCCAGGTGAAGCCGATAGGAAAGCAATGCTGGCAACACTCGGTTTCGAGTCGATGGATGCCTTTATCAAAAAAGTAGTGCCGGGGGCGATTCTGACGAATGAGGCACTGGCGCTCGGCGAGGCGTGCAGCGAACCGGAGGTGTTGGATGCGCTGCACAAGATTGCATCGAAGAATCAAGTCTTCAAATCCTATATCGGGATGGGCTACTACAATACACACACGCCCACTGTCATCCTGCGCAACCTGCTGGAGAACCCTGCCTGGTACACCGCTTACACGCCGTATCAGCCAGAGATCTCACAGGGGCGACTGGAATCCCTGTTGAATTTCCAGACGATGGTTTCCGACCTTACCGGCATGGAGATTGCCAATGCGTCGCTGCTCGACGAGGCGACCGCCGCTGCAGAAGCAATGACGTTTTGCCAGCGCGTTTCCAAAAGCAAGAGCAAGGTCTTTTTCGTGTCGCAGGATTGCCTGCCGCAGACCATCGATGTTGTGCGGACTCGTGCCGAACCGATCGGCGTAGAGGTTGTGGTCGGCGATCATCGCAAGGATCTCGATGCGCAGGAATGTTTTGGCGTACTGCTGCAATATCCCGCGCTTGACGGTGAAATTCACGATTACGCGGCGACAGTGACGAAAGCGCACGAAAAAAATGCACTGGTCGTGGTTGCCGCCGACCTGCTCGCACTGACGGTGCTGACCCCGCCCGGCGAGTTCGGTGCTGACGTCGCGATCGGTTCAGCTCAGCGTTTTGGCGTGCCGCTTGGCTATGGCGGCCCGCATGCCGCTTATTTTGCGACGAAGGACGTCAATAAGCGCCTGATGCCTGGCCGCGTGGTCGGCGTATCGATCGATAGTCATGGCGACAAGGCATATCGCCTCGCGATGCAGACACGCGAACAGCATATTCGTCGTGAAAAGGCGACCAGTAATGTATGTACGGCACAGGTGCTATTGGCGAATATCGCCAGTATGTATGCTGTCTACCATGGACCGCGTGGCCTGAAGACCATTGCCCAGCGCGTGCATCGCCTGACAGCAACGCTGGCCGAGGGGTTGCGCAAGCTGGATTTCGACATTCGCACATCGGCTTTCTTTGACACCATTACGATTCGTACCGGTGGCCGCACACAGGATATTCACGCAAACGCACGTGGCCGGTCGATCAACTTGCGCGTGGTGGATGACGAAACCATTGGCATTTCGTTCGACGAAACCACGACGCGTGAAGATGTCGAAACGCTGTGGTCAATATTTGCGGATGGTAAGACCGTGCCGGCATTTGTGACATGCGAAGCCGAGGCTGTAGACCGCCTTCCAGCGACGCTGGTGCGCAAGACCGATTATTTGACCCATCCGGTGTTTAACAGCCACCATTCTGAAACCCAGATGCTGCGTTATTTGCGCGCGCTGGCGGATAAGGATCTAGCGCTTGACCGCACTATGATCCCGCTTGGCTCATGTACCATGAAGTTGAACGCCACCACCGAGATGATTCCGGTCACCTGGAAGGAGTTCGGCAACATTCATCCATTCGCGCCGCTCGAACAAGCGCAGGGCTACCAGCAACTAATCACGGAACTGGAGCAAATGCTGGTCGCCTGTACTGGCTACGATGCCGTCTCGCTGCAACCAAATGCTGGTTCGCAGGGCGAATATGCTGGCTTGCTGGCTATCCGTGCCTATCACAAGAGCCGTGGCGAAGGCCATCGCAACATCTGCCTGATTCCGAGCTCGGCACACGGCACCAATCCGGCAACAGCCCATATGGCTGGCATGCAAGTCGTGGTGGTGCAGTGTGATGAGCGCGGCAACGTGGACGTTGCTGATCTCAAGGCCAAAGCCGAGAAGCATGCGGCCGATCTGGCAGCGATCATGATTACCTACCCCTCTACGCATGGCGTGTTCGAGGAAGCCGTGCGTGAGATTTGCGATATCGTGCATGGGCATGGCGGCCAGGTGTATATCGATGGCGCGAACATGAATGCGATGGTCGGCTTGTGCGCGCCGGGCAAGTTTGGCGGTGATGTATCCCACCTTAACCTGCACAAGACGTTCTGTATTCCACACGGCGGCGGTGGCCCCGGCGTGGGACCGATCGGCGTGAAATCGCATCTGGCCCCGTTTCTCCCAGGACATCGGATGATGGAAAACCATACCGCGCCGGTGTGTGCCGCGCCGTGGGGTAGTGCCAGCATCCTGCCGATTAGCTGGACGTACATTAAGCTGATGGGACGTGATGGACTGAAGGAAGCGAGCCAGATGGCGATCCTCAATGCCAATTACATCGCCAAGCGTCTCGCACCGCATTATCCAATTTTGTATGCAGGCGAGAATGGCATCGTCGCGCACGAGTGTATCGTCGATCTGCGTCCGCTGAAGGACACCGGCGTGACGGTGGATGACGTTGCAAAGCGTTTGATGGATTTCGGTTTCCACGCACCGACCATGTCCTTCCCGGTACCTGGCACGCTCATGATTGAGCCGACCGAAAGCGAATCGAAGGACGAGCTTGATCGCTTCTGTGAGGCGATGATCGCGATCCGTGACGAGATCCGTGCGATTGAGAACGGCAGCGTGTCGGTAGAGGACAGCGCCCTGAGGCATGCACCACATACGGCAATGGATATCGCCGGGGAATGGAATCGCAAGTATTCCCGTGAACAGGCCGTGTTCCCGGTCACCTCCCTGCGTAGTAACAAGTATTGGCCGCCTGTGGGGCGCGTGGACAATGTCTACGGTGACCGCAACCTCGTGTGTTCTTGCCCACC
>CBHCMF010000182.1:0-8665 GCA_965974465.1 uncultured Noviherbaspirillum sp.
AGTGCTTCATGCCGTCGCCACGCGCATATGCATGGGCAAACTGGAAGGTGTTGAACCAATTGATGTGGATACCAGCCAGGGTAATGAACTGGTACTTATAGCCTAGTTCGGACAACTTCTGCTGGAATTCAGCGATCGATTTGTCATCCAGATTCTTTTTCCAGTTGAAAGACGGCGAGCAGTTGTAGGAGAGCAGTTTACCTGGACATTTCGCATGTACAGCTTGGGCAAATTCGCGCGCAAAGCCCAAATCCGGCGTACCAGTTTCACACCACACCAAGTCGGCGTATGGTGCATAAGCTACTCCGCGGCTAATGGCCTGCTCTAGACCATTCTTGACACGGTAGAAGCCCTCACTGGTACGCTCACCGGTCAAGAAAGGTTTGTCGTTGGCATCGTGGTCAGAGGTAAGCAGGTTGGCGGCTTCCGCATCTGTCCGAGCCAGAACGATAGTGGGAACGCCCATGACGTCGGCAGCAAAGCGCGCAGCAGTCAGTTTCTCAATGGCTTCTTGCGTCGGAACCAGTACCTTCCCCCCCATGTGACCACACTTTTTCACGGCGGCCAGTTGATCTTCGAAGTGAACACCCGCAGCCCCTGCCGCGATCATGTTCTTCATTAATTCGAAGGCATTCAACACGCCACCGAAGCCGGCTTCAGCATCGGCCACGATGGGCAGAAAGAAGTCCACGTAGTTTTCATCGTCCGGATTGATACCACGCGACCATTGAATCTCGTCCGCACGCTTAAACGTGTTGTTGATACGCCGAACCATGGTCGGCACCGAGTCGTAGGCATACAGTGATTGATCTGGATACATCGTTTCGGAGGTGTTTCCATCCGCTGCAACCTGCCAGCCAGACAGATACACGGCTTCCAGGCCTGCCTTAGCCTGTTGCATTGCTTGACCTGCAGTGATCGCGCCAAAGGCGTTCACATAGCCTTTCTTTGCTTCACCGTTAATTTTCGCCCATAGCTTCTCGGCGCCCGTCTTGGCCAAGGTGTGCTCGATTTGTACCGAGCCACGCAGACGGACCACATCCTCTGCCGTGTAGTTACGCTTGACGCCTTTCCAACGCGGGTTCTCTGCCCAATCTCTTTGGAGTGCCTGGATTTGCTGTTTGCGGGATGTCATGGTGATTCTCCTGTGGTAAAGCAAGTGAAAAGAAAAAATGAAAGCTCGTTGAGAGAATAATAGGCTGTTTTTTGCGGGGCAACAATGTCTTATATAAGACATATAACTTAAACAAAATCTTTATTTTTCAAATAGTTACTTATAACTTTTTGCGATACGAAATATATTTTCTTAAAACGAAAAATTCTTATGGTGCTTTGCACCGTAAATTTTCACGATGCAAAATGGAAATTTCGAGTCGTGAAATTACTATTGTGTTTCCCGCCATGAGTGGCCAAGCCACTGCCCATGATGACAATCTCAATCGCCGGATCCCGTCGTGATATGGTGGATAAGGCGTGCAGAACAAACTTATCTCCTGCATCACGAATAGGGTCGCATTCATTTTGCAAGCTTCTTATATGAATACTGGCATTCTCTACGCCTTGCTCGCAGCCGCTCTTTTCGGCGCTGGTACACCTTTGATCAAATTGCTGATCACTCAGATGTCACCGATACTATTTGCTGCTCTCCTCTATCTTGGGAGCGGAATTGGTTTGTCGGCCTGGTTGCTCGTACGCATGCTTACGACCAGCCGAAGAACCGAAAGTGCCTCAATTACCGCAAATGACCTACCTTGGCTTGCCGGTGCTGTGTTCACTGGCGGGATAATTGGACCAGTATTGCTGACTACGGGACTCAGTCTTGTCCCAGCGGCATCTGCCTCGCTGCTACTGAACATGGAAGGCGTACTGACAACGCTGCTTGCCTGGTGCATTTTTCACGAGCATTTCGATCGGCGCATCTTCGTCGGCATGTTGCTGATTATTGCTGCCAGCGGCTTGTTGTCCTGGGATAGCAGCATAAGAACATCGACGTCAGGATCATACTGGGGTGCGTTATGCATCGTCGCAGCCTGTCTATGTTGGGCTATTGATAACAACCTCACTCGAAAGATCTCCGCCAGTGATGCCGCACAGATCGCTGCAGTGAAAGGCTTAGTAGCCGGGTTGCTCAATCTATCGTTTGCATTGTTCTGGCTAGGACTACCGTTACCAGCCGCGAGCGAAGTCGTACTTACTGGACTCGTCGGGGTCGCTAGCTACGGCCTTAGCTTGGTGCTATTCGTGCTGGCATTGCGCCATCTCGGGACGGCACGCACCGGCGCCTACTTTTCTACAGCGCCTTTTATAGGTGCGGCGATTTCCATGTTGTTGGGCGAGCGCCCGGACGCAATGTTTTGGACAGCTAGCGCTCTAATGGCTGTCGGTATCTGGTTGCATCTGACAGAAAAACATAGCCATCTACATACGCACCAACAAATGGCGCATACACACTCTCATTGGCATGATATCCATCATCAGCATAAGCATGATTTTGAATGGGACGGCAAGGAACCTCACACGCATCTTCATGAGCATGAAGTGCTGACGCATACTCATCCGCATTTTCCAGATATCCATCATCGCCATCGGCATTAGAGAGGGAGAAGGACGCGTATCGTGCTAATACTGGAGCGTCTTTGGGGGAATTTTGACGGTTGCACTGATAGCATACCTAGCTATACTACGCATGTTATCAATGGCTACATAAATCATTCTCTGTTCCCTAGAGCGGTTTGGCTGTGCGCCCAGAATAGGCAACAACCGCTGCTATCGCCGCCCGCTAAAAAACTAAGTATCCATGTACCACACCATCGTTCGTAGACAAATCGTCAAACTATTTAACGAGCTCAACAAGGGGAACTACGAACCTATACTCAGGACGGCAGCAAATAGTTTTGATCACAGCTTCGTCGGCACGCACGCGCTTTCGGGCAGCAGGAATAGTATTGCAGTGACACGTGCATGGTACGAGCGACTATTCAGGATATTTCCCAACCTTCAATTCCAACTACGGAATATTGTGGTAAGTGGCTGGCCATGGAATACCATCGTTGTCGTCGAATGGACCGACACGTATACCTTGCTTAATGGTGAAACGAGATCGAATTCAGGCGTACATTTCATCCACCTGAAATGGGGACGAGGCACTGCCGTGCGCATCTATTGCGATACGAACCTGCTGCTGGAGAATCTGCAGATCCAGCGTCAAGGCGGAATTACCGAAGCGAGCGATGCACCGTTGATCGGTTAGAGGCCTCCCCTCTACGCCGACAGCGTTTATCGCGAAGAGTGCCTCCGCAGTGTCGACAACGTCGCAATTTGTTCAGTCAAGTTTTTCCGTCGACACCAATACACCGTCCGCGTCCGCGTAAATCCAATCTCCCGGACTGATTGCCACGCCAGCAATGGATACGCGCAGATCACGATCACCTACCCCCTTGCGCACGCTACGCTGTGGATGTGTAGCCAAAGCGCGCACGCCAATATCACAGGCGTTGATCTCTACCGAGTCCCGAATACAACCGTTAACAATAATGCCCGTCCAGCCATTCTTCTCTGCCAGCACACCAAGATTGCCTCCAACCAGAGCACAACGCAGGCTCCCCCCACCATCCACGACCAATACTCGTCCGCCCCCTGGCGTTTCCAGCATTGAGCGCACCAACACGTTGTCCTCGAAAACCTTTAGTGTGGCCGCTGGACCAGAAAATGCCGTACGCTTGCCAAACCTCTGAAATACAGGTGGCAGCACAGCCAGCGTACCGAGCGCAAGTTTGTCTTCGTTAACGTCGCAGATGTCGCATGTTGAAAAAGTCATGTTTATCTTCCTCACGAAATAATCTATAGAGGCTGCGAGCCGATTAGCTTATCAACCGATCCACTGGAGCGCTTGCTTCAGATCATCGATCAAATCATTCGGGTCTTCCAGACCGATATGCAAGCGGACCAGTCGTCCGGCGTCAGGCAAGCATTCTGCGCTACGCAAACTGTGTGGGATGGCCGGCATGGCCAAACTCTCGAAGCCTCCCCAGCTCGTCCCAATGCCAAATAGGGAAAGCGCATCGAAAAATGCGGAAAATGCTTCCTCGGTGCAAGAAACAAGTCGGAACGTGAACAAACTAGATGCGCCGGAAAAGTCCCGGCGCCATAGCGCATTGCCGTGATCGCTTTCCAGCGCTGGGAAAAGCACCTTGTCAACAGCAGAATGCGCCGACAGCCAATTCGCCACTTGCATCGCGTTCCGCTGGTGTCGCTCAAGCCGGACCGACAAGGTGCGCAGCCCACGTAACGCCAAGGAAACACCATCTGGATTGACACACACCCCGGCCTTCGCCATCCATGTACGGACTGGCGCCAGCGCAGCACGCGAGCCGCACACCGTCCCTAACATGCCGTCAGAATGGCCGATAATGTATTTGGTGGCGGCGTGGATGGATATGTCGATCCCTAGCGCGAGCGCATGGAAAAACAGCGGTGTACCCCATGAGCAGTCTGCTGCCACCAAAACATTACGGCGATGCGCAGCTGTACAAATGGCGCGGGTATCGAGCATTTCCATCGTGAGAGAAGCGGGCGTTTCAATGTACACCAACACCGTGTTCTCCCGAATCAGCGAAGCGATGTCTACGCCAACAGGAAAAAATTCCACCTGCACGCCAGAGGCGACCAAAATGCTTTCGCAAAAATCACGTGTCGGGCCATATACACCGTCACTTACCAGGATATGCGCTCCCGAGGTCGCATAGGCGTATAAGACCGATACAATTGCATTCAAACCGCTCGGCGCCAACAAGCAGGCTTCCGCACCTTCAAGCGCACACATCATGTCCTGCAGTTCGAAATGCGTTTGGGTTCCGGAACGACCGTATCGCATGGCTTCGAAAGGCGCAGGCCGGTATGATGCCTTGAATGCTGCCAGGCTAGGGAAAAGAACCGTGGATGCACGAGCAATTGGCGGATTCACCAACTGCGATGCGGTGGCAAATTTGCGCCCAAGGTGTGTCAGTGCGGTATCGATCTTCATGTTCGGGGACGGATTCCTCATGTTGTACATTAAGCGGAGCGCGTCTTCAGTGTATTTTTTGCCGTACTGGTGCCGGCGCCAACCGCTGTCATGATCGCCATGCACTGTAGAACACCAATGCCGATAAATACCCATGCAGGATGATGCGCATCCATCACCGCACCAAACAGAAGTGGCGCCATCGCCTGCCCCGTATCGAGACCGGAATACACGATACCGTACACACGACCAGTGGCATTACTTGGCGCCGCAGCACGAATCAACAGATCACGCGATGGACCGGCAATGCCGGCACTGAAGCCAATTGCGCCCATTAATCCCACTGCCAACATGGGCGGCACGACGCCGGCGGCAATCACCAACGCAAATAACCCGGCCACTGCAAACGTGATTGCAATCGTACGCTCATGCCGCCTCGCCTTTGAGGCAAGGAACCCGCCGCACACCATGCCGACCGCCGATGCCAACATATAAACGGTATAGCCCGCCGTCGCTGTTGCCAAAGACATGTTGTACAACACACGCAAGCTAGGTGAAGAAAAGCTCTGGATGCCCCCCTGCGCCATCGAGGTGATGAAGAAAAACGCAAAGCACATCCATAGTGCAGGCAAACGTAAGAAACCAAAGTAGCTGCCTTTAACCGTTGCTTCTTTCTTGGCAACCGCCTGCTTGGTGGGCGCGTCATGGGTATGCAGCACATCACGGTTCAGCACGAGCAACAACAAAACGGCTGCAGGAATGAATGCTGCAGCCAGCAACGCCATGCGCCAGTCCGTCAAGCTGGCAATCGAGATGAGAAATACCGGTGCAGCAGCCCAACCGAGATTTCCCGCCACGCCATGAACCGAAAATGCATGGCCCAATCGCGCAGCAGAAACGCGTTTGTTCAGAATGGTGAAGCATGCGGGATGGAACACGCTATTGCCGAGTCCGGCCAACATCGATCCGCCCAGCAAGGTCGCGTAGTTAGGGGCAATGGACAGCACCAATGCTGAAACACTGAGACACCCAACACCGAAAAACAGCACTGCCCGAGCACCGACGCGATCCACAACAAACCCGGACAAGGCCTGACCAATACCGGAGACGATAAAAAATACCGTCATCAACAAACCCAGTTCGGCATAGCTGACGCCGAATGCATCTTTCAGCCATGGGAATAGCGGCGCCAGGATCAGGTGGAAAAAATGAGAAACCCCATGCGCTAGACCTTCCAGGCTAATGATTTTGGCATCGTGACGAAACAAGGCCGTATTTGATGTAACGGCAACAGTCATCGCTTCCTCTCGCAAAGTGATAATGGAAAAGTGTAAGCAAAATTGCGACGTCTGTTTTAAGATAGAAGGACAATATTTATCGAATTTCCGCCAACCCCTCCAATCATGGCAAATAAACCGCTCACCCATACCCGCCTCCATCTACCAGGGATGGAACCGAGCCTTAAGCGGCCAGTACGCCTGGTGGCCCGTGACCTCAATGCATCTGAGTTATTGGCTGCACACACCCATGTGTGGGGGCAAGTTACCTATGCACTCGATGGCGTAGTGCGCGTAACCGTTGGCAACAACACGTGGATCGTTCCCCCGATGCGGGCAATATGGATTCCACCGAATGCCATGCACGAAGTTGTGACACTTGAGAAGGCGCGACTGCGCGCCCTCTATGTCCATGAGGGTACTGCACCATTCAAAGGCGACCAATGTGAAGTGCTAGAGGTATCAGCGCTACTGCGCGAACTCATTGTGGCACTTGCCCAAGTGGAAGCCGATGCATCCCGCGAGGAGATGCTGTCAGCGCTCATTCTGAATGAATTAGCACGTTCAACCACTCTGCCAATCCGCGTCGCATTGCCAGACGATAAACGCCTCAAGCAACTTTGCGAAACACTGATTGCCAACCCCGCGTCACCGCTTACGCTTGACGACTGGGCCGGGCGCGTTGGTGCTTCCGGCCGCACGCTAGCCCGCTTATTCGAGCGTGAATTAGGGATGAGCTTCAGCCAATGGCGACAGCAAGTACGCCTAGCGCATGCAGCACCATTGATCGCCCGCGGTATGCCTTTATCGCAAGTGGCTGCCGAACTTGGCTATGCGAGCCAGTCCGCCTTCTCGGCAATGTTCAAAAAAACCTTCGGACAATCGCCCAGTACATTTTTTGCTCACAAAGCATTCTGATAATTCTCCGCAAAGAAAAAGGCCACACAAGGTGGCCCCTTTCTTTCTAAGACATACGCGTCAAACGCCTTCGACTTTATCGAAGGCCAACTCGCTATTGCCCACCGTGATGGAAATCACGTCCTTGGGGCCAAAGCGCCCTTCCAGGATCAATTTCGACAATGGGTTTTCGATTTCTTGCTGAATCGCACGTTTGAGCGGACGCGCGCCATACACTGGATCGAAACCGGCCTCGGCAATCTTCTGCAACGCGGCATCGGATATGTCGAGCTTGATCTCCATCTTTGCCAAACGCTGCTCCAGCACCTGCAACTGGATGCGCGCGATTGCACCGATGTTCTTCTCGTCAAGCGCATGGAACACGACGATCTCATCAATGCGATTAACAAACTCTGGACGGAAATGCGTTTTCACTTCTGCCATCACCGCCAACTTCACCAGCGCAGGATCGCTTTCCTCCATTGATTGAATCTTGTGCGAACCTAGGTTGGATGTCATCACGATAACCGTATTCTTGAAGTCAACGGTCCGGCCCTGCCCATCGGTCATACGGCCATCGTCCAACACCTGCAGCAGTACATTGAACACATCATGGTGCGCCTTCTCGATTTCATCGAGAAGAATCACGCTATAAGGCTTGCGTCGTACTGCTTCGGTCAAATAGCCGCCCTCTTCATAACCGACATAACCAGGTGGCGCACCAATCAAGCGAGCAACCGAATGCTTCTCCATGAATTCGCTCATGTCGATGCGAATCAGCGCTTCCTCTGTGTCAAACAGGAATGCCGCCAGTGCCTTGCACAGTTCGGTCTTGCCAACGCCGGTCGGTCCCAAGAACATAAAGGAACCGTATGGACGATTGGGGTCACTCAAACCTGCACGGGACCGGCGGATAGCGTCCGAGACGGCAACGATCGCCTCATGTTGGCCGACCACGCGCTTATGCAGCTCCTCTTCCATATGCAGCAGTTTGTCGCGCTCACCTTGCATCATCTTGGAGACAGGAATACCGGTTGCACGCGATACCACTTCGGCGATTTCTTCCGCGCCGACTTGGGTGCGCAACAGTTTGCGCTCGGCTTTTTTCGCTTCTCCAGTATCTGCTTGCTTAAGTTGAGCTTCAAGTTGCGGCAGCTTGCCGTATTGAAGTTCCGACATTTTCTGCCAATCGCCCTTACGCTTTGCATCTTCCATCTGCAGGCGAACCTTCTCGATTTCCTCCTTGATATGCTGACTGCCCTGCACTGCCGCCTTCTCGGCTTTCCACACTTCCTCCAGATCCGCGTACTCCCGTTCCAGCTTGTGGATTTCCTCTTCGATCAGGCCAAGTCGTTTCTGAGAGGCCTCGTCCTTTTCCTTCTTAATGGCCTCCCGTTCGATCTTGAGCTGGATCAGACGGCGATCAAGTTTGTCCATCACTTCCGGTTTGGAATCGATTTCGATCTTGATTTTGGACGCTGCTTCATCA
>CBHCMF010000183.1:0-8660 GCA_965974465.1 uncultured Noviherbaspirillum sp.
TTAAGAGGAAAAGGGAGTTATTCATGTGTTCGAAGCATTTCAGACTGACGCCGATTGCCATGGTGTGCGCGGTGTCGGTCCATTCAATCGCCATAGCCCAAGAGACCGAACTGCCCGCGGTTGTTGTCTCCGCGTCCAAATCGACGCCGCCTGACGCGAACCGGCTTGGTGTCGGCGTGCAAGAGACGCCGCAGGCGATCACGGCGATCGGTGCGGATCTGATGCGCGCACAAGGCGTGGACCAGCTTGAGGACGTCATGCGCAATGTGCCTGGCATGACACAAAGCGCCGCGCACGCTGGTATTTTTTCAAACTATGTTTTGCGCGGCTTCCAGCTCGATAATGCCAACAACTATTTCCGTGACGGTCTGCGCTTCGACCGCCAGAGCCAGATCTCGCTACAGAACATCGAGCAAGTGGAAGTGATTCGTGGACCGGCGTCGCTCCAGTACGGCAAGCTAGCCCCCGGGGGGCTCGTCAACTTCGTCACCAAGAAGCCGCTTGCGACCCGTAAGCACGAAGCCACTCTGTACGCAAATCAGTTCGGCCAGTTGGAAGGGGGCTTTGATTCGACTGGCAAACTAACTGAAAGCGGCAATGTGCTGTACCGCCTCAATGTCGAAGCGAAGAAACTGGATAGTTTCCGCGATCATGTTGACGGCGATGCTTACTTCATTGCGCCAGCTTTCACGTTCAACCTCTCCGACACAACGGTCATGGATGTTCTGCTCGAGCACGGCCGACATGACACCATTCGCGATCCGGGGCAGCCGGCGACGGTGCAAAATGATCTGGCTTCCGTGACACGCCTCGATCCGTCCGCCTTTCATGGCGAAAAAAGCGCCAAGAACTTGGTGCACAATACCAGTGGCGCCCTGCGGCTGAATCACCGCTTGAACGCGGCATGGGAACTGCGCGCCGATTACAGCGGCAGCCGTTTCGACCGCGATATGTACTACACGATCAATCTCCCGGTCACGAATTCGTCGGTTCCGCGCCGCACCCTCGCCGCGTTTACCGACGCACGTTCTGACAGTGTGCGCGTAGAGGCATTCGGCAATTTTGCGACCGGCGAACTCAAGCATAAACTGCTTGCCGGCATGGATCGCCTTAAGCGTCGCGTCGATGACATCACCACCAGTGGCACGTCGCTGTCCCCAGTGGATCTGTTCAACCCCGTGCCCACCGGCAATGCTACCTATAGTTTAGTGCCGGAGTCCAATGCAAAAACACGCTCCACGGATACAGGCATCTATGTGCAGGATCAGATGGCGTTTGGTCCGTGGAGTGTCATGCTGGGTTTGCGCCATGATCGTCTGAAGGAGAATAATCACGAGGAGATCCTCGATTTACGCAACAAGCATGAGGCTACGCAAACCAGTCCTGGGGCAGGCCTGCTCTATCACGTCACGCCGAAACTTGCCTTGTATGCGAACTATAGTCGCTCGCTGGATTCAAATCTGGCGACCGACGATTGTGGGCGCAGTTACGATCCGTCACGCGGCAGCCAGTATGAGGCCGGCGTCAAGGGTTTTGCTTTCGACAATGGTTTGCAATGGGCGGTGTCGGCCTTCGATCTGATGCGATCAAACGGCCTTTCCCAAGATCCGAGCGGCGCTAAGGGGCTCAGCGGCAATATTCTCTGTCAGGTTCAGGGCGCGAAACAACGTTCGACCGGCGTGGAATTCGAGGTTTCAGGGCGACCGACCAAGGCATTGCGCCTGCACGCTGCGTACAGTCGTCTCAATGCGCGCTTCACAGAAGATACGGATCCCCTCAAAGTTGGGAATAAGCTTCGCAACGCACCTGAGCAGAGCGCTCGGCTATGGGCCGAATACGGATTTACCGGTGCATGGCAAGGGCTGTTCACCTCGCTCGGCATGAGCTATGTCGGCAAGCGCTTCGCTGATGATAAGAATACGCTGACCATCCCTTCCTACATGGTATGGGACGCCGGCGTGCGCTATGCATTGAGCAAGGCTGATACGCTCCAGCTGGCCGTGAGCAACCTCACCGACCGCCGCTATGTCGAGAGCGCGGTGAACACCAACTTGATCATCCAAGGGGAGCCGCGCACTGTCTCGGTGCGTTACATCCGGAAGTTCTAACCGTAGTGTCCACATCTGCATACCATTGCTCTAGCAGGTGCAAATAACGATTTGGCCGGGAGGAGCGCCGGCCACGCAACTTTGGCCTCACTGCGAGGCTATTGCCGGTAGGGCGCAGTTCAATGCTGTTTTCTACCAAGTCGCGTTCGAATAAGGCATGTTTTGATGTGGCGGGCGAGTTGAAAACAGGCGAAATCAAACGCAATGTACTTGTGGGAATAGACTAACTGAAGTGTCGCCAGAGCGGTGTAGACGTGATCGGCTGGATTGTGTCGCCGTAATGATCACCGCTCTCATTGATCATGCTGCTAAATCGTCTGTTCATGAGTGCTGAAATACGCACTCATGAAACCTCTTTGTCTCCCAGATACCGCTTTACAAGATTAAGAATCGCCTTGGACTGATATCCTTTGGCCAATGTGCGCAATTGATTGACGAACGGGCGGTAGCGTTCATCCATAGCATCAATGCGATTTGCCCACCTCAGAATGTCCTGCATATTACCCAGTTGAGCCAGGCGATAGAGCACCTTGATCTGGTCGTCCGGCGGTATCGCCAGTGGACCGGCATCCTCTTGTTTGGGAACCGGCGTCGTCTGCGATGGCTCGTAGACCAAACTCAAGTGCAGCAGCTTGGCGACTTTTGCCAGAAGGCTGGCATAGTCGACTGGTTTAGATAGAAAGGCATCCGCGCCGGCGCGTAGGCTCTTTTCCTGATCGTCGCTGGAGGCGCCGGCGGAAATCGCGATGATAGGGACGTCCTTGAGGGTTGGCAGCGCTCGCAGGCAGCGCGTCGCTTCCAGTCCGTCCATGCCCGGCATGACCAGGTCCATCAGAATGAGGTCTGGTCGCAGGGATTGTGCCTGTTCCAGCCCATCCTCTCCACTTTTTGCCTCGCTCATCTCGAAGCCGAGCTCTCCCAGCATGTCAATCGCCACCGCACGGTTCTCGGCGATATCGTCCACCACCAATATTTTTTTGCGCGGTCCTTGGTAGCCGATGACACCCGGCGCACTGGTTGTTTCCGTCTTCGATCCGACCATCGGCAGATCCAGTTCGAACCAAAATGTGCTGCCTTCGCCGACCCGGCTATTGACCCGAATGTCCCCTCCCATCAGTCGCACGAACTGGCGGCTGATGGCTAGGCCAAGTCCGGTGCCTCCAAGCCGCCGCTGTAATTCACCTACCTGCTCGAACGGCATGAAGATGGCCTCCAGTTTGTCCGCGCCGATGCCGATCCCAGTGTCCTGGACCTCGAAACGTATACGGCCCGCAGCCGGCATGCTGACAGACAGCAGCACCTTGCCTCTGTCCGTAAACTTGATTGCGTTGGACAAGAGATTGAGCAGCACTTGGCGCAGCCGCTGCTCGTCAGTCCGCACCCAGGCGGGCAAATCCGGTGCCAGGTTGCAGATGAAGTCCACTCCCTTTTGCGCTGCCTTGATTTCTACCATTTCGGCAATGACGCGCAAGAACCTGGTGAAGTGGATGTCGGTCATGTAGAGTTCCAATCTGCCGACTTCGATCTTGGCGAAATCGAGGACGTCGTTGATCAGCGTGAGCAGATGTTCGCCGCTTTGCTGGATCACGTTCAGCCCCGTGGTCTCGTGCTCCCGTAAAGTTTTGTCCCGGAGCAGTATCTGCGCGTAGCCTAGAATGCCGTTTAACGGCGTGCGCAGTTCGTGGCTCATGTTGGCCAGGAATGCGCTCTTGGCCCGGTTAGCCGCTTCCGCCGCATCCTTGGCGCGCTGTGCGTCCGCAAACACCGTTTCCAAATGTTCAATGGTCTGGGCCAGGCGCTGTGTCATGATGTTGATGCTGGTCGCGAGGACGCCGATTTCGTCGCGCGATTCGACCTCGGCGCGCGCAGAGAGATGACCGGCCGCGACCCGTTCGGCCACGCCGGTCAACCGGCGCACCGGGGCGACAATGCTGCGCCGGAACAGATACGCCATGGCGATGCTGATGGCGACCGCCAGCAGCCCGCCCGCCACGGTTTGCAGGCGCGCATCGGCCAGGCTGTCGCGCGCTCGCGCGAGGCCGGTTTGCAACTGCGCCTGCTGACGCTGCGTTATCTTTTCCAACAGGCCAAGTAGGATCTCCGCTTGGGGCGTGGCCTGGGTACGATAGAGATACAGGTCTTCATAAGCCCGCTCGCCGTTGAGGATGCTGATGATTTGCAGCGCCAGCTCGGCGAATTCCGCCCGATCACGAGCAATCGCGTCGAGCGTGTTCCGCTGATCGGCGGACAGCAGACTGCGTTTGCTGGTCAGCGTGTTCCAAACCGCCGCATTGGTCGCCAATTGTGGGCCATAGGCAAGCTTGAAATTGAGTTCTCCGGAAGCGCCATAGGCCATCAGATTGGTTGCCATCGCATCGAAGGAGGTCTGAAAACTCAGGAGGTTAGCTAGCAACTCCCGGTTCTGCGGCAACACGCCACGCATCTTTTGAAGGGTGATCATTGTGTCGATCCCATCCAGAATCCGTATTCGCAGTGCCTGAATATCGACTCTGGCAATACGCAGCGCGGGCCGGTTTTTGAGCGGATTGTCGTGCAGTTCGAATAGATGTGCCGGTAGTTTGACCCAGCGGGCATAGGTTGCGGTCAGCTCGTTTATCCATTTTGCTTCTTCTTCGGACCAGTTACCCGACATGGCTTGCAACGCGGCGAGATTTTTTTCAAAAGCTTGCCTGGCCAGGTGGTATTGCTCGATGTCCAATGGGTCGGACAGTACCAGGTAGCCGCGCACATGTAGCTGCATTCTCAGCAGGCTGGCCTGTGCCTGTGCCGAAGCCAATGATGCCGGCGCGCGCACTCCCTCGGTAAGACTGATATCCATGGTGGCGTTGCGACCAGCGACGAGGGCTAGTGTCACGACCAGCAGCGTGAGAGCCGCCAATACGCCGAAACCAAGCGTAAGCTTGCGGCCGATACTGAGCGGCTTTAGGCGGTGTGCGAGCGGTGCGAAGGATTTCCAGATATGCACGTTATAGTCCGAGCGACGCCCGATATGATCGTCGTTGCTGCTCACGCCCGAGCCGAATCGTAATCTCTTCGAAATCGACCGCGGTGGCTTTTAAGGCAGCCTCAGGCGTTAATTGACCGGCCGCCGCTTCCGCCAGATGCACGTCGAGTGCTTGCCAGTAACTGTATGCGCCGGGAATGCGGAGGTAAGGAAACTGCAGTTTGTTGCTGAAATTATCGAAATACGCCGCGGAGTAGTCGCGAATGTCAGCTTCGTTCCAGCCGGCCTTGAGGTAAGTCTCGATCTTCCCGCTGCCGTCGGGCGGCAGGAAGTGATAGGTTCGTCCCGGGTCAATGCCGTCCCAGCCGCGTGCCGCATAGACATCTGATTTTTCCCGGGCTGCCAGCAAGGCTAGCAGGTAATAGGTTGCTTCTGGTGCCTTCGAGTACTTCGAGATCACGCCGGCCCAGGAACCGCCAGTGGTATTGCCAACCAAGTTGGGTTGCGCTGTCTTAACCCATTTGCGCTGCGCAATGCTGTAGTACTCATTGGTGCCGGGTAGCAGCGCAGAGCCGATTTGGCCCTTGACCTTACTGCCTTCATCTTGTGCCAGCGCACCAAGGTCGCCCCAGGTAAAAGCAAGCGCCGACCGACCGGCCAGAAAATGATCCCAGCTCCTGCCGAGGTCCCAGTTGAGCATATCTTTCGGCCCGAACTGCACCAGGTCGACCAACGCTGTCAGCGCCCGCACATGGCCTGGACTTTCGATTAGCGGTTTCATGGTCTGCGGATCAAACCAATACAGCTTGGGATTGTCAGGGCCGATCACGAACGGTGCTGAAAACGACATGAAATGGAACATACCCTGCGCGCCAACCTTCAGATGCATGGACAGTCCATGGTCGGGAATGCCGTCGTCATTGAGATCCTTGCCGGTGAAATATTCGGCCACATCCCGGAACTGCGCCCAAGTGTTCGGTACCCTGAGGGGATAACCGTACTTCTGCCGGAAGGCCGCCTGATGTTGTGGATTTGCCAGCAAATCGCGGCGGTAATAGATGACTTGCCCATCGTGATCGTTGGCAACCATGTACTTCTTGCCGCCATAGGAGAGTAGACTGCGTGGTGCAGGCAATACATCATTGATATTCCACTGAGGAAAGCGCGGATCGTTGTAATACTTGTCGTAGGAGAGGATGTAATCTCCATCCACTAGTTCTCCAAGCCACCAAGCGCCCGCATACGCAGCATCGTACTTGCCGATGCGGTTGGTCAGGTCAGACATGAAATTAGGGAAAAGTTCCTGATGGGGCAGTTGAACAAGGTTGAGCTTGGCGCCGGTGGCTGCTTCAAATTCATTTTTCAATTCGCCGATCGCTCCTCCTCCCTGACTCTTGACCAGCAGCACCGTCACAGTCTGGCCAGCGAAGGGGCATTGGCCAGGCTTGCAAGGTTGTGCGATTCGAGGCGGAACGATCTCACCAGTCTTTACCACCGACGCTTCGTACACCTCTCGTTTCGGTTTCGTTTCCTGTGCCGATGCAATAACTGCAAATGCAGAGATCAGCCCCACTAGCCATCTCATTTTTCCATTCATGACCTGCTCCTTCATGACCGTCTCATAACAGACGACGCTAGAACCCAAGCGACGCGCGGTAAGCGCGTTTTTGCCGCTCACGCCCGAGCCGAATCGTAATCTCTTCGAAATCGATCGCGGTAGCCTTCAACGCCGCCTCCGGGGGTAATTGGCCGGACACTGCTTCCGCCAAGTGTCTGTCGAGCGCTTGCCAATAACTGTAGGCGCCGGGAATGCGCAGGTAGGGCAACTGCAGCTTGTTGTTGAAATTATCGAAATACGCATGGAGATAATCCCGAACATCGGCTTCATCCCAGCCAGCTTTCAAATAGGTATCGAGTTTTCCGCTGCCGTTGGGCGGCAAAAAATGATAGGTCCGTCCCGGGTCAATGCCGTCCCAGCCTCGCGCTGCGTACACTTGCGATTTTTCCCGGCTCGCCATCAGGGCTAGCAGGTAATAAGTTGCCTCCGGCGCCTTCGAGTACTTCGAGATCACCCCGGCCCAAGAACCACCCGTGGTATTGCCGACGAGATTCGGCTGCTCGCTCTTGATCCATTTGCGCTGTGCGATGCTGTAGTATTCACCGGAACCCGGCAGATGCGCGACCCCAACCTTGCCCTTGACCTTGCTCCCTTCCTGTTGTGTCAATCCACCAAGGTCGCCCCAGGTAAAGGTCAATGCAGCGCGCCCCGCCAGAAAGTGATCCCAACCCTTGCCAAGATCCCAGTTGAGCATATCCTTCGGTCCGAACCGCACTAGATCAACCAGCGTTGCCAGCGCCCGCACATGGCCTGGACTCTCAATCAGCGGTTTCATGGTCTGCGGATCAAACCAATATAACTTGGGATTGTCCGGCCCGATCACGAGCGATGCTGACAATGACATGAAATGGGACATCCCTTGGGCGCCCGCCTTCAAAGGCATCGTCACCCCGTGGTCGGGCACGCCATCTTCATTGAGATCCTTGCCGGTGAAATACTCAGCCACATCCCGGAATTGCACCCAAGTTTTCGGCACATCGAGGGGATAACCGTACTTCTGGCTGAAGGCTGCCTGATGCTGTGGATCTGTTAGCAAATCGCGGCGGTAATAGAGGACTTGGCCATCGTGATCACTCGCGATCATGTACTTCTTGCCGCCATAGGAAAGTAAGCTGCGTGGTGCAGGCAATACATCATTGATGTCCCACTTGGGGAAGCGCGGATCGTTGTAATACTTATCGTAGGAAACAATGTAATCACCGGCCACCAGTTCTCCGAGCCACCAGGCGCCCGCAATCGATGCATCGTATTTCCCGACACCATTGATCACATCGGAAAAGAAGTTCTCAAAATTTTCGTTGAAGGGGACCCGAACGATATTAAGCCGGGCACCGGTCGCAGCCTCGAATTCGTCCTTCAGTTCGGGGACGGACCACGAAATGACGCTGTCCGACATAATCACCGTCACGGTCTGACCAGCGAATGCACAACTGCCGGGTTTACAGGGTGATGCCACTTTGGGGGGCACCATGTCACCCGTCTTGACCACGGTAACTATGCCGCCGGCCTTTGGCTTCTCCGATACGATTGGCGGCGTCCCTGATTCCGGCGTACGGTCCACCGCCCCAGCAGTACGCGCCCGTGGTGGCGAGACCGCACGTGTGCGAGTTGCCACTTGTAATGCTGCTGAACGTCAGAGAGCCGTTCACCAGCACGGGTTGGTTGATGCTCGTCTGGGTTGCGTCGTCGCCGAGCTGACCGCTTCCGTTGTTGCCCCAGCAGTAGGCGGATCCGCCCGACAGGACCGCGCACGAGTGGGAACCGCCGGCGCTTACCGACAGCCACAGAAGCGCGCTGACCTCGACCGGGACACTGCTTCCGGTGTTGGTCTGATCGCCCAATTGCCCCTGGGCGTTACGGCCCCAACATACGACTGGCTTCGACGACGCGTGCACGACGGTGACCGCGCACGAGTGCGTTCCACCCGCGGAGATCGACTCAAAAGTGTAACCGCCGAGAACCTGCGCCG
>CBHCMF010000184.1:0-8605 GCA_965974465.1 uncultured Noviherbaspirillum sp.
CCTCTATTGCACGCTGAAAGACGGCACGGACAGCTTCAATCGCGTCCTGCGCGTCACAGAGGCAAACGATCGCGCCGTTGCCGGGAGCGAGCAGGTGATCCATACGCTACCCAAAGTGCCATCGGGTACGCGATGGCACATGGGCGGTGCCTTGCGTTTCGGTGGAGACGGAAAACTATATGTTGCCGTTGGCGGTCATGAGGATCTGTGGGTGTCGCCGGGAGCGTCTTACTCGCAGAATCTTGCCAATCCGTTCGGAAAAATCTTGCGCCTGAATGCGGACGGCACAATCCCTGAAGATAATCCCTATGCGACTGAGCCGGGCGCGTACGCGGCCAATTTCAATCTCGGCTTGCGCAATCCGTTTGCCTTCGACATCCAGCCCGGGACAGGGCTCATGTACATCAACGATGTGGGCGCCGGGTCATGGGAAGAAATTAATCAGGGAGCGGCGGGGGCGAACTATGGTTGGCCTGCCGCAGAGGGGGAGGCGAGCGACACCCGCTTTACGAATGCTGTGTATGCCTACTCGCACAATGAGGGCTGTGCGATTACCGGGGGCGCATTTTATAACCCGCCAACTGCCCAGTTTCCTGCTGAGTACGTCGGTAAATATTTTTTTTCTGACTTCTGCAAGGGGGATATCCGCTTCATCGATCCTGCCAATCCCTCAGAGGCCACCCAATTCGTAACAGGGATCGACAGCCCTGTGAACCTCGCCGTCGCGCCGGATGGCAGCTTGATTTATCTGGCGAGAAACCAGGAGGAGGATGCCTCCGCTGCAGCGGGTACAGTCGGCAAGATCCGCTTCACGAATACACAACTGCCCCGCATCACCTTGCACCCGAAGACGCAAACCGTTTTTCTCGGCGATCCGGTGACATTAACGGTGAATGCGGACGGCGCCAATAGCTTTCAATGGCAGCGGAATGGAGTTGATGTTCCCGGTGCGACAGCGCCTAGTTTCGCTATCGCCAGCACGACACTGGCCGATGACAAGGCGAAGTTTACGGCGGTGGCACGCAATGCATTTGGCAGCACGACCTCCGCACCAGCAGTCCTGACGGTCACCACGAATCGTTCCCCGAAAGCCACGATCACTCGTCCTGCAGCGGAAAGCGGTTTCGCCCCCGGCGAGACTATTACGTACGCTGGCACCGGCACGGATGCGGAGGATGGCGCGCTGCCGGCTAGTGCCTATACTTGGCGGGTGAATTTCATGCACGACACCCATTCTCATCCGTTCATGGCATCGACCACTGGGAACACGGAGGGATCCTTGGCGGTACCGGCTTTTGAGGCGGAGGCGGCCAACTCCTGGTTCCGTCTCTATCTGACTGTGACCGACGCATCAGGGCAGACTGATGTCGCCATCCGTGACCTCTATCCGCGCACCTCGATCAGTGACATGACACCACTCGGTACCCCGGTGAATGGGTTGGGACCTATCGAGCGCAATAAGGCCAATGGCGATGGCGCACCCGACGATGGCGGTACCCTCACGCTTGATCGGATTTCTTACGCAAAAGGGTTGGGTGTGCATGCGCCATCGGAGGTCCGCTTCGCTCTCAATGGCGCCTGCAGCGGTCATTTTGTGGCCGACGTGGGGGTGGACGACAGTGCCGGTGAACAGGGTTCGGTCGTGTTCCAGGTCGTGCTCGATGGTGCGAAGGTGTTTGACAGTGGTCTTATGCGTGGCAGTGACTTACGCAAATCGATCAACGTGAGCGTTGCCGGTAAAAAGGAGCTACGGCTGGTGGTGACCGATGGCGGTAATGGCAATACGCTCGATCGTGCCGATTGGGCGGGCGCTCGTGTGACCGGCTGTCCTGCCCCGGACTCGGCAACGCCTCCTGCCGCCCCGTGATCAAGCGCTGGTGAACCGCTGCCGGCCGTTGCGAAAACGGGAGAAATGCAACAGCGGCAACGTCAAGCCCGGCAGTCGAGCCGGTATAATGCTCGCCATTCTCCAATTTCACTGAAACGGCCCGCCAGCCGTTGCCTTTTATTCCATGCTCGCTTCGCAAAAACAACAGATTCTCGGCCTGTTCCAGGCTGCACTTGCTCCCATTGTGGCTGGCACTGATATGCAACCCAACGTCGTGTTGGAGCGGCCCCGCGATCCTGCGCATGGCGACATCGCCTGCAACATCGCGATGCAGCTCGCCAAGCCGCTGAAGAAGAACCCGCGCGAACTGGCGCAGGCGATTGTTGCTTCTCTGCTCGCCAACAAAGGCGATCTGATCGAATCCGCCGACATCGCCGGCCCTGGTTTCATCAACTTGCGCGTTGCCGCTGCGGCGAAGCAGGCAGTGGTGCAGGTGATCATGAAAGAAGGGGCGGCGTTCGGCAAAGGGACGAGCGGCGTTGGCAAGAAGGTCATGGTTGAGTTTGTATCCGCCAACCCGACTGGTCCGCTGCATGTGGGTCATGGCCGCCAAGGTGCGCTGGGCGATGCATTATCGTCCTTGCTGGAGGCACAGGGCTACGACGTGACCCGTGAGTTCTATTACAACGATGCCGGCGCCCAGATCGGCAATCTCGCGTACTCCGTGCAAGCCCGCGCCAGGGGGCACAAGCCAGGTGACGCCCACTGGCCGGAATCGGCATATAACGGCGACTACATTGCGGATATCGCCGCCGATTTTCTGGCGAAGAAAACCGTGGCCGCCAGCGATGGCGCGCCGGTGACCGCCAGCGGCGACCCGAACGATCTTGAATCGATCCGTATGTTCGCGGTCGCTTATTTGCGTCGTGAACAAGACCTTGACTTACAGGCATTCGGCGTCAAGTTCGACAATTACTACCTTGAATCTTCCCTCTACCACGATGGCAAGGTGGAAACCGCGGTCGACGCGCTGATCAAGGCTGGCAAGACCTACGAGCTGGATGGCGCGCTGTGGCTGCGCACGACCGACTATGGCGACGACAAAGACCGCGTGATGAAGAAGTCCGACGGCTCCTATACCTATTTCGTGCCGGACGTCGCGTACCACATTACCAAATGGCAGCGCGGCTACGGCAAGGTGATCAATGTGCAGGGCAGCGACCATCATGGCACCATCGCCCGCGTGCGCGCCGGTCTGCAGTCGGTTGGGTTGGGTATTCCGCAGGGATATCCCGATTACGTGCTGCACAAGATGGTCACCGTGATGAAAAACGGGGAAGAGGTCAAGATTTCCAAGCGTGCCGGTTCTTACGTTACGGTACGCGATCTGATCGAATGGTCGGCTGGCGACGCTGTCAATGAAAACGGCGAGCGCGACCTTACGCGCGGTCGGGATGCGGTGCGTTTCTTCCTTATTTCCCGCAAAGCCGATACGGAATTTACGTTCGATGTTGACGTTGCGTTGCAGCAGTCTGATGAGAATCCGGTGTATTACGTGCAAATGGCGCATGCACGTACTTGCAGCATTCTTGCAATGTGGGGTGGCGACGAAACAACATTGAACGGTGTTGATTTGTCCCCGTTGACCTCGCCGCGTGAAGCCGCACTGTTGGCGAAACTGGCCGAGTACCCTGAAATGTTGCAAAAAGCGCTCGACGAACTTGGCCCGCATCAGGTAGCGTTCTATCTGCGCGATTTGGCAAGTGAACTGCACAGCTATTACAACGCTGAACGCGTCCTGGTGGACGACCTCTCCACCAAGATGGCGCGTCTGGCGTTAATGCAGGCAACACGCCAAGTATTGCGCAATGGGCTCGCGCTGATTGGCGTATCAGCACCAGCGCGGATGTAACGAGAGGGGATTCGAGGAAGTATGCACACTTATCACAGGCAGCAGGGCGGAACGTTTTTAGGCATTATCATCGGCTTGATCATCGGTCTTGGCATCGCGCTCGCGGTGGCAATGATGATCACAAAGACGCCAATGCCATTTACTGACAAGTCGGGGCACGTCAAAGCATCCGAACCTACTCCCGGCCAGAGCGCCGATCCCAACAGGCCGCTGTATGGGAAGAACGCCTCAAAACCGATCATTTCCAAGGAGAATGCCAAGGAGTCGGCGCCGCCAGAAAACACTGCCGCACCACAACCGGACAAAAAGACGGACGTCGTCAAGGTTGATCCTAAGGCCGACACCAAGTCGGACAGCAAGGCACCGGTTGAGGAGCAGTCCACCGCTGCGCAAAAGAAGCCCGAAGCCGGGGGAGAAGCCAAAGCGGAAGGCGCGGAGGAAAAGTGGCGCTATCTCTTACAGGTGGGTGCGTTCCGTGAGCGGTCTGACGCCGAGGGCATGCGTGCCAAACTGGCGTTGATGGGCATCGAAGCCAAGATCTCAGAACGGCAGTCCGAAACAGGCACGCTCTTCCGTGTGCGTGTCGGTCCCTTCAGCCAACTTGACGCCATGAACAAGGCGCGCGGCAAATTGTCTGATAATGGTGTTGATGCGGCAGTAGTTCACATCGCCAAATAATTATTACCAAGAGCAAAGGAAGCTTATGCGTTTTCTCCAACATCTCCTGGCTGCGTTGAGCCTGAGTCTGCTTGCCGTTGGTGTCGGCGCTGCGCCGAACAACCCGAAAGAGGGGGTTGATTACCGCACTCTCAGCAAGCCACAACAAACCGATTCCGGCAAGAAGGTCGAAGTCACTGAATTCTTCTGGTACGCCTGCCCCCACTGCAATGCGCTGGAGCACGATCTGGCGGCCTGGGTGAAAAAGCAGGGTGACAACATCGTCTTCAAACGGGTGCCGGTGGCCTTCCCAGAGCGCGATTCGATGGTGTTGCAACAGAAGTTGTTCTACGCGCTGGAAGCCATGGGCAAGCTCGATGAAGCGCATCAAAAAGTTTTCGATGCCGTCCACATCGAAAAAAACCGGCTTGACACCGATCCCAAAATTCTTGATTTCATCGTCAAATTAGGTATCGACAAGCAGAAATTCCTTGACGTCTACAACTCTTTCGGCGTGCAGAGCAAGGTCAAACGTGCAGCCCAGCTGATGCAGGCCTACCAGATCACCGGCGTACCGGTGCTGGCAGTGGATGGTCGCTATGTCACCTCGCCGGTCATGGCAAGAGAATCGATCGGTAACCAGCCGGAGCAGGTGGTGTACCAAGCAACCTTCCAAATCATGGACTGGTTGGTCAACAAGGCTAAGCAGACCAAATAATCTGGTCTCGGCTACACTGAGGTCCGCCTCTCGAAAGAGGGCGGACTTTTTTATTGTTTGCGGAGGTACCTCATGCACCCGGCGGAGGCCTCTATGAAAGGATGGAATGAAGCGCGTTTTCATTACTGGCGCCTCTAGCGGTTTGGGCGCCGCTCTTGCCCGGCGCTATGCTGCGCAGGGCGCCACGCTGGGGCTTGTCGCCCGTCGCCGCGAAGTACTCGAACAGTTCGTTGCCAGCTTGCCGCAACCTTCTGGGCAAAAGCATCGTATTTATGCGCTTGATGTCACGGATCACGCTGCGTTGGCAAGTGCCGCGCAAGATTTCATCACGGCCACCGGCGGGGTCGAAGTCGTGATTGCCAATGCCGGCATTTCACGCGGCACGCTGACCGAGTACACAGAAGATCTGGCTGCCTTTGAACGCATTTTAGCCACCAATGTCACGGCCACCGTAGCGACGTTTACCCCGGTTATTTCTACGATGAAGCGGCAAGCCGAGGCCGGGAATCATGCTTGCCGTCTGGTCGGCATCGCCAGCGTTGCCGGTGTTCGCGGCTTACCCGGGTCTGGTGCCTACAGCGCCTCAAAGGCCGCCGTCCGCACCTATTGCGAATCGCTGCGTCTTGAACTGCGGCAGAGCGGCATCAAGGTCGTCACGATTGCGCCAGGCTACATCGATACGCCGATGACGCGGGGGAACGCCTATCCGATGCCGTTTTTGATGCAAGCAGAAGTGTTTGCGGAAAAAGCCGTGGCGGCGATCGACGCCGGGGTCAGCTATCGCGTGATCCCATGGCAGATGGGGGTGGTGGCGAAGCTGCTGCGACTACTACCGAACTGGCTCTATGATTTCGTCTTTTCTCGCGCACCACACAAATCGCGTACGGCAAAGACATGACATTGCACGATGCTGTCGGCCATGAACACGTTCCGGTTGCGTTGGCGTCGACCGTGCGCATTGTGTCCCTGGTGCCGTCCATCACTGAATTATTGTGCGATCTCGGGCTGGCGCCTTACCTAGTTGGCCGCACCGGCTTTTGCGTGCATCCGGCGCAGGTAGTACGCCACATTCCAAAGATTGGCGGCACCAAAGATGTGAACGTCGACAAAATCCGCACCCTGGCGCCAACACACCTGATCGTCAATATCGATGAAAACGAAAAGCCGACGGTCGACACCTTGGCGCAGTTCATTCCGCATGTCATCGTCACCCATCCACTGGCGCCACGTGACAATCTGGGGCTGTATCGCCTGCTTGGCGGGATTTTTCACGCAGAACAGAAGGCTGAACGGTTATGCCGCGCCTTCGAGCAGGAATACGCGGCATTGGCGGCAATACCGAAAGGCCCAGCGCAGACGCTGCTGTATTGCATTTGGAAAGACCCTTGGATGACCGTATCGCGCGACACCTATATCGCGCGCATGATGGCGGAATCCGGTTGGTGCTGCGCGGTTGCGCCCGGCGCTGCGGACGTGCGTTATCCGGTGTTTGAATGGTCGGAGGAACTGGTGCGTTCCATTGACGGCGTGTTGTTATCGACCGAACCGTACCGCTTTGCGGAGATCCACGTCGATGCGCTTGAGCGACAGATTGGTAAGCCGGTGCAGTTGCTCGATGGCGAAATGATGTCCTGGTACGGCAGTCGGGCGATTGCCGGCTTACGTTATCTAAGACGCCGGATTACTTCTGGCGATTGAGTCTGATCAGCATGCGAATAAACTCGCGGGCAACTGTCTGATGATGCGCATCAAGACGTTGTAATTCCGCGATCAGCTTGACGTCCGCCGACTCGAACCGCATGGGTGTGCTGGGCACTTGGCCACCAGTTTGCGTGTCGCTTCCACCAAACCGCAGCCATTCTGCCGGCACCCCAAGCCATTGGGCCAGAGTGCGAAGTTTTTCCTGCGTAGGAATAGCCTCGCCCACTAGCCACTTACGTGCAGCATGTACGGTAATGGGGCGACCTTCGAAGCGGATGTTAAATTCGCGAGCCAGCTGAGTTGGACTATCCGAAGAATAATCTGCGTTACGGAGGGCTTGTTGTAAGCGTTCGCTAAAGCTTTCTCGTTCAATAGATGGGTTCATGACCACGCACTATTCCATGTCGGGTCGCGACAGTCAGTTAGTACATTGTAGGAACTATCTGTGACCCGGAGTGTAAAGTAACTGTAACACACAATGGCCGGGCTGCATGATTTTTTTGCTGGTATGTTCCCCAAATCTGGGGCGCCGCATCAATGAAAATGGGAAGAGGGAACGCTGCAAAAAACAATGCCTATCGCATGCAACTTTATGTTGGCAGCAATGTTGTTCTCTTCTAAAGACAATCTGCTTTGTTTGTCTGCAACGCAGCGATAGCTTGTGAATCAGGTCAATGCACGGCTTGAAAGCGAAGCACGCCGTCGGAACCTGTTTCGCGCACCAGCACACCGTCGAACCACAGCTTGTGCAGGTGAGCGAGCGCTTCGCCCATCGCGAAGGTGAGTTGATGCCCATCCAGAGGGCGGCGAAACATGATGGGAACAATGTCGGCCGCGGACTGCGGCGTGGCGCAGGCATTTACCACCTCGGCAAGGCGTTCGCGGTGATGATGGTGCAATTGGCCAATACGGATGTGTAGGCCGCGAAACGGTTTGCCGTGCGAGGGCAGCACCAGTGTGTTGTCCGGCAGTGAGCGATATTTGCCGAGAGAGTCGAGATAGCGTTGTACCGGATTGGCCTCTGGTTCGACAGCAAACACCGAAACGTTGGTCGAAATGCGCGGCAATACCATGTCGCCTGAAATCAAAATATTGAGATCTGCGCAATACAGCGATGCATGTTCCGGCGAATGTCCAAAACCGGTAATAACGCGCCAGTCATGTTTGCCGATATGGAATACTTGCTCGTCGTGCAGGCGGTGATAGGCCATCGGTACTGACGGCACCAGTGTCGGGTAGTAACTTTTGCGGGCTTGAAGCTGTTCTTGCATCGCCGGATTGGTTAAGCCGTGGCGTTGGAAGTGCGGCAACATTGACGTCCCATCCACCCCTGGAAGCGAGGCTGACATCATGCGCGCAAAGCCATATTCACCCGTGGTCATCCACAGTGGTGCTTGCCATCGTGTACATAGCCAGTCTGCTAGTCCCACATGGTCTGGATGGCAGTGCGTGACGATCACGCGCACGACGGGCAATCCCTCCAGTTCCGACGCAAAGATGCTTTCCCAGGCGGCACGTGTCGCCTCGTTAGCAATGCCGCAATCAACGATGGTCCAGCCGTCGCCATCGCGGAGCAGCCATAGATTGATGTGGTCCAATGCAAAGGGCAAGCCCATGCGCAGCCAATACACGCCTGCGGCAACTTTATGCAGGGTGCCAGCTGGCGGCAAGGTGTCGCCAAAGGCGTAGTCGAGTTGGGATTCAAGCAGATTCATAACAGGCTCTAGACAGGTGCTAAACGTTAGCAGGTTCACATTTCAGGATGGCGCGACTACAATGTGCTTTACGT
>CBHCMF010000185.1:0-8592 GCA_965974465.1 uncultured Noviherbaspirillum sp.
CCGATATAATTGAAAGTCTGTTCAATTTTTCAACTATCGACCTCATGTCAAACCTGCTTTCATTCCTGAAGATCCTTTGCGCGCCAGTCCTGATTGCCGCACTGCATCAGGCTGTTTTTCTATTCGTGGTTAATCAGCAAGGCGAGGCGGCGGCTTCCTCTTTCCTGACGACCAGGGATATCGCGCGGATTGCGTTTGTCAAGCAGGTTTCAATCACCCTAATGCTGACAGTTCTGGTCGGCCTGCCGTTTTTCCGCTTCTGTGCTCGGCGTCAGCTGTCCGGTTTCCCTTCCTGGTTGGCGGGATGGGCATTGGTTCATAGTCCAATCGCTTTGCTCGGTCTGCTCGCCACGGAACCAGTCGGCGGACGCTGGATGCCGCTGCTGAGCCTGTGCTTCAGCTTGCTGACTGTATCCGGCTTGTGGTGGAAACTGTTCTATGCTCAAGCACCGGCCAGCCGGTCTTGACACAAGCAGCATCTGAGCCGCTCTGACATGGGGTATGCGACGGGGGCGTCATCTTAACGCTTGCAGGTCGACGAGTTGAGCGGTTCGATCAGGTTGAATCGTGTCAGTGTGCCATTGACTTCTATCAGCGTGAAGCCGGTAGAGCTGACATCGCGAATCTGGTTGATGTCCAGCGGATCATCTGGTTTGTCTTCCGGCGTTTTCCACTCCATTGTGCCGCCGTGAACCTCCCACCTGTCTCGAATCGACGCATTCGCATACGGTCCGCGCGCAATCGATTCAACCAGAAATTCACCCGTCTCCTTCAAGGTAACTCTAAAGACGGCATTGTCTCGAGCAGAGGTCCAGACTCCCACATATTGACAGGGATGCAGGTCGGATTGCGCTACGGCCGGCTGCTGAGATGAGCGCAGCTGGAACAGGACAAGCGCCGCACCGGCAGTGCCAGCCAACGCAGTGGCGGCCAATACACGACGAATACGCTGGCGCCTTGCCAATATGCGCCATTCCTTTTCCATGCCGTCGTCTGCATCCGATGCCGACAGCGATTACACCGGTTCCGGAGTCGCAACAGGCGGAGCAGCCGGCATCATCGGTTCCAGCGCAAGCCCCAGATGGGCGCACATTGCTTCGGCGCCGGCTAATTGTTGCTGCGTTATCGTTTCGACAGGGACTGCTGTTGGAGATGTCGGCAACTGGCTGCTCTTCGGCTCGGCATCTGTCATTTCTCCAAATCGACTGCCTGTACCGGCGTGATCTGGATCTGAATGATGCGCACGCGTCGCCGCATGCCATTCCAGAACACAAGCAGTCCCAGGGATGCCGCAAGTAGTGCGAGTCCCAGCACCAGTCTCGCGATGATGGCCAGCCAAGTCGGGAGCGCCTCCCGCAGTGCATGATCCTTTTGCCACCGGATGCCGACTTCGGTTAGTGGTTCGCCGTTGAGCGCAACATCCAATGCATGAATCACTTCAGGTTTGAATCGGACAGCCCATCGCAGCTCGTCGGGGGCCGAGTCCGCTGTAGCGGGCAGGCTGTACGTCAGCCGGTCGACCAGCTTGAGAACTGCTTCGCCATAGGTTCGCAAGGCCAGATCGTCGTTGGCGCGCAATGCAATTTGCGCTTGCACATACTTGTTGACGGTCGCATGCATTCCGGCGCTGTTCAGCGCATTATCGGCTTCGTCGAACCGGCCATGCATGATGTCACGTTCCAGCTTGCTCGGGACAACATGCATCCAGCGGCTTGAGGACGGCATCAAATATGCGGTCGCAATGCCGACCACCAAAGGCGGGATCATCACCACCCAGGCCGATGTACGCTTGAACGCGCCTAACGAAAAACCGACCACCGCCAGCACGCTGACCAAAAAGAAGACCGCCTGCGGCAACCAATTTCCCAGGTCGGTCGGATTGCCCAATGGCACATGGGCCAACGGCAGGGATGCCTGCTGCATGGCTATGCCGTAACCCATGGTGATCAACCTGGACAAAGGGGAAACCACCAGCCGCGCACCGAAGAACCCGCATAGGAGCGCAGCCCCTGCAACCAGCAAGGTGCGCAGCTTGAGTGCCTGCAGGCGGCTCTCCGGAGTCCGGTTCGCCTCGCCTTTGAACAACCCGATGAAACTCGTGCTCAATCAGGCCGCTCCGATCTGCTGCGTCAACTGCTGGCGCATGGCTTGTAGTTGCGAGGTCGCAGCACTGCGCTGCGTAATCCCTTCCTGGTTGATTTTCACCACTTCTTGGACGGTGCTCATCAGACTCTCATGGACTTCCTTGAGAGTCTCCACATCGATGACCAGACGCTGATTGGCCTTTGCCGTGGAAATCGTATTGTCTTTCAGCAGGCGGGCATTCTCGCGCAGGAATTCATTGGTCGCATCGTCGATCGTGTTGGCCAGCTCCACGGCGCTCTTCTGCTCGTTCAGAGACAAAGCCAGTGTGAATTGGCGCTTCCATGCCGGCACCGTCAATTCCTTGATGGTATAGAACTTTTCGATCAGCATGCGGTTGTTGGCTTGAACCATGCGAATCATGGGCACCTGCTGAAGCGCCGCGTGCTGCAGCATGCGCATGTTGGCTACGCGCTTTTCCAGTACGGTGACCGCTGCCTTGAGGTCTTGCATCTCCTGCGCACGCAGCGGGTCCGATTGTGCCAGCGCACTCTGATGCGCCAGTTTGCGGCCCAGGCTTGCCAGCGCTGCCTCACCCGCCATCACGTGAGCGCCAAGCAAGTCGTGCTCCTGCCTGACCGATTCGAATGCCTGCTCGAGTGTCTCGACACGCTGCGCCAGGCCAGTTTGCATGCCTTGGACTTCATTCAACAGGGAGTCGACCTGGGTCCGCACATCCTGGAACTTGACCGCGATCGCCTCGCCCTTGAGCTTGATCTTGTCGATCAGGCCGCCGATCAATGGAATGCGCGAGCGGTTGTCCGACAAGCTGCCGAGGTTCAAGGTCTTGGCTGCCACCACGATCTCGGACAGGCGGCCGCCGATCACATCGAGGTCCTTGGATTTCACCAGTTCAAGCAGGGAGTCGGCATGCTGGGCAGTATGCGCTCCGAGGTCACGCCCGAAGGAGTGAATTGCCTCTAGTGAACCCGCCTCCAGCTTGGCCGTCAGTTTCTGCACCTTGGCCTGGTCGATCTCCAGCAGGCCGGCACCGGCATTCGGCACAGCCGTCGTCATGGAGGTTGAGCTCAGTGCAATTCCTGTTTCCATGGAAATCTCCTTAGTCAATCAATGTGCGGGCTTACCCGGCGTGAAAACAAATCGAATCCAACGGCCTGCTTCCAAATCGGTAGCAGCAAGGTCCGGATTTCTCGATAACGGTCCAGGACCGACTTGGCATGCTGGATAGCCACCTGGAATTGTGCCCGCGTGAGCTGGGTCGCTGTTGCCATTGCCTCCAGGTTGCCGATGCGGCGCAGCAGGCGCGCCAGATCTTCCTCGCTTATCCCCGTTGCCTGTCGTTGCGCGGCATAGGCCGGCGATGCCAGCAAGCGGGCTGCCTCGATGTCGGATTCGAGTAATGCGATCTCGGTCTCCATCAGCCGGTACTGGTCGGACAGGACCTTTACCTGCCGCTCCATGGCGGTCTTGCCTTGCTGGCCTTTGTCGACCAGCGCCTGGATCTGATCCCGAACATCATCGAAGAACACGTCCTGCTCAAGCTCTTCGCCGGTAAACCAGCGTAACCATTTGTGCTTGCCTCCCCGGCGCTGGAATGCGGACATCAAGGGCACCAAGCGCAGGTTCACATCCAGCAGCTCGCTTGTGCTTCCACTGATTTCTTCCAGCAGCTTCAGGGCATCGGCCGCATCTGTGCCGGCGCGGTGGCCCAGTTCGTCCGCCGCTGCCGCACCATGCGACAGCAGTTCCTTTGCACGTTGAACGAGGTTTGCGCTTGCCGCCGGATCATTAATTGGCATCGTCTATCCTCACCTTGCCGCCAGGCCGCAGCTTGTCATCGGGCGCTGCGATCACCTGTGCGGTCGGATGGAGCAATTTATTCATCTTCGAGTCGTTCAGATGACGCGCCGCTTGAAAGACGCTGCTGCGCGCATACGGAGTGAGTGAACGCCAGTCCTCAGGTCGGATCGGCAGCCCCCGCGCGCCCGCTTTTTCAGTAACGATACTGGACTCCGCACCGCGCTCGATTTCCTGCACCTGGACCGGAACAGCGAAACCGTCCACCGCCAGCCATAGCGTCGCCTCATCGCCAGCACGCGCGATGGCGCCGACGGGCACTCGAAGCAGTTGGTCCGCACCCCGGCCGTGATGAAGATCAAATTCAAGCCACATGCGTTCCGGGAACGCTTTTTGGCCTTCGTTCGTTTCGCTATTGATACGGGAATATAGGATCTGCAGCGGCTGTTCCTCGCCCAACGCAAGTTCCACGCTCATGGTGTCGGTTGCTTCGCCGCGCGCCGCTTTGACGACTTGCGCCCGGACGGTGTTCTGGCCGGATGAAACAGTAGCGTTGCGCTGGAAGAAGACTGTGACGGCATCTCCTGCGGTCAATGACCTTCCCTGGGTCTCTTGCAGCTCGAATTGCATGGTCGTATCGAAAGGCTGGAACACGACTGACTTGATAGGCGGATTTTCATTGGTCAAGCGGCGTTGCCCTGTTAAGCCTGCATACAATGAACTGACCGCGCCGTTTTCTGTGACCGTACCGTCAGGGGCGATCTGCCGGCCGGTATCCGCCGTTGTGATCGAGCGTATGTAGCCCGGGGTAGGCACGGTCACCACACCTTCGTCAGCCGGCAGGCCACTATCGGTCGCGGTATCCGAACGAACCTTTGCAATCAGGAAAAAACGATGTGGATCGTCTCCCGGCTTCGTGACCCATTGGAAACGGAATATCCGGGTGTCGCGGAACACATATCCCTCGGGCGCGCTGATGGTCTGTATTTCAGGGGGTACGTAACGTGCCGCGATTTGTACTCGGACCGGCGCTGTGACCGGCTGGATGATCGTGTAGGTACAAGCTGCGGCTCGGCAAGAAAGCTGGTCCCGCGCTTCGGTTGTCACCACATAGGACGAGAGGGGGCCGATTGGAGTCTTTGTCTTGGATTCATCGCCGTCGCGGTTGCCAAACCGTTGGAGCAGGATCAAGCCTCCAATCACTCCTGCGCAAACCAGCATGGTGCGCAAATCCCTTGACGAGCTGCCGCCGACAGGGGATAGCTGGGCGATTCGATCCAGTTCAATATTCAGTCGGCTCATCCGGCATAGTTTTCGGTGACAGTTGTTTTATGTGCATAATTGCGGAAACGCGAACATTTTACGGCATGAATCCATGATGGAGTTAATTCATACAGCGTGCATGGACAAGCGAGCGAGCGTATCCCCTTCCTGAAGCCAGCTGATCAGCCACAAAATCCATGCTCCATGCTCCATGCTCCATTCGGTTTGGTTGGCTTGCTCTTGGCTTGGCGCGTCAACACCATCTCGCGGCGCTTAGGCAGTTTCGATCGTAGCTGTAGCTGTTCTTCGCTGTAGATCCGGTACATCTGGTTCTTCCCGAGCTGTCAGTCTTCGCGCTTGAGCAGGACTTGAGGTGCGTCTGGTAACCGGTGCGAAACAGTCCAGCGCTTTGAGTCTCTACAGCGGCTTTGCCTGCCGCACGCGAGAACCTTTCGGCAGGTATACGGCCAGTCCCCTGGCCGTATTCATGGAGAAGCCCCTTACCTCAAACGTTGAGCGTCTGCTTTTGAAGGACTTGGCCGGCCGCTTTGGGTCGCAAGCGGCCAATCGGCGACTGACAGTAGTCGACCAGAAGCCGCAGCACTTCCATCAGCGAAGGTGAGCTGCCGCTCAGTTTCGGGTTTCGGAAGCGACTGACAGTTGGGCAGCCTCAAGCCGCTTGATCGCGTTTCCTGAAAGCGCATAGTCAACGCTCAGCGGACGGCGTACGGAAGATGGCAATGAGTTTCGCAGTCACGAAGGAGTAAATGAGGTCATGGCTTCAGCTACATATCGTTACGACACACCCATTTCAAGCATCAAAAGAGCGTTCAAGCGAGTTAAAGAACATACAGAGCTAGAACTCTCTCTTGCTATCTAACAGATCTTCAAGTCGCGATAAAATCTGGCTCGACAAACGCACCACGAATCAGCGACCGCACGATTTCGCGTAAAAACTGTATCGCAGCACCCTCGCTGTGCAAAATGGCAAGGCTACCTTTCGAAAAGGCAGGAAGACCACCGTGAGCACCGATGAAGATATTTGGCTACAAAGACGATGGAATAGATCGATCTGGTATACAACCAGCTGAGCTAGCTGAGATCACGCTATTGGCAAGCCCGGTCGAGCTCAGAAAAATTGCTGTGTTCTTGAATGCTTGCGCAGACGGTATGGAAGCCCGAGGCAGGGATTGGGAGCACGAACACCTTTCAGACCGAGTAAAGGAGTTTGAAAGCTCACCTCATTTCGTTGTATTCAATCCGGAGGCTGCATGAAGACTTTTAACACGTCGTCGCACCCCCATGCCTTCGGCGTGGGTGAACTTAAGCGTTAGCAATTTCTAGGATAACCGCTATGTATATCAGTCACGAAACGCCGCAGCAAACTGACGCTCGGCTTCAGCGAGTTCTCGCCGAAGCCGAGCTTGTATTGTTTCCACACGCCTATGCGTTTGTGGAGATGGCAGCATCACGTTTCCCGGTGGAGCTTGTATCAGATGCACTTGCTTTCGTCCGTGATGAGAACGTGTGGAGTGCGCTCGTTCCAGCTACGTCGCCAGACCAAGAACCGTTTGCCGTGTTTTCATTTCATTTCACCCCAGGTCTTGATAATTCGGGATTTGTTGGTTGGCTAGCTTCACATCTCAAATCAACGCTCGGAACAGGGGTGATGGTAGTGTGTGGTCAAAATTCGAATAGGGGCGGTATCTTTGACTATTGGGGCGCTCCGTTTTCCGTCGCAAATCAAGTAGTGACCGAGATTCATCGGCTACGTTCTATCGGAGGTGCGGCTAACACGTCGCTCAACCCGACTCGCGGTGCTGGTGCACCGCTCGGAGGTTAGCTAGGCGTTAAACGGGTTACCACCGAATAAAAAATCAAGGAAATAGATGCGGATTTCAGCACCTAAGACAGCACTCACATTGGGTGCCCTTATGTTAGCCAGTGGAGCAAAAGGCGACATACCGGCTAACTGGCATACATTTCGGTCTGATCAATTCAACTCCTACCAACTGGATATTGCCAACGTCAAACTGTATGACGGTCGCGTGGTGTATTCGATGAGACATATTATTGGAGGACGACATACGGCGCAGTTCGTGGTCGTGGGCGATTGCACACGCAAGATGCGTAAGGAAATGTTCAATTCGAGCTTATCGCAAGGACCGTATATCGTAGTTCCTTTGCAGGTGGTTCAATTGGACTTGAATGATGTAGTTGATGGCTCTAGTGCCGATACGGACCTGCGCGCGGCATGCAATTGGGTGACCAGTGGCACGTTGGAGACACCCATATCTACAAGAATCGCCGCGCTTGAGAAAACCCAGCAAGAGCTATTGCAGCAGCGAAAAAAGTTGCAAAGCCATTCCGAATCCACAGAGAGCAAGGAATACATGCAACGGCGTGAAGCGGAAATCGAAAGACGGATCCGTGAATTCAATGAAGACCCGAAGAAAACCTTTATTAGCCCCTCTACGCGTGAAGTCGGCTATGCGATGTACTACCATCAGGTCGCTCAAAAAATCGAGAATGTCGGTACTCGTGACTTTCCTAAGGAGGTCGCCAAATCGCTCTACGGAGAGGTCATTGTTTCGATACCCGTCTTCCACGATGGAACCATTTACGAAAAAGATGGCGGCCCTATAGTGGAGAAAAGTTCCGGAATTCCAATGCTTGACCAGGCTGCTTTAAACATCGCACGCCGGGCTGCGCCTTTCGATACATTCCCAAAGAACATGAGAACGCCTGAAAGAGATGATGTATGGGTAATCACCGCGAGGTTTAATTTCACTCAGACGGACGACACAGAAAGCGCATTAACTCAGGGGAATGAAGAATCGAAAGATGAGTAATCAAATATACCTGGTGTTTAACTCATTGATCGTCACGGCCAGCCTCGCGGCTTCCGGTCATCTTCGGCGTTAAATACACGGGAATGTCATACTCCTCTCACCGCAAGAAGTGCTTAGATGAATCGCTTCCTGCCCTGCATAGGCTGTCGCATCTACGCTCCTGCGCGTTGCACATGTCGAAAAAGTACAATGTGTCACGATCAAAGGTGCTAGAAGTATCGGGATACGCGAGAGCTATAGTGACGACAAACTGCCATCGGACAGCGAAATTATGGAAGCAATGATGACGCTTGACCGCATTAAGGAGAACGGCATTGATAAGTTTTAACACGTCGCTCGACACCCACGCTATGCGTGGGTCAGCTAGACGTTGAATGTCTTCTCTCAGGAAGCTGCTAATTCCGCTTTGGGGCGATTTACGACATTCGTAATCTGACCCCTTTTGTCAGATCAAGTCGGAACTACAATATTTTATGATTGTGGCTTGAGAATTTTGTTGAATAAAAATTAGATGGTGAAAAAACTAAGCCTTGCGTTCTGTCTTGTCCTGACATTCCCCAGCGCTTTGGCGAAACAG
>CBHCMF010000186.1:0-8534 GCA_965974465.1 uncultured Noviherbaspirillum sp.
CGGCAAGCAGATACGCCATGGCGGCGGTTGAATTGCATTTAATTAATTGCATTTTAACTAACCAGTTTTCTGCCATTTTGATACTCCACAATTGCCTTTTTTGTCCTCGCTCTTCTTCAACAAAGTTGGCGTCCTAGAGTAGAAAGTTTTGCTTCTGTTTGACTCTGTTTGAATCTGCACCCTGGTGATAGTTCTATTGCATTTTGTTATTTTTCGGGATTATCTGGTATTGCGCTTGTGGTAATGTCAAGGTTCTGCCATCCAGTATGTCCGAGCGTATGCATTGTTTCGATGTTCTTCTCAAATACCATGCTCGCATCCGGAAATGCCGCAACGGCGAGGTCAATACTCGCTTCGCGCAGCAAATGTAGGGTTGGATAGGGGGATCGGTTGGTGTAGTTACTGATGTCATCCGGCCTTGTGCCGGCAAATTGATATTGTGGATGAAAACTTGCTATCTGAATCTCCCCGTCCAGACCCAGCTCTTCCAAAGAGTCATCGACAATATCAAGAAAATCATTGTAGTCAAGAAAGTCATTGAGAGCCCATGGATGAATCAGCAAAGTCGTGTCGATAATGTCTGGGTTTGCCGATTGCAATGTCTTTAATTCCGCGAGCAGGTCATGATGCAGCTCAACCGCGGTTCGTGCATGGCTTACCACGTAGCGGATCTGATTTTTGATATGAACCTTTTTGGCAAAGGGGCAGAGGTTTAACCCGATCACTGCTTTTTCAAGCCAACGTTGTGTTGTCTGAATTGCTTCCTGTGGCGTGAGAGTCTGATTCATTCGGGAGCGAGTTCCATGTGATTGTTGCTAGCGTGCGGTTTTGACCCGCAGAAGGAGCTGTGATTATGACGTGTTTCGTCCTGCTTCTCTGTGGCGCGCACATGAATTGGCGCTAAGTATCGCTTTGCTGTACATTTGCCGCTCAATTGGCCTGACCATCGGCTAATCATGTTTCCCGTTATATAAAGCGATAGCAGCACTGCCCCCTTATGGCCCTTAAAGCAACCATCTTCAAAGCCGATCTCCATATCGCTGATATGGACAGAAATTATTATGGCAGTCATGTGCTAACCGTTGCACGTCATCCTTCCGAAACCGACGAGCGCATGATGGTTCGCATCCTTGCCTTCGCACTGCACGCCAATGAAGCATTGGCTTTTGGCAAGGGGTTAAGCACCGACGATGAGCCGGACTTGTGGCAAAAGGATCTGACCGGCGCAATTGATTTATGGGTTGAGGTCGGGCAGCCAGACGAAAAACGCATGCTCAAAGCATGCGGTCGTTCTTCACATGTGGTCGTATATAGCTACAGTAGCAATAGCAATGTCTGGTGGAATCAGATAGGCGCTAAGGTCGAGCGTGCAAAAAATCTACGCGTGCTCAATTTGCCATCGAATATCGGACCAAGCTTGGCAAAGCTGGCGCAACGCACGATGCAACTGCAATGCACTATACAAGATGGCCATATCTGGATGAGCAGTGGCGACCAGACTGTGCAGCTTGAGCTCGCCGTATTCAAACGGTCTATTTGAATCACCGTGCGCGCGCAAGCCGTATCGCATGGCCAAGGTCGATTACCGACATTGCATAGAAAAAGCTACGGTTGTACTGGGTGATCGCAAAGAAGTTTGCCGTCCCTAGCCAATATTCGGTAGGCTCTCCACCATTCTGCAGGTCGACGAGACCAAACAATAGGTCGGATGGGGGCGTCGTGCTGGGGAAGACACCAGCTGCTTTCAGTTCATCAAGCCTAAATTTGGCTTCCAGTCCCTGGCCAATAAACATGTCCCATCCACGACTCGGTTCGGATGTCGATACTGTCGCCGGAAAGACGGTTGGTGCCCCGGATTTCCAGCCGTGTTCGGCTAGAAAGTGTGCAACACTGCCAATAGCATCGACTGGCGAATGACGCAGATCAATTTTGCCGTCATCGTCGAAATCGATTGCAAACTTACGAATACTACCGGGCATAAATTGCGGCAAGCCGATCGCTCCTGCATACGAGCCGAATAGGGAGAAGGGCTCGATACCTGATTCACGCGCTAGCAGTAAGGTGTTTTCCAGCTCACCACGGAAGAAGCGCATTCGCGCCTCACGTGTCGGGGTCTTTGGATAATCGAATGCCAGTGTCGTCAATGCGTCCAGCACACGGAAATTGCCGGTATTGCGGCCATAGATGGTTTCCACACCAATGATGCCAACGATGATTTCTGCGGGAACGCCGAAACGCTCTTCAGCACGCTTTAGCGCATCAGCTTGTGCATTCCAGAACGCCACGCCGGCGCCAATGCGAATCGGTTCGATGAAGCGTGCGCGATAGGCTTGCCAGTTCTTTGGTCGTCCGGGAGGGGCGGGTTTGATGAGCTGGATGGCGGTGTCGATATAGCGTGCTTTCTTGAACAGCGCTTCAAGTTCGGCGCGGTCGAAGCTATGTCTCGTTACCATGTCGTCTATGAATGCCGCGACGTCGTTCCATTGTGTGAAATTAGCAAACTCGCCGAGTTCATCGGGATTCACCGAGGCTTTGCGCATTTTGACGCTGTTCGTGGATTTCTGTTCGGCACCAGCGTGGGGATGGACCGCGAAGGTAAGTAATGATGCGGTGAAAAGGACGGAGCGTGTGGCTTGTTTAAGAGGAATCATCGACATTCAGCTAGTAGAGTCTTGAGTTTTGTAAGAGAGGCGGAGGACGGTGTATCCGTTGGTCCATACCGCACAGTTTCATAAAGTTCGAGAAACTGCGCAAGCGCAGTTTTTTGCTCGGTAGATAGCGGTGAGTTCACAGCGGTCAGGCGCGCACCATAGGCGCGCGGCCCTTCGTGGATCGCTCGTGGGAGGCCTTTCTTTTCCAGTCTTCGACATAGCACTTGATAGACGATATCGAATGGGTCACGCTTCTGACGATGCAGAAGCAACGGCAGTACTGCAACGGCTACGGCGATAACACCAAACAGGAGCATGAGCACAATTAAGGTGCGCCAGCTGACATCATGGAAACCGAGCGATCTGACAAAATTCCGTTGTTGTTCTGGTGTGTAATTCAATACCCATTGATTCCATGCATTGGTGAGAGCATCCCAATTCTGACGCAGTTGACGCAAGCGCGTGAGCAAGGAATTGCTTGAGCCGTCCAAGGTGATGAGGCCGCCAAGCATGGATCGCGATACCGCGCGGGATAGATTTTGTTCCACGCGATTTGGTGCGACTGCGGCAGTCGGATCAACACGGATCCAGCCGCGTTCTTCCAGCCATACTTCCGCCCAGGCATGCGCGTCTGATTGACGTACTATCATGAAGCCGTCCGTTGGATTGATTTCGCCACCTTGATAGCCGGTGACAACGCGTGCCGGAATACCAAGCGCGCGCATCAATACAACGAATGCCGAAGAATAATGTTCGCAGAATCCGGCGCGGGTAGTAAATAGGAATTCATCGATGACATGTTTTCCTAGCGGCGGTGGTTCGAGCGTATATCTGAAATTCTGTTCTTGGAATAAACGCAGCACTGCCGTAATCATTTCTGCTTTGTTCGCTGACCGCTTGCGCAGGTCGGCAGCCCATTCCAACGTACGCGGGTTGAATCCGGGCGGTAGCGCTAACGATTGCTGCAGCACTCGTGCGGACTCATTCGCTTGAAGCGCATAATCAACATACGAGACAGCGTCATAGCGTACGCGCTCATTGATGGGGGCTGACGACAAAAATTGCATGTCGTATGAGATGAGAACCGGACTGTTTGCTACATTAGAAATGGATTGTGGCACTTCTAGTGCAAATATCCAGCGTCGACCATGCGGTTCCAGCGTTACTTGGTATCGGAGAGGTGTATTGCGTACTTTCACAGCAATCTGCGAGCTGGAGCTAGAGGGCGGGGGCATTGGGACCCAGGTGCGGCCATCATAAGCACCGAGTACGACACCGCGCCAATAGCGTTGCGATTGCGGAGGTGGCGGATCGGCAAACTTGGCACGAAAGGCGATCTCGTCGGACTGCGCAAGCTTTGAGATATTGCCAGGCGCCATCGTCTCCGATAATCCGGTGCGTCCCGCTTGCGCATCGCTGGGCAACCCCCAAAGCGGCCCCTGGATGCGAGGAAAAAGCAAGAATAAAACCAGTGTGACCGGTATAGCCAGCAGAAAAATCGTAGAGCCCAAGCGTATGCGCTGCTTTAGCGGCGGCACTACGCCGGTGTATTGAAAAGAGAGTTGTGTTGTCAGTATCGCTAAGGTGGCGATGAGCGTCATGACTGCCGTGCCGATCGACTGTGAATAGAAAAAGCTCGACAGGATCAGGAAAAAACTCAGAAACAGCACCACGAACAGGTCGCGCTTGGCATGCATTTCCAGCAGCTTTAGGGTAAGCAGTAACGCCAGCATAGTGACGCCTGCCTCGCGTCCGAAAAACGTTCGGTATGTCAGGTATACGCCAGACATCGCTAATACCGCGATCGGCAGTAGAAGCCAGCGCGGCGGCATTCGGTTACCGCGAAACGTTACCCAGCCACGCCAAGCAAGCAATGCGGAACAGATGGGGAGTACCCATATTGGGAGATGACTCGCGTGAGGAAGGAGAACAAGTGCGCAGGTAGCGAGGAGCAATAGTGTGTCCGCTTTATCCCGCGACATCGGTCGGGCGGTCCGGGACGTGAGGGACGGGATAGAGGGGAGAGATGGTATCTTCATCACGTTTTCTGGTACAGGGCTAGTGCACGCAGGCACGCTTCCTTGTGTGCCGGGCCGTGTGCAGCCGGAAATGCGAGCTCGCCGAGGCGAAATGCGTAGGCAACACCGCGTGCTTCAGCTTCTATCACCCAGCGTGCCATGCGCGATAGTTTGGCTTCGGTCTCCATGTCGCGAGGCAGTAACGCAAAGTCCAATGCGATTTCGGTTGCGGCACCGCCTTCGAAGTGTTTTGTCACCAGTGTGCCGCCTGATTCGACATCGACACGGGCAATTTGACGCCATGCAAGGCGCTTGAGCGAGTCGCCCGCCTGATAACCGCGGATGCCCGCAAAATCGTCCTGGCCCGCAAGACCCTGACCGTCATTGGTTTCCACATCCGCATAGGGCAGGGGCGGCGCATTGTCTTCTGGTCTGGGGAAGATCAGTGCCTTGGCATCCGGTTGCCAGTAGCTCCATGCACGCAGGAGGCCAAGGGGATAGCGGGTTTGTAGCCGCACGCGTGGCGCTTGCAACCAGCCGCGTTCGCGCGTCGGCGTTGATAATATGACGCTGCAAGTGGTATTTGCCGCGACATCCACCGCTTGGGCCAGCTCAGGGCGCTCATCTGCCAGGAAGTCGAGCCAGAGGGCGTAGCGGTCATGTCTGCGGCGATTGATCAGGTACAGTTCGAATTGCGCATCTTCACCGACGAAGACGGATACCGTGCGGCCTGCTGTTAGGTGCAGGTGCGCCAGGTTGCGGAAGGTGAGATGCATATCGATCAGCGCACAACCGGCAAGCAAGAAGGTGAACGCAAAACCGAGACTGAGGCTGTAATTGATAGAGCCAATGAACAGCGTTACCAGCATTACACAGAACAAGAGGCCTGGGTGACTCGGCACGATGTACACGCGGCGTTGGTGCAGGAATACTTCGCCCGGTTCGACCGCCTTCGAGCGGAACAACCATTTACCGAGTCGTTTGCGCATACGGTGTTCCAGCGCGCTGTAAAGGGAAAGTTTTCTTTTCACACCGGCACGGATTTCATCAATTGCAGCACGAGGTCGCGGCTGCCTAGTGCAGAACCGCTCCCTGATTTCAGCGGACGTAGCCGGTGTGCCACGACCGGCACGAGCACCGCTTGGACATCCTCCGGGATCGCGTGGTTGCGTCCTTCCATCGCGGCCCATGCACGCGACGCATGTAATAAAGCGATGGACGCGCGTGGGCTCATGCCTTCAGCGAATAGTCCACATTGGCGTGATGCTTGCGCCAGCGCTTGTACATAGTCAATCAGCGATGCCGATGTATGCACATCCTTTAATGCTGCCTGTGCCTGCAGTAATTCCTCGGGCTTCATTGCTGTGGGTAGTGACTTCAGCATGGTGCGGCGATCTTCACCCATAAGCAATGCACGTTCTGCGGCAGCATCCGGGTAACCGAGTGAAAGGCACATTAGAAAGCGATCCAGCTGTGATTCCGGTAACTGGAAGGTACCGATCTGGTGTGTCGGATTCTGCGTGGCGATCACGAAATATGGTTGTGGCAGGTTGCGCGTGATACCGTCAGCGGTGACTTGCCGCTCTTCCATGGCTTCGAGCAGTGCTGACTGGGTTTTCGGTGTAGCACGATTGATCTCGTCGGCAAGCAGAACCTGCGTGAATACCGGCCCTGGGTGAAATACGAAATCATTCTTTTCACGGTTGAAAATCGAAATGCCGACGACATCTGCCGGTAGCAGGTCGCTGGTAAATTGCAGGCGGTTGAACTTGAGGCCGAGGGAAATGGCCAGTGCGTGTGCCAGCGTGGTCTTTCCCACGCCAGGAACGTCCTCGATCAGCAGGTGGCCACCGGCAAGCAGGCATACCAGCGACTGACGGATCTGTTGATCTTTACCGACAACGATCTGGCTGACTTGCTTGGCGACGGCATGGACTTTAGCAAACATGGATCTTCCGTGGTGATGTGGACGAATGGGGGAACCTGGAATTGTCAGTTAGGTTGTCGCAACCGGCGATGAGCAAGCTGGCAATAAGAGGACTGTATTACATCATTCTCTTCGTTGCACAAGTTGAAATCTCCGATGATGTCGTGGCATAAATTCTATTCGAGAATTGCCAGAAGCCGTAGCAGGGAACGTGAAAGAGGCATCCAGCGAGTAAAATAGCGGCTTGCCTTTCAACGTAGATTTACGCATGTCCATACAATGGTTCCCTGGTCACATGAACGCCGCCCGCAAGAAGGCGGCGGAATCCATGGAAAAGACCGATCTGGTCATCGAGGTGGTGGACGCGCGCTTGCCGCAGGCCAGCACCAATCCGATGATTGAGCAATTGCGCAAGCATCGTCAGCGCCCTTGCCTGAAAATCCTTAACAAAAGCGACCTTGCTGATCCTGCCGCCACCAAGGCATGGATCGCGTATTACAACGCGCAGAAGAATGTGCAAGCGGTTGCCCTGAGCTGCAAGAAGCCCGCAGATGTGGCCAAGATTCCTGGGCTGGCGATGAAATTGGCGCCGCATCGTGGTACGGCCCTTAAGCCGTTGCGCATGATGATCATGGGCATTCCTAACGTCGGCAAGTCAACGCTAATGAATGCCTTGCTCAAGAAGCGGGTGGCGGCGGTGGGTGACGAACCCGCGGTAACCAAGTCCCAACAACGCCTTTATCTAGGCAATAACATGGTGTTGATCGACACACCTGGCATGTTGTGGCCTAAGATCGAGCACCCAACTGACGGCTTGATGCTGGCAGCTAGCCATGCGGTTGGCGTCAATGCGGTGATCGAGGAAGAAGTCGCAACCTTTCTCGCCGATCAATTGTTGTTGCGCTATCCGCAATTGCTTACTGCGCGTTATGGCTTCCCCACCGAAGGTATTGATGGTGTGAGCGTGATCGAAGGGATCGCCAAGCGTCGTGCATTCCGTCTTAAGGGCGGTGATCTCGACTTCGAAAAGGCAGCTCACACTTTGCTCCAGGATTACCGTAGCGGGGCACTGGGGCGCATCAGTCTCGAAACACCGCAGAGCCGTGAGGAACTACTGGCAACTTACCAGCCACCAGTGCTACTCGGTGAACCGCAACAGGCAGAGGAGGGCAGCGACGATGAGCATTGAGTCTGCGCCGCATGGCAGTCAACACATGACGCTGTACCTCGCATCAAGCAAGTACATCGATTGGCATCATCCGGTTGTTAAAATCAAGGCCGCTCAACTTGCCGAGGGTGCCGTGTCCGAAGCAGACCTGGTAAAGCGTTGTTTTGAATTTGTTCGCGACGTCATCAAACACAGCGGGGACTACAAATGCAATCCGGTCACTTGTGCCGCTTCCGAAGCATTAATACATGGCACGGGTTACTGCTATGCGAAGAGCCATCTTCTAGCGGCATTGTTGCGTGCGAACGGCATCCCGGCTGGTTTGTGCTATCAGCGCCTGACGGTAGGCACGGATGGGCCGCCGTTCTGCCTGCATGGCTTGAATGCGGTGTATTTAAAAGACTACGGCTGGTATCGCATTGATGCGCGCGGTAACAAGCCTGGCGTCGATGCGGCGTTCTGTCCGCCGAAGGAGCAGTTGGCATTTCCTATCCGTTACAAGGAGGAGAGGGATTTGCCAGAGATCTGGCCGGAGCCGCTGCCTCTTGTCATTAAGGTGCTGACCGAATATGAGACAGTGCAGCAGGTAGCCGAGAATCTGCCCGATATCGAACTTATCTGACAATCAGGAAAAACAAAAAGCAAAAACAAAAAGCCCGCCGAAGCGGGCTTTTTTGCGGTCAGTGATGAGAAAGGCATTGCTGCCTTTCGCAGTCCGGCAAATTACATCATGCCGTCCATGCCACCCATACCGCCCATGCCACCCATAC
>CBHCMF010000187.1:0-8489 GCA_965974465.1 uncultured Noviherbaspirillum sp.
GAGGAGGTCGCATAGCGAGCTATGCACCGACGAGCAACGCAGCTAAACGGAAAAAGACGCGATTTATTCCCGTCGTTTCAGCTTGACTGACCAGTAGGCCTACCTTTGCATTAATTACGATGAAAGAAAGCTGGAGAACGTACCATGTCCGACATTGAAACCCTGAAACAGGAAAATCGCCTCTTCAATCCACCAGACGAGTTCGTCAAAAATGCGCACATCGCCGGCATGGATGCCTATCAGGCAATGTGTGCTGCCGCCGAGCGTGATTACGAAGGTTTCTGGGCGCAGCATGCAAAGGAAAACATTCATTGGCACAGACCTTTCACCAAGACTCTGAACGAAGCAGAAGCACCGTTCTATAAATGGTTTGAAGACGGGCAGCTCAACGTTTCCTACAATTGTCTCGACCGCAACCTGCAAAACGGTAATGCGGGCAAGACCGCGATCCTTTTCGAAGCCGACGATGGGCATGTCACCAAGGTCACCTATCAGGAACTGCATGACAAGGTCTGCCAACTGGCCAACGGACTGAAAGCCCTCGGCATCAAGAGAGGGGACCGCGTCGTCGTCTACATGCCGATGTCCATCGAAGGCATCGCTGCGATGCAAGCGTGCGCGCGTATTGGTGCTACGCACTCGGTGGTGTTTGGCGGCTTCTCTGCCAAATCGCTGCAGGAACGCATCATCGATGCCGGTGCGGTCGCTGTCATCACTGCGGACGAGCAGGTGCGTGGCGGCAAGCATCTGCCACTGAAAGCCATCGTTGACGAAGCCATCGACATGGGAGGATGCAACACACTGAAAAAAGTGATCATCTACAGACGCACCGGCGCCACCATCCCTGTCACCGAAGGCCGCGACCTCTGGCTTGACGACGTGCTTGCCAATCAAGCGATTACCTGCGAACCGGAATGGATTGATGCTGAACACCCGCTGTTCATCCTCTACACTTCCGGCTCCACCGGCAAGCCTAAAGGGGTGCAGCATTCCTCCGGCGGTTATTTATTGTGGGCCATGTTGACGATGAAGTGGACCTTTGACATTAAGCCCAACGACGTCTTTTGGTGTACCGCTGACATCGGCTGGGTCACCGGTCATACTTACATTGCCTACGGCCCGCTGGCCGTTGGTGCCACGCAAATCGTGTTCGAAGGCGTCCCAACCTACCCGAATGCCGGCCGCTTCTGGGACATGATTCAGAAACACAAGGCCACCATTTTCTACACTGCGCCGACGGCGATCCGCTCGCTGATCAAGGCTGCCGACGCAGACGCCAACGTGCATCCGAAGCAATACGACCTGGCATCGCTGCGCCTGCTGGGCTCAGTGGGTGAGCCGATCAATCCAGAAGCTTGGATGTGGTACTACAAGAATGTTGGTAATGAAAAGTGCCCGATTGTCGACACCTTTTGGCAGACAGAAACCGGCGGCCACATGATCACGCCATTGCCCGGCGCAACCCCATTGGTACCCGGTTCCTGCACCTTGCCCCTGCCCGGCATCATGGCTGCTGTGGTCGATGAGACTGGTCATGACTTGCCGAACGGGCAGGGTGGCATCCTGGTCGTCAAGCGTCCGTGGCCCTCCATGATTCGCACCATCTGGGGTGATCCGGAGCGCTTCAAGAAGAGTTACTTCCCCGAGGAACTTGGGGGCAAGATGTACTTGGCTGGCGACGGCGCAATTCGCGATGAAAAGACCGGTTACTTCACGATCACAGGTCGCATCGACGACGTGCTTAACGTGTCCGGTCACCGCATGGGCACCATGGAAATCGAATCCGCGCTGGTTGCCCATCCGATCGTGGCTGAGGCTGCCGTGGTCGGTAAGCCAGACGAAACCACTGGTGAATCGATTTGTGCCTTCGTGGTGCTAAAGCGTGTTCGCCCGAGTGGCGACGAAGCCAAGCAGATCGCCAAAGAACTGCGTGACTGGGTCGCCAAGGAAATTGGCCCGATCGCCAAACCAAAGGAAATTCGCTTCGGCGACAACCTGCCCAAGACACGTTCGGGTAAGATCATGCGCCGCTTGCTGCGCGTGTTGGCCAAGGGGGAACAGATTACTCAGGACGTGTCCACGCTTGAGAATCCAGCCATTCTGGAGCAACTGAAACAAGCGCGATAAAACCGCACTAATAACGAACGCAGAAACAATGAGGAGAGCCTGGAAAGGCCGGCGCAGCCACGCTGCGCCGGCCCTTTTTGGTGAGATTTTTTCAAAGAACTGAAAAACTGCAATAAATCCTAAGATTTTTGCTATAATCTGCGGCTTCGCGAACGCGAGCCTGAATTCAGGAGAGATGGATGAGTGGTTTAAGTCGCACGCCTGGAAAGCGTGTATAGGTTAATAGCCTATCGGGGGTTCGAATCCCCCTCTCTCCGCCAAAGACAAAAACCCGTTGATTTTCAACGGGTTTTTTTATTTTCTGCCGCGAAATAATATCCTGGTCAGATGACGTTGTTTTATGGGAAATCCACCTGAAAGGGCCATCGTCTCGCGCTTCAAGTCATCAAGCCTTGAAAACCGTCCCCTGGCCCTGGGGCCGGCTTAGAGCCCTCAGGCGGTGATTTTCGTGCTGAGTCTTATGCCGCCTCGTACTAAAAAACGCACGTATCCCGCTTCAGGAAATAGCTCAGTGACACACCACTTGCTTAACGGGTAATTGGTGATTTGGAGGCAAGGATTATGGATTCATTACTACCATGCAAGCATTGTGGTGCATTCGTCCCCCGTCTCTCTCCGAAAGTAGATGAACTTGAAATGGTCGTTCGGGCTCTTTCCAACGGCTCAAAGACTATTGCCGCATCGGAGCTGAAGTACTTCACACAATGTTTCGATGAGGCCGCCAAGACATGGATTGATCACCTGCTTTGCTGCTCTCATGCGTGGCCAGTCGAACCGATGGATCAAGATATTCTTGATCGCATTGACCAGGCATTTGCGGGAGTTCGCAAACCAGATCACTTCACTGACTATGACCACTGCGACGAATGTAGGGAGCATGACGACACGTTGCGGAACCGGACACGGGAGACGTTGCGTCGCCAAGACCTCGGCAATGCTGGCTGGGATCCCATTACATTTTCATGTGCAGAAGGTATTGGTTACTTCTTTCCCGCATTAGCCCGCTTTGCCTTACTCCCTGATGTTTGGAGAGCGCATAGTTGGTACGGTGAACAATTGCTTTCGCACCTTTCTTAGGACGGGGAATGCAATCGCTTTCTGTTATGGTGTTCACCAAGCCGACGAGAGGTGGTATTTGCTTTTCTCCGGCACATGGTTGATTCACGAGGTGAGGAGATTAAGGCAAGCATATGTGAGGCCGACTTACAGGTTGCGCTCTCGGCATGGCGGTCATCATGTGAGTAGGCTGCTCATACGCTGGGGCTGTTCCACCTTATTCTAAGAACGCTATTTTGCATATGGATGTCTTGCGAATTTTTCCCATCCGTTGGCTTTTATTTCTTCTAGGGTTGCATAGGATGAAGGAACATCAAGGCCTAGAAAAGTTTTCTGTCTATCGCCAATCTCTTCCCTTGAATTCCAAGCAGCCTCGCATTCATCACAGTGAAAAATGAGTTTCCGGTTGTCATGCCGTTTTCTGATGACCAATCGTCCTTGATCATCACATTTGGGACATGCACAATACCAATAGGCAGTCATTATCGTTAATCCCACGCTATTGAGAAAGCGGCTCCTAAATTAACCATTAAGTAAAATGGCTATCGTCATTAAAAAATGTCCAAAATGCGGTCATGTCCGTCAGCCCGAGGAGCTTGCCGCACCAGAATGCTGTCCCGCATGCGGATTGTATTTTGAAAAATGGGCGAATCGAGATATAGCGACTGCCATCGCAGGAAAAAGGGAAGTAATGGACGATGCCGCGCAACCGTTATGGCGGGCAGCGCTGCACGAACGGTTGACCCATATCCCGGGGCGCGGTGATATGACACGCTTCTATACACGGGCATTTATGCTGGTGATATTTTTCATCTGGGGCATGCATCTGGCCCAAATGGATTACCGTAGTGGCGAGATGGGCGGCTCGTTCATGCACAATATTCTGCTGCCGATTCACGAAGCGGGCCACGTCTTGTTCATGCCTTTCGGTGAATTCATGGCGATTCTCGGCGGAAGTCTGTTCCAACTCTTGCTGCCATTAATTACCGCCGCCACTATTCTTTGGCAGAATCGTGATCCGTTCGGTGCTGCAATTGGCGTTTGGTGGTGCGGCGTGAGCCTGATGGATCTGGCGCCATACATCTACGATGCGAAGCAACCGCAGCTCGTCTTGCTCGGCGGCCATACCGGCGAGGACGGAGGACACGATTGGATCTATTTACTCGGTGTTTTCCATCGAATAGAGCAGGCTCAAACCTATGGAGCGGTAGCGCACAAGCTGGGCATGCTACTGATGTTGGCAGGAAGTGCTGCGGCAGGGTTCGTGCTTTGGCGAATGTGGGAAGTGCGAAATGACCGCCCCCGAATCGATGGCACTATAGACATCTGACACTACTCTTAGAACGAGAAAATTTGTAAACGAAAGTCTTCTGCCAGTCTATGTCAGACTTTGTCCTCCGGAAGAGGGGCGGCAAAACGGGCTTGATACTGTTGTTCGATTTCGTGATATTCCTTCCGATGGTGTACGTGATCTCGTTCGAGACTTGTATGGTCAATCGAAAATCACAGAAGCGGTTAGCGACCGTATGACCTCGTCCGTTACGCTTTCCGACTTATGAATCCGCTATTACCGAATCCTAGGCTGCAATTCCTCATAAAGAAAACGACCTGCATCAATTAATTAGGTGACGGCAGCGTCGTGCATTTCTTCCATGCTGGAGTAAGCAAATTGAGTTCTCCTGCACGCTTGCGCCACGCTGCACTTGGTTCAACGCTGGCAGGTTCTGTTTCAAATGCCTCTACCATATACGTGAGATAGCTCAGCCGCTTGCTATAGGTTGTAATCGTTATTCAATCAACCACGTGGAGGTCGCATGTCAATCACAAACCAACAGCTAGCCGAACTTATAGTTGGGTTCGCTAAATCGCAGAATGCGATTATTGATTCGATTGTTCACCACGTCGGACAAGATGGGAAAACCTTCAGAGGGCGTTCTGTAGTTGCGACTCTGCAGGATTATGCCCATGTGATCAATCATGCTGCGCAGCCCACGTTGCAAGATCTTCCCTCCCGAGTATGGCTAAAACTTCAGGCAGCCCCTCGGGGTGGCCAACAGCCCATTGAGCAATGGCTAGCGCAGGAACTGGACCGCCTAGTTCCCTAACCGATTTTGTTGGGGGGTACTCATCTGTTTTTTGTGTGCAGGCCACTTGCCGTCAATGCCTGTTTCGCTGATTAGCTGTCCTTGCGCATCGTAGGTGAAGTTGTAGCTTTCACCATTCTGGTTGATGAGATTGTTTAATTCTAGGTTCACGTTGTAGCCGAAGAGGGGGCTTACCGTTGGCATCGGCGATTGCCGTGAGCTGGCCGAGACAGCCCACTTGCTAAAGGATGGATGGGGATTAATTGAAACCTTTTAAGGGGTAGTTTTAAATCCCTAAATAGCTGACATGATTCGGTCTATTTCCTTTGCTGCGTCTGGATTAATCTGGTCTAGCTCGGCATGCGCTTCCGTTAGGATAAAGTTTTTGATAACGGCGAAACGCTCTTCGCCAAGATGCTTTTTCCAAGCACTTAAAAAATCAAACTGGGAAGAGAATTTTGTAATGTCTGTAAACGTCAGATAAGGTATCTCGTCTATGCCATCCATTAGGGACATTACATATTGATCCCATTTCGACGGAGAGTTCAACCAAATGTCACCCCAGTCAAAACCGTGCGATTCCCTGTGCAAACCAAGCGGCTCAACCATTGCAACTAAATCAAGAATCTCGTCAGTAATTGGTGTGTTGAAATTGTCGGTATGCAGCCAGTACAAACGGGCTGCGACAGAACCAATCACATTGCTGGCTGTCCTTGATTGATCCGTAATTCCTTGTAGTGTTTCGTAAAATAAGTGGATTCTTTGCTGAATGCCAGCTCCCACCTGCTGCGCTTGTAGTTTTGCAAAAAAGTCCCGCTGCGTTTTTTGCTGTCGCTCGGGGGAAAAATCCCCACACATATAATAATTATCGCCACCGTGAATCATGTCCGGCACCGCATGCCGCGCGGCTTGTTTGACTTTCTCGACGTTCGATTGAGAAAATTCGCCAAACAATTCGTTTGTAAAACAATCCGTGCTGATTAAGAAAAGGATATCGTCAAAAAGAGCTGCCATTATCGCCCCGCCGGTTTAGTTGGAACAGCCATGTTAGCCACTTTAGATACTGAATCGGTTTTGTCGCATTAAGCCCGCCATTCCGGCTTTGAGTATGCTGAACGGCTTTCAAAATGAGCAGAGATGCAAGAAGCTGGATATCCGATATCAAAGGAATGCGATTTCCGATTGACGTGATGCTTGACCGCTTCGGTCGCCAGTTCTTAGCTATGGGATACGCAAAACAAAGGCAAGCTCAGGGAGTGGCTTCTTCCCATCATGGAGCTCCGATTAATCCAGGGCTAACACTATCAATCCGTATCCAATCGCAAAACAAAGACGCATGAAAATCCTCTGAGGATAAAAGGTCAATCTTAACCTTCTCATTAATATCCAACGTATCAAATTTAACTAGAATGTTATTTTCACTCCATCCGCCTACCTGTAGTTCAGACACTCCAATGAATGACAATTCAATGTATACAACATGAGCTTGGCCGTACTTTCCGGACCTCTACGCCGGCAGAGATGACTGACCCTCGACCCATTTGTAGTATTCCTGCATGTTGATGTTGATATGGCCGTCCGGAGCCTTCCGGTAGTGTTTCCCCTCGATCCACTTGCTGTCTTCGATCTTGCAGCGTACGCCTTTGTCCGTGTAGCCGGTCAGAGCACAAAAGATGGGAATCAAAACGTATCGCACATAAACTGGTGCGTTCATAGGTCACCTTTGTGTTTCATGCCGCTTGTTTCATTGCACCGACATTGATGCAACGGAATTCGATTACGCAGCCCCATGGACGCGGTTTTTGCGTTCATTTCATTCCTTCCTGTTCCAGTCGTAGTTGCTGATATAGCGACGGCGATCGCTAAGCAGATGATTACAAGGGCTCCAAGCTTTCGCACCTATCTGGCTCAGCTGTTGCTGCCACGCGAGCGTCCCAAGACGTTGACGGCCCTGCCCACAGCTGAACCGCTGCGCCTGTGCAGCAACTGCAATTTCTTCTCTCCGAATTGGCTGGAGGTATCGACGCGCTCACCGCATGCATGTTGAAATTGCTGTGCACGGATACGCCGACCGCGCCAAGTGCCAGCGGCGTGCTTAGTATCGACAATAATGCCCGAGAAGACAGTGTGCCTGGGAATAGCGGGCTCACGGCCCACGCAGAGGGCGACATTAACGAGCGGCGGAATTTTATGTTAGATTGCCAATTTACAATTTATACCGAATAAACCCTTTACCCCTTCGCACGCTTAACTATGGATATCTCCACTTGGTCTTTGTTTGTTGTTGTCTCGCTTGCTACGGCATTTACTCCCGGACCTGCGGTACTTTTAGCGATTTCAAATTCTGTCGCGGTGGGCGCGCGCAAGGCACTGTATAGCTCTATTGGCAATGCGATGGGCGTGTTTGTGGTATCCGGTGCGGCGATGGCTGGATTGGGTGTGGTCTTAAGAACGTCGTCGATGGCATTTACGGCGTTAAAGGTTCTAGGTGCTGCCTATTTGATTTATCTCGGCATTCGCCAATGGAAGAACAAAACCAATATCTTTGCGCAAGATGTGGCAACCACGGCCGATGAAACGTCAGGGGCATTTAAGATGTTCACAAACGGCCTTTTGGTCGCCATCACCAATCCCAAGAGCATCTTGTTCTTCACGGCCTTGTTTCCGCAGTTTATGTCTCCGGAAAATTCAAGCCTCGGCCTTTTTTTGTTGCTGACCACGACATTTTCAGTGTGTACGGTCCTTTCGCATCTGACTTATGTTGTGTTGGCGAGTTACATAAAGCCTTGGTTTTCAACGGGTGTACGCGCGAGGATCTTTAACAAAGCCTCCGGCCTCACATTCGTCGGACTTGGGGTTGGTGTTCTCAGATTGCGAAACGCCTGAAAATGAGGGAGAGGGGCCGGACATGGCGAATGCCTGTCCCCCACTGAAATTTCACCGCTGGCTGATCGTATATCCGCTAATGGCTCCATAGAGCGATTTGCCTGTGCGTGAAAGGGGGTCATCTCGGGCCTGCGATGCTCACCGTAGCTCACGTACGGTTGCGCTTCTCGGCCCGACCTGACCTCCCTTTCACGCACAATCAAACCGCTCTAGGGAGCCATTTTTTTGCGGGAGCATCTGACATCGACAGGGCGATGGTGAGAAGCAGTGCCATTTCTCTTGCGAAAAGGTGCGGTATATCATCATTTGATTTCCCTCATGGCGAATTGATTGTTT
>CBHCMF010000188.1:0-8459 GCA_965974465.1 uncultured Noviherbaspirillum sp.
GATTGCGGTGGTTGCCAGTTATGTGGTGGCAGGGGTGATGATGATGCCGGTGATGTTGCTCATTGCTGTCACCGGCATTGTATTCGGCCCTCTGTACGGCTTCTTCTATGCGATGACCGGCACGTTGCTGAGTGCGGCGGTGGCGTATGGGTTGGGTGCCTGGCTCGGACGCGCCACCGTGCGAAAATTACTGGGGCCGCGCATCAATAACCTAAGCAAGCGCATTGCCAGACGCGGCATTGTTGCTGTGGTGGTGGTGCGGATGTTGCCAGTGGCGCCATTTACTGTGGTCAATGTGGTTGCCGGCGCATCACATATTCGCTTTCGCGACTATCTGATCGGAACAGCGCTTGGCATGTTGCCCGGTATCGTCATCACAGTCACCTTTGTTCACCATCTTGCGGAAACGATACGCAATCCGAGTCCCGGCACGGTTGCGATATTGGCCACGGTCGTCGCGTTCATCATCGCGCTCGCCATGGGGTTGCAACGGCTTCTTAAACAGAAAGAGGATCAGACGGCGTAATGAATTCGTTCTTAGATATCGATGAAGATGAACGCATCGCAACCGCGCCACCGATTCAACTACCTCAGCCTGATCTCAATCCATGGCCGCTGACGATTGCTACCTACAACATTCACGGCGCTGTCGGTTGTGACGGTAAATTCTCACCGGCGCGCGTCGCTGACGTCCTACAGGAAATGGATGTCGACATCATCGCCCTGCAAGAAGTACCGCTTGGTGGCAGCAAGACGCCCAACGTGCTGGCGATGTTGCAGGAAGCGACCGGCTTTGCCGCAGCAGAAGGTCCCGCCTGCGATTTGCCGGAACGGCGCTACGGCAACGCCGTGTTGAGCCGCTATCCGATCGTATCGATGCGCTGCATTGATCTTTCTTTCGGTAGCCGTGAGCCGCGTGGTGCACTCGATGCGGACGTCGATTGCCATGGGCATCTGTTGCGTGTGGTTGCAACGCATCTCGGCTTGCGGCCTGGTGAGCGGCGCGCGCAGATTCGCAAACTGTTACAGATGTTCGATACTGAAGAAATGCCGGTTATTTTGCTGGGCGACATCAATGAATGGTTTGTGTGGGGGCGTTGCTTGCGCTGGTTGGTATCGCATTTCCAAGCAGTACCGGCGCCGAGAACGTTCCCCTCGCGACGTCCGCTGTTTGCACTGGACCGAATCTGGATCAGACCGCGCCATCGGCTGGTGCATGTTGAAGTGCATGCAACGCCATTGGCACGCGTGGCGTCGGATCATCTGCCCTTGATTGCGCACATCGACGGATAAAGCGCTTGCCGAGAGATAATGTAAAGGCAATCGTTACGCGCGCTGGTTCGGCCCACTCGGCTGCGGCCGTTCAGGTGCAGGTTGCAGCAATATCGGCGGCTCCACCGGATTGAAATCGGTCCAGTCCCCGTTCTCGATCGTGCCTTCCGCCCGTTCAAGATCCGTTGCACCGAGCGAACGCAGCACGTTAATTGCACGATCATGATATTCCTGATCGTCGACAGCAACGGCCACCAGCATGCCGGCGTGACGGATCGGCGCAGCATTCTCGACATCTTCCGCATGTTCGCCGGTTTCGCCTTTTTCCTTCATCTCGGACAGACTGCCGATCAGGCCGCCGATATGTGCACCAAGTAAGCCGCCGGTGGCAGTACCGACGGGGCCCAGGAAAGGGGTCGCTGCGACACCGACCGCCGCGCCGGTCACAGCGCCTAGCGTTACCCCTTTACCGGTTTCTTTTGCACCGGCAGAAACGGCGTGATCGCCCCCGATCGGATAGGCGTCATGTTGCCCGGCAGGATTAACGTAGAACGATGAAAGCCGCTCGCGCTCGAAACCGGCGCGCAGCAGTCCCTCGATAGCGTCTTCGACTTCCGATTGTTGCTGGAATCGGCCTGCAATGATGGTTGCCACACCTGCCTCCTTGCATAAGCAATGACGAATATGGATAAGAGCGCGCCGCATCGCATTAGTTCGAAGGCATCGCATTGCCCATCGCGCATGTAAATTTTTCCGCCCGGGCGGTAAAAAGGGGCGTGTTCTGATCGGTGTGTGCGCATACACGCCAGGGTGCTGACCCGGCCCGCACCTTGCATGCCGTCTCTGACTTTTGACCAGAGTGAAGAAGCTACTCATGGCGCATTTCTCTGATAGTGGCGACATGTCGCCTTCGCCTGACAGGCTTATAGATGCTCGTGTGGTTGACGCTAGTGGAAATCAGGCCTCCATCGTGTCGATACAACGGACCAGCGACGATGTGCAAGTCTTGGTAAGGGGCGATGGCGGTACGCAGGTTCTGGTTCCGGTCAACCTGCTCACGACCGACTCCAACGGTGGTTATCGTTTGCCTTTTACCTTCAACATTTCCGATGCAAACCAACATCCATCCCAACTGACTTTTCCCGTGATGGAAGAAGAAGTGCAGGTCGCCAAACGCGTCATTGATACCGGCGCAGGCGTACGGATTCACAAGACCGTTTCAGAGCGCGAGCAGGTGGTGGATCCGCCCTTGCTGCACGACCGGATCGTGCTCAAACATGTGCCTATTGGCCGCGTCGTTGCGGAGTCGGAATTGCCACAGATGCGCTATGAAGGCGACACACTGGTGGTGCCGATCCTCGAAGAAGTTCTGGTGGTGCAAAAGCAGACCTTGCTCAAGGAGGAAATGCATATCACCCGTCAGAGGGAAGAAGTCCATGTCCCGCAGAACGTCCTGTTGCGTTCAGAGCAAGTCACCGTAGAGCGCTTCGACAAAGGCGGGAAATGAAACGGCGCATGCGTAACACAGTGGCATGGCTTATGCCTGCATAGTATCTCTCAGATCAAGACCGTACTCGGATGATCGATTTTATTTATAGGAGACACGGATCATGGAAAATACCGTAGTAGGCGTGTACGACAGTTATGAGCACGCACAAAATGCAATGAACGAATTACTGTCCGCCGGCTTTTCGCGCAGCGACATACAGCTGCAGCCAGAATCGGGTTCGAGTAGGGCGGGACAGACCACCACCACAGGTACATCGGGCGGCTCTGCCATCGGCAATTTCTTTCGCTCTCTATTCGGCATGGACGAGTCCACCCGCGAGCACGAAGTGTATTCCGAAGCAGTGCGCCGCGGCAGCTGTGTATTGACTATCACGGCCAGCAACGAAGAACAGCGTGAGCGCGCAGTTGAGGTGATGAATCGTTACAACCCCATCGATATCGATGAACGTGCCACCCAATGGCGCAGCCAGGGATGGTCAGGTTACGACGAGTCCGCACCGATGTTGACCGACAGCGAAATCGAACAAGAGCGCACGGTATACAATCAGCGCCGGACTGCCGCACAGTCGACCCCTGAGCAGGAAACACGCATCCCAATCGTGGAAGAAGAATTGAAGGTCGGCAAACGCGCGGTGCAGCGCGGTGGCGTGCGCGTGTATCAGCACGTGACCGAAAAGCCGGTGCAGGAAACCGTGGAGTTGCGCCAAGAGCATGTGACAGTGGAACGCCACGCCGTCGATCAGCCGGCGACCGAAGCCGATATGGCTGCGTTCAAGGAAGGCACGGTTGAACTACGGGAAATGAGCGAAGAACCCGTCGTATCGAAGAGTGCCCGCGTAGTCGAAGAAGTGGTGATCGGCAAGGAAGTGTCGCAAGAGACCGCCAATATCAACGATACCGTGCGTCGTACTGATGTCGAAATTGAGCAACTAAGCCCGTCAGAAACACGTACCAGCACTGACGACACGGCTTTCCGCACGCATTGGCAAACGGCCTATGGCCCATCTGGCGGGCGTTATGAAGACTACGACGCCGCGTACCGCTATGGCTCAACGGTGGCTGGCAGCGAACGCTTCAAGAATTACCGTTGGGAAGATGCAGAAGCCGATATTCGTAGCGACTGGGAACGCAATCACCCAGAAAGCACGTGGGACAAAGTGAAAGATGCAGTGCGCTATGGCGCCGAACGCGTGACCGGCCGGCGGCATTGATGCAGTAAAGAGAAATGATTGAGATTTTGGGAAATAAATAGCAAATCCTCCGTCATTCCGGCGAAAGCCGGAATGACGTCTTTTCGACCACAATGTCACGCATGGGTGAAGAGCATACGGCGCGCTATGCCCCCAGCTTTCCTTGTTCTGCCATTTCCCGAATTGTCCGTATCGTATCGATATCCGCTTCCTTGTACGCTTCGCGTCGGAAGTCGTTGTAGAACGCCTCGGTTGCATCCTCGGCCTCAGTTGCCCCGCTGTCATATTCAAAGCGCACGAAGAAAATCTCCGACTCCGGCTCCTCAATGGTCATCGTCAGGCGTGATTCCGGAATGTCTTTTTGCTGAGGGACGTGATAGACCACCTGTTGTTGCGGAACAAAAGTGACACGGTCGCGCACCACTAGATCACCGTAGTGCAATTCGCGCGAAAGGGACAATTCCGTGCGTTCCAGAATGTGGCATTGATCGAGGTGCGGAACGAAGGTTTTCGGCGTCTCGGCGCGCAATACCAAGCCCTGCCATAGCTGCCCACGTGAGAGGCGATTGAGCAAAGGATTGAGCGGATCGTTAATTTCAATGAGATGGGCGAATTTCATGATGCGTTACACCGTTAAGTCAATCGCCCAGTGTAATACCAATCTGTCTGTCACGTTATGACGGAAGATTGGTGTTGAGTATCCGCGCATAAAAAACGGTGACTGTCTGCGACCTTGCATCGCATTTGGCCAGGACTACATCCGTCTCACCGTTTTTTATGCGCGGATACTTAGAAAAACTCCGCCCACTCCGCCATCCATTTGGGCACCGCATCGCGTTGCATCGGCTTGGCAATGTAATAACCTTGTGCGTAGGTACAGCCGAGGTTACGCAGCAAGTCCCAGTCTTCACGTGTTTCCACGCCGACTGCCACCGAATTGCGGTGTAGCTTTCGCGCCAGGTCCAGGCAGGAACTGAGCGCGATGTGCATCTGCTTGTTTTGCGAAGCGCCGGCCACAAAGGAACGGTCGATCTTCAGATCGAGAAAGGGGATGCGCAGCAACTGCTGCACGTTGGAATGTGCCGTGCCGTAATCGTCAATCGACAGACCGAACCCTTTCATGCGCAGGCGGGCCAAATTTTCCAGACACACTGGCACATCAGTCATCGCCATGAGTTCGGTGATCTCGATCGTCAGATAGGAAGGCGCGATGCCATGCTGCTTGATATGCGCGAGAATCTTACCTGCCAGTCCTGGCTCCGCCAGTGAGGTTGCCGATAGATTGACTGACACCGATAACATCATGCCCTGGTCGTGCCAAATGCGGCAGGCAGCGATGGCGCGCTCGATCACCAGCCAGGTCAGATCTTCCATGTGGCCGTTGGCTTCAAGCACTGGAATGAACGCCGCCGGCATCACCATGCCGTGCTGCGGATGATGCCAGCGCACGAAGGCCTCCATTCCCTTCACCTTGCCGGTGGCGAGTTCTACCTTCGGCTGGAAAAAAGGTTCAAATTGTTCGGCCCTGATGCCGTCGCGGATTTCCTGCACGGTAAATACCGGCGACGTCTTCTTCGCGCGCCGTGACTCCGGCGGCTGGTAACGCCCAATCAATTCTTGCAATACTTCCGGCGTGGCCGGCTTCTCAAAGGTGCCGAGCAAATTGATGTCGTAGGCTTTGGCCATCGTTTCCACAGAAAGCAGCAAAGCAGAACCGAACCCCGTGGTAAGTACGACTGATGTTTGGTAATTGCCTTTGGCAAGATTGCGTACCAGTTCAATACCATCCATGCCAGGCATATTGAGATCAATGAAACTGATGTCGATATGCCGGTCCTTCTCCTGCAAGAGATCCAGCGCGGCCTGGCCGTTTCCCACTTCGACGATATGCCGCGCACCCAGTTCGGTCAGCATCGTGTGCAGCCACTGACACTGGAATTCCTCGTCTTCCGCGATAAGGAAATGCAGGTCTGCGATTGATAGAGGATGGTCTTGACCCATGATGGGTTTCTCTTATGTCAAGCGGAAATGGCAAGGGCATGGCGCTTCGTCCATGACTGCGCCAGTTTGGGTGCAATGTCCGCGTTTGTAAAGTGCAGCCAATACGAGTGTGGCGCCGATGCATTTTGCGTGATGGCGAACTGTCAACGTTGCGGCTCGGAAGGCGTTCGACTGTTAAAATGAGCCGCTTTTTCTCTTTCCATTTCTGCATGTCACACGCCTCTCACAATGCCGCTCTTGGCATGAACCGTCCACAAAGCGAAGCCGTCCACTACATGGATGGACCATGTCTGGTGCTCGCTGGTGCCGGTTCTGGCAAGACGCGCGTCATTACGCAGAAGATCGCCAATCTGATCGAACACTGTGGTTACGAGGCGCGCAACATCGCAGCGGTCACCTTCACCAACAAGGCTGCGCTCGAAATGCAGGAGCGCATCGCCAAGCTCCTAAAAAATCCGAAAGAAGCCAAGCATCTCACCGTTTGTACCTTCCACTCGCTCGGCGTGCAGATCCTGCGGCGCGAAGCGAAAGAACTCGGTTTGAAGGACCGCTTTTCCATCATGGATAGCGACGACTGTTTCTCGCTGGTGCAAGACCTTGCGTGCACCACCGACAAGCAAGAGATCCGTCGCATCCAAACCGCGATGTCCTTATGGAAGAACGGCCTGGTGGATCCTGACGCGGCGCTAAAGCAAGCGGTCACCGAAGAAGAAGCGCAAGCAGCACGCATCTATCGCAACTACGTCGCCACGCTTACCTCGTACCAGGCGGTTGATTTCGATGACCTGATCCGCCTACCGGTTGAACTGTTCCGCAACAATGAAGCGGTGCGTGACCGATGGCAGCGGAAACTGCGCTATCTGTTGGTCGATGAATATCAAGACACCAACACCTGCCAGTACGAACTGGTGAAACTGCTGGTCACTGGCATCGGCAAGAAACCCATGTTCACTGCCGTGGGCGACGACGACCAGGCGATTTACGCATGGCGTGGCGCCACCATTGAAAACCTCAAGCAACTGCAGGTCGATTTCCCCGACCTCAAAGTGATCAAGCTCGAACAGAACTACCGTTCCAGCACACGCATTCTGCAAGCCGCCAACGCCGTCATCTCCAACAATCCCAAACTGTTCGAGAAACAGCTCTGGTCCGAACATGGCCTCGGCGATCCGATCAAGGTACTGGCGATGCAGGACGACGAGCAAGAGGCTGAGCAGGTCGCCATCATGATCTCCGCGCATAAGTTCGAACGCCGTGCCAAGTTTTCTGACTACGCCATCCTGTATCGCGGCAATCATCAGGCGCGTGTGATCGAGCAAGCGCTACGCAAGGAACGCATCCCCTACACCATCTCCGGCGGGCAGAGCTTCTTCGACCGCGCCGAGATTAAAGACATCGTCAGCTACCTGCGCCTGGTCGCCAATGAAGACGACGACCCCGCATTCATCCGCGCGGTCACGACTCCCAAACGCGGCGTCGGCCAATCGACACTCGAAGCGCTCGGCGCCTTCGCGGGTCAGTGGCAATGTTCCTTGTTTGAAGCAGTATTCAAAGGCGGTATCGAATCCAAACTGACCGATCGTCAGCTACATCCCTTGCGCGACTTCTGCAACTTCATCAATGGCCTCGAAGCACGCGCATCCAAGCGCGGTGAAAGTGCAGCCGAACTGCTCGATGAGATGATGAAGGAGATCAACTACGAAGCCTATTTGTACGACGCCTTCGACGACCGTCAGGCGCAGAGCAAATGGCAGAACGTGCTCGACTTCACCACCTGGTTAAAAGAAAAGGGCACCGGTGGCAAGGACGGCACGGGCGAGGAAAAAAGCCTGCTCGAACTCACCCAAATGGTCGCACTAATGACCATGCTAGAAGGTAAAGACGAAGAACCAGACGCGGTACGCATGTCGACGCTACATGCATCGAAGGGGCTGGAATTTCCGCACGTCTTCCTGGTCGGCGTAGAAGAGGGCATCCTGCCACACAAGGGCGACCCCGATGCCCCGATCGACACGCTCGCTGCACGCATCGAAGAAGAGCGGCGCCTCATGTATGTTGGTATCACACGCGCCCAACGCAGCTTACATGTCACATGGTGTAAGAAGCGCAAACGTGCAAGAGAGAGTGTGAATTGTGACGTGTCACGCTTTATCAAAGAGATGAAACTGGATGAAGGCGATGCGGTGCCTAAGGAGGAGGAAAAGCTCTCACCGCAGGATAGATTGGCGAATTTGAAGGCTTTGCTATCGAAGCCCAAGGCGGCTTGATTGGTAGGAAGCCGGATTTGATCTGCCGACTCGTGTCAGATTGAATCGCGTCCTGAGTCTTGCTAAATTCCGAGTTTGTTCAAGTCCAGACGGTGAATTAAGGGTGAGCCACTGACCGCTTCAGACTGATTACGGTCGTTCAGGTTACCCAAATGGACGGCAGTATTCGACCCTAAGCCGACATAGCGATTTCCCGAAAGCTGCCGTTCAACGTGTTGGA